>JAAVGM010000010.1 GCA_014800245.1 Bacteroidales bacterium | reverse complement strand
TCATTTGGTCGATCTCTTCAACAAAACTAAATCTCAAAATTTCAATGTTCTATCAGACCTCAATGGGCCTAATTTATTTAATTTTTAACCAGCTCCCATTTTTATGGGACACTAGTGAAGATATATAATAATTTTATCACTATGAAAGAAGATAACCTAAGAAAATTGAAAAATATCATTGAAGAAAACCTTAATTTCAATATTGTAATAAAAAAATTTGGAAAACCAAAGAAGGCTTTCCTCGCATTTCTTGAACGTGCTTTGATGTATATGCGTATGTATGGAAAGTATAGGCTTGCAAGATGGGAAATGAATCAAATGGATGTTGTTCTTTCCGGATACAATGAGGAGGAGATGGATTTCTTTCTAATGGATAATTCAAAAGAGGAAGCATATAATTATAATTATAGTCCGAGTGATATTGAATATCTCCGTTCCTTAAATGTTTATTCACACGCTGAAAGAAGAGTTAGAACGAATCTGACTAAAGAAAGACTAAAAAGACTTTCACCTTCTCGTCTTATTGGAATTTTCAATACCTCCCTTGAAGGTTGTGGTAAAGAAGATAAGGATATATGCGAAACGTTTCGTATTGATGATGTTGAAGTATGCCCTGAAGAATACGGATGGTTCAATGAAGATGAATATGATGAATATTGGCTATCAGATGATCTAATTTAGTAGTATAGATGATACAAGAATCTCTTTTGTTTCCTCAATTGGCAATTCCTGTCGGAAACGTCTCATTTTATGTTCCATTATTTTAATGTATTAATTTATTAATTTATCCTAACACTTTCAGACCGATGATTGAAAGAATCAAGGTGGTGATGAAAAAGATACGCCAGAAAGTGGCGGGTTCGTTAAAGAAGAGAATGCCTACTATCACGGCTCCAACGGCTCCGATACCGGTCCATACGGGATATACAGTGCCGATAGGCAATCGTTCGGCAGCTTTAGCCATAAGGAACATACTCATTGAGAGGGCAGCTAAAAATCCGATCCACCATACAAGTTCATAGCCGGCTGCCGTCTTTGTTTTGCCGAGACAGAAAGTGAAAGCCACTTCCATGCATCCGTGAATATGCTATGCTCTCAGGCTTCACCTATGAGAGCCACATTTCATATATGAGTAATATATAGCCGATTGAAAAGTAAAAATTTGGATAATATATAGGAAAATAGTTGCAAAATTATAGGATAAATGTTATCTTTGTAATTGATAATATTTGAGTTATATCGCGATGAATATGTATGATAATAATAATATGTTATCACTTTTGGAGGGGTTTACTCTCACCAATCCGGAGAGCGTAGGAAGAGATTTGGCTGCCGACTTTCGGAAAAGGAGGATAGAGAAGAATATCACCCGAAAGATGATGGCAGAGAAATCGAAGGTGGCACTTGCCACTCTAACTCGTTTCGAACAGAAAGGGGAGATATCCCTGCATAATTTGGTGAGGCTTGCGATGGCTCTTGGCTATACATCCGAGATAAAATCTATTTTCTCCCAACCGAAATTTTCTACGATGGAAGAACTTGACCAGATTAATAGAAACCAAGGGAAAAAAAAGGCATACGATAATAGAAAATCGACAAGGAAATGAAAAGAATAGAATCGTTGACAGTATCCTTTAGAGGTCGGGAGGTTGGAAGATTGGGTTTATCGCCTGATCGGCATTTCTGTGTGTTCGAGTATTCTAAGGCTTGGCTTATTGATGGTTTTAGCATATCCCCCCTTGAACTGCCTTTGAAAGAAGGCACTTTTATAGCAAAGCCTGCGCCTTTTAATGGAGGTTTTGGTGTTTTTGAAGATAGTTTGCCTGATGGATATGGAAGATACCTACTAAAGAAGACTTTATACAAGTCAGGAATAAACGATTCTGATCTAACGATTTTGGATCGTTTGAGTCTGGTAGGGGATAATGGAATGGGAGCATTGTGCTTCGCCCCTTCAAATATACTTCCCTCGGAAAATGAGGTAAACGACTTTGATTGGATCCAGCAGAGAGCATTGGAGGTTTTAAAAGAACAACAGGATGAGGATGCCGGTCTATTATTATATAATAGCGGCAATAGTGGAGGGGCACGACCTAAAGCAATATTTTCTGATGCCGACGGACATTGGCTTGTTAAATTCCGACATATCTATGATTCCAAGAATATAGGAAAGGAAGAATTCAGGTGTAATGAGATGGCCCGTGCCTGTGGCATAGATGTTCCGGATTATCGACTGATTAACGGACGCTATTTTGCTTCGCGTAGGTTTGATATTTCCGACAAGGGAGAAAGGTTGCATACTTCTACAGTAGGAGGGATATTGGGAGTGTCGCATAATACTCCCATTTTAGATTATTCCAATATATTGGCTTTGACGGGATATATCACTCAATCGGAGGAAGACGTGGAGGAGATGTTCCGACGGATGGTGTTCAATTATAAGATAGATAATAAGGACGATCATAGCAAAAACTTTAGTTTCAGGGTAATGGAGGACGATGAGGGCAAATGGAGATGGAGATTGGCTCCGGCTTATGATTTAACGCCGTGTGAAGAAGGATATAATGGACAACATGCAACATCGGTGAATGGAACAGGATTCCCTGTTGAGACTGATTTTATCGCTGTGGGAACTAAAATTAATATGACCGAGAGTCGGTGTAAGGAAATTATTTCAGAAATTGAGAGAGGGATTAAATTATAGACAAATTTAGTGTAAGTTTAATTTGTCGTAATTGGACAATCTTTCTGCGCATTTCTCCGGAAGCCTAAGGGCTTTCCGGAGAAGTGGCGGGGAAAGATAGGCATGGGGATTAATGAGGATACTCATATATTATTATTGGGATAATTAAAGAAAAAAGGAATCGCGGGTCTTAATAAATTTTTGCAATCACAGAATTAAAAAGAAGGATCACCAAACTATCGCAGAAATTAAAAATTAAGATGGTTATGGAACAGAAAGCTTGCGCTTTTAGGAATTATCACAAAATGATAGGTAAGATTCGTCATCGAATTCCGTTGTCGTTCTGAGAAATTTCCACAAACCGACTGGTTTGACGTTCCTCCCGAAGTCGATGATTCCAAGAAATTTCGATGTGATTTTCACATTTTTCTTGAATAGAATCTAATAATAATAGTTGCATTGTCAACCATTTTGGATGATGAATCGTTATATAGACAGAATGATGAAAGAAACTCCACATATTGAAAGCCCCGCAGTGGGATGTCTGATTGGGAAAGCCTATCAGATTTTGCTCAGTCAACTTGCCGATGCCCTTAAAAAGGAAGGCTTGGAAATCACTACGACTGAATATCTTGTGCTTCGCGCTTTATATTGCAGCGATGGGATTCAGCAATGTGAAATAGCTGCAATGACCGGGAAAGACAAGGCCTCGATATGCAGGTGTGTAGCCGGATTGGAGAAGAAAGGACTTGTCAGAACAGAATCTGTAAGCTATAAATGCTTGAGAGTCTATCTTTCCGATATGGCGAAGAAAATAGAACCAAAGATAATGAAAGTGGCAAATATGCGACATCAAGCCCTTGAGGATTTGACCACACCTGAAGATATGGAGATTTTCGTCAGCATACTTGAAAAAGTTGTATCCACAGCTTGACGATAGTAAAATCATCGGGCTAAATATAAAAAATAACTACACTATAATAGATTTAATAGAAAGGAAAAACACAATGATTACACTCACAATTTGGTCTGATTTTGCTTGTCCCTATTGCTATATTGGGGAGACAAGATTACAGAATGCTATCGAAGAATTAGGTCTCAAGGATGATGTGCAGGTAGATTTCCGCGCTTTCGAACTTGATCCTACAGCATCTAAGGAGGTCGTATCCTCCACTCCAGAGAGATTTGCAAAGAAATATCGTCTCTCTCTTGAGGGAGCAAAGGAGCAGATCGAACAGATTTCGCAGCTTGGTCGCGAATTAGGTATAGATTTCAACTATGCCACAACACAATACTCCAACACACGCGATGCTCATCGTCTGATGAAATTGGCAGAAGACAAATACGACCGAGCCACAGTGGGACGCTTGAATGAGGCGCTCTTTAAGGCTTACTTCGTAGAGAATCTAATTCTTGCCAATCATGATGTCTTGTTGGCGAAAGCTGTTGAGTCCGGATTGAAAGAGGATGAGGTAAAAGATGTTCTCAACTCGGATAAATATGATGACGAGGTGCGTTTTGATGAACGTGAGGCAATGATGCGCGGCGTGCATGGAGTTCCCTACATTGTATTCAATGGGGATTTTGCGGTGCCCGGAGCAATGACCACAGAAGGCTTTAAATCTGCACTTCAGCGTGAACTTAAAAAACAGGGGATGAACGCGGAGATTAAATCTGACGGAGAGCGACCCCATCAGTGTGGTCCCGACGGATGTCAACTTCTATAAGAGAGAAAAGACTCTAAATTCGTAAGGCTATGATAAAAGAATTGCAGGTTCAAGGGGTATTTGCCGAGAACACATATTTCTATATCGATGATCATTCGAAGGCCGGCTTTATAATTGATCCGGGTGCACAAGCAGGTCTGATTTATGATGCCGTTAAAAGCAATGGCTGGAAAATAGAGCGTATTTTGCTCACTCATGGCCACTTCGATCATTTCGGAGCAGCTGAAATCTTGAGAGAACGCCTTCATGCGCCTATCTTTGTATTCACAGAAGAAGCTCCGTATCTTACGGACACTTACCTGAATCTCAGCGCAAATTCCGGATATCCCATGACAGTGCCTCATTATGAGGAACTGCATGACGGCGAGATTATCCGTTTGAAGGAGAATAATGGATTCTATCTTAAGGTGATTCATACGCCGGGACATACACCCGGATCTGTCACTTATTATACTCCGGAAGAACGAGCTGCATTTGTAGGCGATCTGCTTTATCAGCATGGACCCGGTTTGACTAATTTTCCGGGAGGAAATCCTCGAATTTTGGAAGAATCGATTGTTAATAAGATTCTTACCCTTCCGGATGATACTCTTATTCTGTCGGGTCATTCTTCGCCAATCACAGTGGCTGAGGAACGGAGGATCCTATTATAATCAGTCTCTTATTAAGATAAGGAGATGCGGGATGCCGCATCTCCTTATCTTTTATTTTTTTCTTGTCAATTCTATAGATTCTTTTCCTGTCATCTTATCTATGATATCCACGAAAGATTTTGGCAACCTTACGTTGTAAAGATGTCGGGCTTCCTTAAATAGGGGAGCTATCTCCTCATCTTTAAACCCGGCGATGCCGCAGCCGATGCGCGTTACATAAAAAGTGTTTTGGTCACACTCATAGGCGAATTTTATGAATTCATCTACGTATGGTTTAATTGTTTCCACCCCTCCCTGCATTGTGGGGATGGCATACGATTGACCTTGCAGACCTACGCCTTGACCCATTATAGCGCCAAATCGTTGACGCGCCACACGTGCGGCTCCTCCCAAATGACGTCCTTCAAGATTGCTGCCGAATACGAATATGTCGTCAGGTCCTAACTCAGTGATATTTTCAGGTGTATATTCCATTTTGATATAATAATTAATGAGTTCATTTGATAGCTTCCAATCGGAGCACTCTGCTTGCATATTCGCTACCGAGAGGAACTTCGAATCCAATTTCCATTAGATAGCGTCCCGGCACCACCTTGCCGTCAAGATGAGAATGCGAGTCATCGGAAGGGATGGTGAGTTCGGTGATGCGATATGATTTTTCAGGATCGAGTCCGGCCATATAGAATCGAGGTATCTTCTGGTAACGATAATGTTTGAGTTTATAGGCGAAGAATACAGCTTCCTCCCTATCCGGATCCACATACATAAGCGAGGCCACACCCTTATCATCATAGGGGGAAATCAGACGATATTGATTGCCCAACTGTACAGTGTTACGTATCGTCTTATAATCAGCAATTGCACGTTTGGCAAAATCTTTCTCTTCATCCGACATGGCAGACGGTTGCAATTCCATTCCAAGACGTCCGGTCATAGCCACATCAAATCGAAATTTAAGGGGAAGTTGGCGTCCTGTCTGATGATTGGGAGAGGCACTGACATGTTGAGCCATTGTCATGGATGGATAGAACATTGAAGTGCCCCATTGCATATAGATACGTTGGAGTGCATCGGTATTGTCGCTCACCCATACTTCATCGAAATAAGGCATCACTCCATAATTCACACGTCCTCCGCCTCCTCCGCAAGCTTGCATCACGACATCAGGATATTTTTTCCGGATGCGCTTAAGGATATTTTCAAGGCCAAGGTGATAGTCCACCATTGTCTGCATCTGTTTATCGGCAGGTAGATATTGAGAACCGAAGTTCTTTATGCTTGTGTTTGCATCCCACTTGATATAAGAAATCTCAGGATATTTTGAGAGGAGTTCATCAACTATTGAAAATACAAAATCTTGCACTTTAGGGTTTGATAAATCAAGAAGCATCTGAGTGCCACCGCGTGTCATAATCAAATCCCTTTTAGCAGTTTTAAGCACCCAATCCGGATGTTTCTCATATAATTCGCTTAGAGAATTGACGCTTTCCGGCTCAATCCATATTCCAAATTTGAGACCGTTTTCCTTTGCATTCCTTATCAGGGATTCAATTCCGCCGGGAAGTTTTTCTCTATCCACTTTCCAATCGCCCAAGGCTGCATTGTCCTGCTTACGAGGATATTTTTCTCCAAACCATCCGTCGTCCATGACAAACAATTCGCCTCCCAGCGATGCAAAATCACGCATCATTTCATTCATGCGAGTCTCATCCACATCCAGATATACACCCTCCCAGCTATTTAGAAGAATATCCCGTGGGTTTTCGCCGCCATGTATGGCGCCTGCACGCGCCCATTTATGAAAATTTCTGCTTGCTCCGCTCAGCCCTTCGGAGGAATATGTAAGAGCCAAAGAGGGGAGAGAGATGGACTGCCCGGGCTCAAGACGATATTCCATAGCTTCGGATGAGACGCCGGCCATCAGATTATGGCAGAAATCGTTTTCGGTGTCGATTCGCAGGTCGTAATTTCCACTCCAGCAGAGAGTAGCACCAATAACATTGCCGGAAGTCTCAGAGGGCTGTTGTCCTAAAGTGAGCATTAAAGAGGGCTGAGCAGCCTGCCCGTTGCGCGCACCGTCAAGATTTCGTATGGTCTTCATTCCCGGACTGAGCGGTTCAGACGTAATCTGATTCTCGGCAGCCCAGGATCCATGGAGGTGAGTGAGCCAGACATCCCCTTGACGCACAGGAAGGAAGCCCGAATCCATTCTTTTGATCACTACAGGCTTTCGCTCACTGTTTGTGATTTCGGTCCACATTTCAATCACATCCGCCTCATTGATGGTGCGGTATTTTAGTTCCACTATAAGTGGATAGGCCTTATCTCGCATTTTTACAGTGGTGAGAGTTCCGCCATCCACGGGAATTGTATTCACTGATTCTGTAGCAAGAAAGAGAGTAGGGTTGCCATCTGCGTGGACAAGTTGGAGCGAAACAGGCTTTTCTGTTTCGGAGCCGAAAACCGGATAGGCCGGACGGTTCATCCCGACCCATAAATCGTGGATTGAACCAACAGAAGCGGAATCCACTTTTGCGCCGTAGTGTGAGAAGCGTGGTTCTTCGCCATAATTTCCGGATAGAACAAGCGAACTGTGGTCGGTGGAAATCACCTTATTGTAGTCCCATCCATATGCATTTTGTCCGGACAAAATGATAGAAAAGAATAAAAATGGTGTTAGTTTCCTCATTGGTATCAGATAGTTATTGTATTTTAAATTTCACTTTGAGATACTTCTAAGACAAATACCTTGTAAAATTAATAAAAATTCTAAAAATATGTATGCTGTGGAAGATAATTCTAACTGACTATCCTCTACATTTCCCAATATAAATTTATATGATTATCTTCAAAAAAACTAATTCAAAAGTTTTTAAATCTCAGAATTTAAAGGAACTTATATTGGAATAATTGTGTTATTCTAAGTAAGATATTATTTAAATTATGAAGAAGAATTTTAAACCTAAGGCATGGGTTTTGCCCCAGCCTGTGCTTATTCTCGGCACATATGATGCCGATGGAACACCAAACGCTATGAATGCCGCCTGGGGTGGCCAATGGGATTACAACAAGATCTTTATCTCACTCGGTTCGCATGCCACTACTGACAATCTTAACCGCCTCGGAGAGCTTACAGTGGCTTTCGCCACAAAAGACACCATGACTGAAGCTGATTATGTAGGAATGGTAAGCGGCAGAAAACAGCCTGATAAGATTGAACGAACGGGATGGAAGTCAGAAAGAGGGGAGAATGTCAATGCTCCGGTGTTCGACTGCTTTCCGATGACAATGGAATGCAAGGTGAGCGAAAAACTCTATGAATCCGAAACCGGATGCTATCTCATTGCAGATATAGTGAACATTATTTGCGATGAGAAATATCTGTCAGAAGATGGGAAACCGGATATGGAGAAGATGGACCTCATCACTTTTGATCCCATTCACAACGGATATATTACGCTTGGGGAGAGAGTCGGCGACGCTTTCGGATCAGGCAAGAAATTAATGGTATGATCCCGATTGAGACAAGTTTTAAAAATAAATTAGGAGGGCCCAAAAGTCCTCCTAATTTATTTTCTTACGCATATGGTTTTATTTGCTTTTAATATATTCCTCATGGTAGTCGGAAAGAATCTTATTCAAGGCCTTTCCGATCTTGATATAGTCATCATCGTTCAGATTGGCGAGCGAAGCACGAACCGACCATTTAGGACCGTCGAAGCCATCACCATTAAGCAGCACGATAGCAGTCTCCTCCGCCAAGCGGATCACAAAATCAAGAGGCTCATAATTTTTCTTGAGATACTCCGCGAAATCATCCCCATAGAGTTTCTTAGCCCAGACCATCATATCGATCTCACTATAATATCCTGCACGGTTAGGATCAGGAAGAAGAGTGAAACCCGAAGCGTTCCAGAGATTATTGAATCTCTTATGTATCATCCCTATCAGACGAGGTTGGATATCCTCGCGGTGGAGATAAGCGAAGGCAGAGAAAAGAGCCATCTGGATCTGCTGGGGTGTCGAGAGTCCGGCTGTATGGTTGAGGGCCACAAGTCGGCTGTCGGCCACGAGACGGTCGATGAACTTCAGATTATCCGGGTCGAGCGTAAGCGACTCATAACGCTTGCGTAGCAACGCCTTCTTTTCCTCAGGAAGATTAGCCAGACGATGATCGAATACATTATCGGGGCGGAGAGCCATTGCAGCTACACGCCATCCCGTAGCTCCGAAATATTTAGAATAGGAATAGAGACAGATGGTATTATAGGGGAGCTCATACATAAGCGAACGGAATCCTTCGATGAAAGTGCCATATACATCATCTGTAATAATCATAAGGTCGGGATTGTCGTTCTTCACCACATCCACAAGCTGATCAAGCACCTCCTTTGAAAGCGCAACGCTTGGTGGATTGGAAGGATTGGTGATACATACTGCCTTGACAGCCGGATCACGAAGTTTGTCGATCTCCTCCTTCGGGTATTGCCAATCGTGATAGCCATTCTTATCCACCTTGTTGGCGCTGACATACACGATATCATATCCGAATTCATCAAGAGCCGGGATTTCAAGATAGGGGGTGAAACAGGGGGTGAGGAGCGCCATTTTATCACCTTTCTCCATCAGGAAATTGGCTTTTAGAGAATCAAACATATAGCACATTCCTGCCGTGCTTCCCTCCGTGGCGAAAAGATCATATTCGGTCTTGTCCTCGCCTCCGCCCATAGCCCAGCGGAGATAGTTGTGGGTGATTATCTCAGTATATTTCAAGATACGGGGAGGTGTGGGGTAGTGGTCGCCGGTGATGCCATCCACGAGTTCGAAAACAAACTCATCGGGATTAGCTTTCAATTCCTCGGTGACATAAGTGTAGAAGTGATTAAGCACCTTTGCTCCGATCTCATCCTTATGCTTTTCGAGGAAGGCTTTGAATCGATCGGCACAACCATCCTGCACCGGCGATTCCACGATGCCCCATTGCGCGTCATAAGGATTACGTTCGGCCTCCTCCATGGCAAATTCTCCCAAGAGGAAGAAAGCACGGCGCGGATAGGTGAGAATCCAGTTTGGATTGCCTCGGCCGGCATTCAGGAATGTGTTGGTGCTTCGGCGTGAATCTTTTTCCGCCATATCTATGAGGGTGCCCTTGATTTCAAAAGGACTCATTGTAGAGAGTTTCTTTTCAAACTCTTTTTTATCAGTATTTTCCATAATATAATTTTAGTGATTTAAGCCGGATACCGGCAAACGTATTTAACTCAACTGTTATATTGACTTATGCCGAGATCAGCACTAAGGCTACACCCATCAAGATGAGCAATGTATTGCCTATTGCATATGTCACGGTATAACCCATAGCCGGGACGGTACTCCCTAAAGCATCCTGGATTGCACCAAGAGCAGCGGTTGTGGTTCTTGATCCTGCACAACATCCGAGATTGATGGCCGGTCGGAACTTAAATATCTTTGCCCCTATAATTATGCTAAGAATCAAAGGTAAGGTTGTGGCTACGGCTCCTACAATCAGGATAGGCCATCCTATCTGCTTCAACCCGCTGATGAAAGTTGGACCAGAAGTGATACCGATTACGGCTATGAACATATTTAATCCAACATTATTGAAGACCCAAAGGGCGGCAGGCGGGATACGTCCGAAGGTGGGGTGTTTAGAACGGAGCCATCCGAACACAAGACCTGCAATCAATGCGCCTCCACTCGTGGAGAGGCTGATAGGTACATTCCCGGCATGGATAGTGATCAGACCAACGAGGCAACCGATAACAATACCCATTCCCACGAGAATCATATCCGTGGCTGTGGAGGGTTTGTCGGAATAACCAAGTTGGGGAGCGGCTTCTTTGACTTCCCTTTCAAGCCCGACGATTGTCAGGAGGTCGCCTCCCTGGAGCACAGTTTTCGGATAGACGGGAATAGTGACCGTACCTCTTTTGATTTGTTTGATGGTGATTCCATACATGAATTTGCGACTTCTGACCTCCTCGACTGTCAAACCCGAAACACTTTTCTTGGTGACCATTACGTCGATTTGTTCGGCAGGGAAGTTAAGAAGTTCGGCATCGTTTACTTCAGGACCAATCCACTGTTCATCACCGATGATAAACTCCCGGCGACCTGAAAGAACAATCTCATCACCCTTCGAGATCTTAATTTCATCAGAAATCTCCTTTACTTCACCATTCTGGCGCACACGCTCCACAAAGAGACGTTTCCCCTGGTCGGCAAGATATTTCTCTATTTCGCTAATCGAACGAGAAGTGGAGAAGAAATCATCCGACACCTTATAGGCACGGAATGCCACCGGTCGGTTAGCATTGACGAATGCCGGGTCAAGAGCGAGATCGCCGGAATTCATCTCCTTTTCAAGAGCTTTAGTATCGGCTTTCACTTTATCTATTCCTCCAAGCATCTTCGGACCCACCCAACTCAAGATCCAAGCCGAACCGATTGTGCCGAAGATATAGGTAACGGCATAGGCTACAGGAATGAGGTTGCTCCATTCCTTCACTTTTTCAGGAGATGCTCCGATCGAACCCAAGGAATCGATTCCCGCGCCGATGGCGGCGGAGATGGTTTGCGATCCTGCGAATACGCCGAGCGTTTCGCCAACATCATATCCCATAATCTTGCAAGCACCCCATGTGCAGATGAGAACTAATAGACATTCCACTACAGCAAAGAGCACCTGCTTCAAACCGGAACCTTTAAGGGAGCGGAAAAACTGCGGACCGACGCTATAACCGATTGCAAAGAGGAAGAGAAGAAAGAATACATTCTTGATGGGTCCGGGGATAGGAATATTCATCTGACCCACAATTACTCCGACTAAAAGAACGGAGGTGACGGTTCCTAAAGAGAAACCTTTGAATTTTAGTCGCCCGATATAGAATCCGAGTCCGATTGTAAAGAACAATGGGATGGCGGGATTATCGCGACAGATTTGTATTAACCAATCCATAGGCATTAGATTTGTAATTCATAGTATCTATATGCTATATAACGTGCCCCGGATTATTTAGGTTCTTTGTATTTGTATAGGATGTATTCTTAAAGTTGGAGATGATTCATCTCGTGTCCGGCGAAAGGACGAAGCCCGCAGCATCGGAATCCGATCGAGTCGTAGAGACGGCGGGCACGTGAATTGTCGATATCGCAAAGCAGACCAAGCGGTTTGCCGGTTTTGATAGCCTTCTCTTTTGCATCTTTTATTAAGGCTGATGCCACTCCTTGACCACGGTATTCCGGGATAGTCATTAATGTGTCAAGATAAAATTCATCGGGTTCGGTTTCGCCGGGGAGCGCATCAATCTCATCAAGAGTCATTTCCCATCCAAGCCGAGAGTTTGCTTCCTTAAAGAATGGACGGCGCATGCGTATAAGATCGGCGCCATCATAGCTTACACAAACGCCCATAGGATTTCCATTCTCGGTGATTGCGATACGCGAATTAAGATAGGAATATTGGGTGTCCTCCCTTTCCGCAAGAGATGCGAAAAGATCATGCACATCTTCAGAAGTATGTTCTTCTCCTGCCAACCCGGCTGTCAGTTCCTCTCCGATAGCTTCTAAGATAGCATCTGCAATAAGAGAGGCATCTTCTTTTGTAGCGTTTCTAATAGTCATAATAATTAAGATTCAATAATATTAAAATTCAATAATCCATTTATCGATATTGCGTGTGGATGTAAGGAAATTTATACCAATTTTGAACACTCTGCGTCCATCATATTTCCACGGTAGGGCATAATCCTTCCTATTGATCTGCTCGATGGCATCTTCAGCGCTTTTATCAAGCTTTAACTCCATTATATAAATGCAATTAGTCATCTCCAGAAGTATGTCTATTCTCCCATCGGAAGTCCACCATTCAGCACGTGCATCTATCCCAATTAGCTTAAATAAAAGAAAAAGATTATTCTCATAGAATATTTCCGGGTGTTTGGCAGTGGTATTTCCCGGCACGCCTGCAAAAAAAGAACGTATATGCTTTAATGCCTCGTCAGGTTTGCCGGCCTCCAATAAGTCTTTGATTTCCCATATATCTCCATCCATTTTATCTTGATCTATCCTTAGATTATAAGATAAAAGTTCGGAGTAAAGGCCGGTTTCCACTTCTTTATTGGGAATTCCTAATGTGTATCGTCTTCTTCTCGAATCGTATTCCTTTATTGTCAAATAGCCGGTTTGGAATAACAATGCAGCAGGAGAAGTGCGGTATGTTTCAATATCAGCCAAAGATCTGGCCGATACTGTTTCAGTCATAATCTTGGAAAGAGAACCGTTTGAGGCATTGAGGTATTTGACGAGGAAAGTAGGAGTGGCTGATCGAAACCAATATGAGTCGATTGCCGAGTCGCTCAATGCGTTCAGCAGGCTGAAAGGATTGTATATATCGGCTGAATCCTCTGTGAAATGATATCCGTCATAATTTTCTTTCAAGAGTTTCAGGGCTCCGTTATAGTCGGTATGAAGGTTTTCGCCAAGTGCTTCAATCCCTTGGCCGAAATTCTCAATAAGTTCATTTTCTGTAATTCCGCAAATGTCGTTCCAAGCAGGGATCATTGAAATGTCCTTTAAATTATTCAGACCGCTGAAAATAGTAAGTTTGCTAAAACGAGATATGCCTGTCAACATCACAAATTGAAGATATTGATCCAGATCCTTAAGATTAACATATACGGATTTAAGCAGGTCTCTGACTCTTTCCCGAATAATTTCTTTATCCGTAAGATGAGCCACAAGCGGAGCATCATATTCATCAACAAGGATAACAACTTTTTTTCCTGTTGAATCATGGGCTGCCCGAATAATATTTCTAAACCGTTCGGCAGGGTCAACTGTATCGGTGAGTTTGCCGAATCTTGATTCCAGTTCCGACCAACGATTATCGAGAAGAGCCTCAATATTTTGATCGGAAGGACGATATGTGGCAAATGAAAGAAGAATCACCGGGAAAGAATCCCATTTCTTCTCCATTGATTCAATTGCCAATCCTTTGAATAAATCTTTTCTTCCCTCGAAATATGCCTGCAGGGTGGAAAGAAGCAGACTCTTTCCAAAGCGTCGAGGGCGGGAGAGGAAGTAAGAAGAACCTTTTTCGACCAATTTATAAATCCAAGCCGTCTTATCGACATAAGCATATCCATTTTCTCTAATTTTGGAGAAGGATTGGATTCCAATAGGATATTTTATAGAATTATTGGTCATATTCGTAGGATATAAGAGTTATCTTCTTGCAAAGATAAGCATTATTGTGATATTCACCAAAACAATGAAAAATATTAAAATCGGTATTATTATAAGCTATCCGAGATTATAGATGCATCCCATAAATAATACAATATCATTATCAGTTGCCGTAATCGAGAAAATAAAAGGCCGATTAACAATTATCGTTGGAGGTAAAAATTCTTGAAATGCTCCAGCTGTTGTAATGGCGCTGGCTTTTGTACCAGTTTCATTCAATTCTATTCTTGCCTTTTGTGAAATATTACCACAGCTCAACTTAGGTGAAATTTTTGAGAGTGCATTGGCTTCAAATAAAGCATCTATTCCTAATTCTTTACAAATTTTATCAATATTTTTAAATTCATATGTTAGATCAAACTTTGGCATGATAACCTTGCATCTCTCATCTTTTGTCGAAATTAGACATTTGCCATCCATCAGCACTTCCTCAAGCGAAATATTTTCGTTGGGAAGGAAAATATTGAATTTATATGTCTTATTACCATACGGAATGCTAATAAGGTATCCATTACTTTTTCGTGAATAAAATATTCCTTCGTCTCCATGCATCATTTCCACCCTCTTTTCATTATTTAAAAAGCACTTGAAAATTTCCCATGTATTGTCCTTACGGTCGAATGGCACTGTCCATTCACCATTGAAGAAGATAGCATTTGCAATAAACATATTAATATTTTCGTCAAGAGGCTCACTGAGGAATGTAGGTATCATATGGTGAGTTTGTAGCTTACACCAATTATTTATTTCTTTCTGAGTTTTTTTGGTAGAAAGCTGTCTTACGAATACTTCTGTATTGAAATATTTTTTAATAGTGTCAGCAAAGGCTTGAGACGGTGTAAGAACTGGATTAAACCATATTGAGTTGGAGGAGGAGAATATAACCTGCTTGTCACAATCAGGCATCAATCTACCAAAGAGATAAAAGAAAGAATTAAGAGTTTGAAGATCGCTACCCATTTTATTTGTGATTTCTTGTGCTGCTTGCTCATTTGCTCCATTTGCAAGTAAATTGAGGATACTACTTATCCCAAAAGGGGATAGCAATATATTCTTTCCTTGGTCATTCTTAATGAGTTCAAGCATAAGACAAGAGGCAAACTTTCGAAGATGTTCATTTGCTTCTTTTTGTTCCAGAGTAAGTTTAGGAAGATTATCCATATTCTGTGATAAACGTGTTGTGTTTTGGATAATATTAGTGGACTGATATGGATAATTCACTTTTGGACTCTTCACCCGACAGGATGGCAACACAAACAGTATGGATAAGATTCCTACAAAAAGGCTTAAAAGATTTTGTTTAGACATATCTGGTTTATTTTAATAATAATCAAATGCAAAGATAAATATTTTTTTAATTATGACCCTCAAAATGGTGAGAATAATCAGATAATTGACGGTCAAATTATATCGTATTGATTATAATGATTGTTTGTGACATTTTTCTTTATTCAGTTTTACTCAACAAAACATTTTCAATTAAATTTCGTTCAAATATAGAAGAAAAACATAAATTCCATAAATAGAACACTCGATTTTGATTGAAAAGATAGTAAACGCCGTTAGCGGCGTACTGACCGACTATGTGATGGTTGCAACCCTTCTGATTGCCGCCTTGATTTTCACCATTGCTACGCGAGGTGTCCAATTCCGGATGATAGGGGAGATGTGTCGTCTCCTCGTAAAATCAGGTAAGAAATCCGAACCGAAGGCCGATCGGGATGGCCATTCATCTGTAACCTCCTTCCAAGCTTTCGCTCTCTCGATTGCGTCGCGCGTAGGCACTGGAAACCTTGCCGGAGTGGCCACCGCGATCGCCATCGGCGGACCGGGAGCAGTGTTTTGGATGTGGATGATTGCACTTTTAGGTGCGGCAAGTGCATTTGTTGAATCCACACTCGCACAGTTGTTCAAGGTGAAAGGGAAGGGGTCTTTTATGGGCGGCCCTGCCTATTATATTATGAAGGGAACAGGCAAAAGATGGTGGGCAGTGCTATTTGCAGTGTTGATAACCCTCACCTTCGGTTTTGCATTCAATACGGTGCAATCCAATACCATCGCCTCGGCATACGAATCAGTCTTCTCCTTCCCACGGGAGTGGATGGCTGTTATACTGACAGTGCTGACACTTGTCATTATTTTTGGAGGTATAAAGAGTATATCACGCTTTAGCGAGATAATAGTTCCGATTATGGCCATAGCATATATCATCCTTGCCGTGGTGATAGTAGGGTTGAATATCGAACGAGTTCCTCACGTATTCAAGATGATAGTGGATGATGCCTTTGGAATAGGGCAGGCGGCAGGGGGAGCTGTGGGAGCAGCAATGACGATGGGTATCAAGCGCGGTCTTTTCAGCAATGAGGCCGGAGAGGGATCCACCCCTAATGCGGCTGCCACAGCGGCTGTGACACATCCCGTGAAACAAGGGCTGATTCAGACCTTAGGGGTATATACCGACACTCTTCTTATCTGTTCGGCTACCGCGTTTATCATTCTTTGCAGCGGGATGCACGCGGAAGGACATGACGGGATAGTGTTGACTCAAAAGGCTATTGATGAGGCTCTTGGTGGCGGACACAACTATGGATCAATTTTTGTGAGCATAGCCATTTTCTTTTTTGCTTTCACAAGTATAGTGGCAAATTACTATTACGGAGAGACTAATATCCGTTTTATACGAAATAATAACACTCTAATCCGGATTTACCGATTGGTTGTAGGAGCGATGGTATATTTAGGTGCTGTTTGCTCATTGGATCTTGTATGGGGTTTTGCAGATATCACAATGGCGTTGATGACGCTTTGCAACCTTGCCGCCATTCTCTTTCTTGGGCGTTACGCGATTATCTTGCTTAAAGACTATCGCCGTCAGTTGCGCGAGGGTCGGGATCCGGTATACCATTCCTCCACGATACCACAGATTGCTAAAGAAACTGAATGCTGGGATTCTTAATCCCGGCATTTTTTGTCTCTCTAAAATTTATTGCTACAGAAAAGATAATTTCTTTTAAATGCCTATAAATATTGCACAAAATAATGGAAATAAGATATCTTCCTTCAACTTTTTTTAATGACAAATAGTTTTAAATATAATTAGATGGGTAAGGGAAAGGTTAAATTTTAATTTTTATACTATGAAATATGTCAACGCCGGGAATGGCAAGATGCCACTCATTACACTTATTGCTATTTTATCAATCTCGCTGACTATTAATATGCCGGGATTGGCAGTTTCTCCTATGCTTGGAAAATTGCGTGATATTTTCCATTCTTCCGAAATGGAGGCGCAGCTTGTTACGTCGCTGCCAAACCTCTTTATGATTCCGGTAGTAATCATTGCCGGGAAGATATCCACTCCGTCAAGACAGACTCTGGTGCTTGCCACGGGACTGATCACTTTCCTCGTCGGGGGTATAGGATGCTTCTTTGCAGAAAGCATGGTCGCCCTGATTGTGTTGGGTTGCCTCGTCGGATTGGGATGCGGACTCGTTGTTCCAATCGCTGCCGGATATATCTCCGAATGGTTCATGGGACGTTCGCGTCAACAGGATTTGGGATTGAAATCCACGACCTCTAACGCTATGGTGATTGTAGCTAATATCTACGTAGGTATTGTAGCGGCTCATTATTGGCACGCGGCTTTCGTGGTCTATCTCACCCCGCTTATCCCTCTCGCCCTTCTTCCATTCATGACTCAGAAGTATGTCAACAAACATCGAATTCTAAATACTGTGGAAGGAGAGACAGCAGATGAAAAGGGATCTTCTGCCGACAAAGCTCCATACCATTTCCAGGGAAAAACTTCCACTTGGATGCTTGTGAGCCTGATATGTCTGTATATGTTCCTTACATATGCTACGACTTCAATATCATATTATGCACCTTTCTGTATGGAACACTTCGGAATGTCAACAACGGAGGTAGGGGTCGTAACGGCGATGTATTATCTTATGTGTGCAGTATGTGGAGCTTTTGTTTCTCCGTTGAAACGATTTTTCGGCAAGAATACTCTATTCATAAGTCTGGCATTATGTGCTCTCGGACTCTTCGGGATAGGATTTACTCATAATTTCTGGATTTATGTATTTTCTTCGCTTGTCACAGGATTCGGCTATGGCATCATACAGCCCATCATCTATAATAAGACCACTTATGTGGCACCTAACCGCAAGCTGGGAGTGGAATATTTCGGTTATGTGCTTTCGGCCAACTATGTGTCAATAATGATGGTTCCCTTTGTGGACAGTGCTGCTCGAAAGATCTTTCATTCCACACTTCCGACATTTGAATTTATTTTCAGTGGGGCAGTGGTTTGTGTGCTCCTTATTTGGGCAATACTCAAACGCAAGAACTATGTATTTGCAATAAATCCGGATTCGGCAGCTCCCACTCCGACAGAGATTGCAGATGCTAAGAAGGGGGCAGCGCAAGCATAATCAAATGATAGACTATATATAAAAAACAGCGGAGGCGATGTTAGTCGTCTCCGCTATTATTTTCTTTTAAGCCAATATTGCCTTTCCTGCTCCGGAAGCTTCTCAATGGCGTATCTTAGGGCTGTTCTGGGAAGCTTAGAGTAGTTGTCTTCAAGGTAAACCAAGAGTGTTTTCTCATCTCTTTTGCCAATTTCGCGAAGCGTCCAACCGATTGCTTTATGAATAAGATCGTGTGGATGAGAGATTAATTTATCGGCTAAATGAAGGGTGGGTTCAAAGATGCCGTTGCGGATGAAATCAAGGGTTGTAACGATAGAGATACGCTGTTCCCAGAGATTGTCACTTTCTGCTAAGCGGTATAGAATCTCATAATCCGGAGAGTCGGAATAACGGATGAATGGTCCGATAACATATTCACATGAAAGATCCACAAGATCCCAGTTGTTGGCACATCGGGCATTCCTGAGATAAAATTCTGTTATCTCCTTTCTTCTTTCCGCTTTCAATCGTAGAGCCTCATAGTTGTCTTTGCGCTTGGGCAGGTTAGCTTTCATCTCTTCAACGATAAGCAGGAGACCAGCCAAACGCACTTCGTGCCATTCGGAAAGAAGAAGCTTTTGTATTTCGTCGAGGCTCACCAATAGGCGAGCTTCCTTTACGATCCCTCTTGTCTGCGGCACTTTCAATCCCAAGAATTGATCCCCTTCTCCATATTCTCCTTTCCCGGTTTTGAAGAAACGCATAAGATGATCCCTCTGCTTATCATCTTTCTTTTCGATAAGCAAAGCTATGATTTCATTAGCAGTGACAGATGGTTGTTTCATAAAATTTAGTTTAAGTGTAGTTTTCACATGCGTTTTTAAGAATTGTGAGCATTTCGTTCTCATGCCTTTCACATTCTTGTTGAATCCAGTCTTGATTGGTGTGAGTCTGCATAATTTCACCCATTTTACGTAGTTTAAGACTTCCTCGTTTAACCATCTTCTCGAATTGTGTCATCTTTGATTTTGGAGAAAGATTAGAAAATTTTGAATTCACGCTTCTTGATATAATACAAAGATTACCGAAAGTATCTTTATCTTCCCAAGGCTTGAAGCCGTCGCCGTCAGACGGATGTTTTGGATACCAATGCTCCACAGAATTTCTGAATTCAAACACAAAGTCGTAATTAGCGGTTTTATTCTCTTTCCATAAAAGATAATCCAAGTAATTGAACACAATATGAGGTGTGTCTGTCCCAAGTTTGAAATCTTCATTATACAGGAAGCTATTTTTTATGGATTCTTGGGCAATTTTTTCAGCCTCTTCAATAAGCAATGGATACTCATCATTCTCCTGCAGCCAACAAAGCAGTGCTGTAATCCAATGCATTACTTTAGGAGAAGTATAAGATACTCGAAGGGCAGACTGAATCATCAAACACTCTTTGTTGCGATAATCATAAGTTCTTTCCCATTCCCTGGGATAATTTAACTTGGTATTGATGTAGTATGCTTTTTTTTGATTAGCAGATCCTGAAGTGCGAATCTCTTTAAGACTCCATTCCCCTTCATTGTCTTCTCCTGTATATTCTCTCTTTATAAAGAATCTATCAAATAAATAGCGAGTGTGCAAAAGATGTAATATAAAATATTTAGAAAACTTGGCTTGATTTTCTGAAATGGGCTTATCGTTCCATTTTCCATTCGCGATAACGTTTTCAAAATCCGAAATAAGTTTTTTATCATCAAGAAGATTTCCTAACTCATTGCTCAGGGAAATGGCATAATGGTTAACAAATGTTCTTATAGAATGAAGCAAGAAGAATGGAAAGTCAATTATACTATCAAAACGTATTCGTTGATCATCAGGTTGATAATCTGAATTATCCACTTTGAAATTAGGTTTAATAATTTCCCTAATTCCGCACAATGACTTCTCATCGTCAATGTTAATTTCAAGACTACTCTTATAGTCTTTCCAATATTGGGATGGCTCATTATTCCATCCTCCGCCAAATATTAGTTCCCTTTCTTTAGGAGAGAAGTGCATTTGAACATATCCGGTCATATCGCTACATGCATTCCAGACTCTTGAAAAGAATTCTTGTTGTTTTGTGTCAAGAGGTTTCATTAGTCTGGCTTTAAGTATGTCGTGTTGTTCCAATTGTTCACCTCTGGTATTCATTATCTCAAAATACCTATTTAAATCAGTGTTCTTAGGAACTTGAATTCTGTAAAGAACCACACGTTTTAAACAGGAAATAAAATTGTTTATATCAAGATCTTTCTCCGAAAACTTTTGATGGATTATCTTTAAGCCCGAAAAAATAGACTGCTCTAAGAAATCAGCATCATCATAATCTTGTTTTTCAACTATACATGCTAATATATTTTTTATATTCTTAAGTGTGTGGTTAGATTTTGGTCGACAATCAAATGAAAGAGAATGGAATATCTCCATATGCAGATCTGCTTGATGCCTCAAGTATTGAAGTATCAAGTAAAGTGTAGTTAATCGTTGTTGGCCATCTACAACCTCATATCTTTCATTCTCGTTCTCAATCTTTGCAACCACAAGAGATCCAATGTAATAGTTTTCATCTCGTGTAATACCATTGATATCATCTATAAGTTGGATAATCTCCTTCTCCTCCCATGCATAAGCACGTTGATAACGGGGAATTATATAACTTATTTCAGCGTTGAAGATTGTATTTTTATCTACTATTTTCAGTTCCTTTATCATATCAATTCAAACCATTTAAATCGATGAGTTTATAATATAGTTCCGAATTTCCATCCTCGGAAATAACATTGATTTTTATTCCTGAAATTTCAGTATGTTTTCTTGCATAAGAAATTTTAGAGATCATTGGTATTGCGTTACTATAACGTTCATTGTTCTCCCCTCCAATGGCATATCTATTAATTGTAGCAAAACCTAAGTGCTTCATATCTACTCTTATCATCATTGCCCATGTAAAAAGTTTCTTAACGGCCATGACATCAAAATTATGGAAGCGGTCATAGTAACATAACAAAGTACTAAAGAACAAGTTTTTAGCGTAGTTAAGTCCCTTGGAATCCTTCTTTAAGCAAGATTCAAACTGCTCGATATTTTCAACATCTTTGTTGTTGGTTAAAATAAGTTTTATGCTTTTTAAAGAAGGATTCATAATAATTTCCTCTTTAATATTCTGTAACATTTGCATATAATAATCAACCATCGCAAAAAAATCGCTCCCCGAAATAAAAGGTTCTGTAATAAGAAAAAAGGGCATAGCTTTATTGGCTCTACGAGCATAGGTATATCCTGTTGACTCCTCAATCCCTTTATAGATATCTATATGTGCTGTGGTGAAATTGCCACACTTTCTGCATTTTGCCCAATTCCATAAGGGGAAAAGATGTAAGTCAAATAATTCTCTAATATCCTCTGGCCTTTTTGATTCCCATTTTAAAACAGCATTTTTCATTTCATACTTATCATGTATTTCCCTAAGATGATATGCTTTAAGAAGATCGTGGGGGTATAAAGCACGTCCTCTCGTGTTCTGGGAATCAAAAAGTTGAAATGCTTCTTGTACTTTATTCACAATTATTACTACAACTTCCAAAATGTCATCTAATGCTTTTCTAAATAGTTTTTTTACCTCTTCTCCCAATGATGAAAACCATTCACTAATAGTTATGTAATTCTCATGTAGATTTTTTTGAGTAACCTTGCTCGTAAATCGAATATTCATAAGGTCACAATTGAAACTTGGATCCAAGTATAATTTCAAAAGTAGAAATGATAAAGTTCGTTGTTGTCCATCTACAATTTCAAATTCATCACTATCATTAAGATGTAGTATTACTGTGCCTACTCGATACTTAAAGTTGGAATACTTGCGACCTTCCTCAATACTTTTTTGTATGTCAAGAATCAAATCAGTGATATTATCTGATGTCCATTTATACGGTCGTTGATACTCCGGAATCACTAAATTGGATTTCAATAATTTATTCACAGACCAAATTTGAGGTATAGTTCTTTTGCTCATGGAATTTCATTAGTAGGTTATGATTTTAATTAAGATTATTCATACTTTATCCTAAATTTGTCGAGAATAAGTTTGAAAAAATCTTGGGCGGTTAGACAAGTATCCATTAGATACCCTTTGATATCCGGCCAATTTTGGAGTCCTCTATAATAGAATATTTTTAACTCATCTGTGATTATAAAAGGAACATAGTTGAATCTAAGGCATTCTCGGAACATTATTAGGCGCCCAACTCTCCCGTTTCCATCCTGAAAAGGATGAATTGACTCGAATCGATGGTGAAAATCTATAATATCTTCAAATGATGGATGATTTTTTGCATTATAATCTTTCAATAAAGACATAATTTCCTTATGGACATTCTCCGGTGCTACGGTGTCGTTTCCTCCTACTTCATTGGGGAGTAATTTGTAGTCTCCTACTTTAAACCAATCTTTTCGCTCATCTGAAGTGCCGGATTTTAAAAGAAAATGAAGATGTTTAATAAAGGATTCCGTTAACTCGCCATCAGTATTATCAATAATGTAATCTATTGCACGAAAGTGATTGGTAGTTTCGATGATATCATCGACATTCACCGACCTTTCAGTAATTCCGATAGTATTTGTTTCAAATATATATCGTGTCTGGTCATGTGTAAGTCTGCTCCCTTCAATATGATTGGAATTGTATGTGAGATCGATTTGTACTCTATGATAGATTCCACCCTTCATTTTCGCTTCTTTTTGTTCGCGGAGCGCGGTAAGTAAAGGAGAAGTAATGGAAATATTTTTAGATAATTTATTCATCTTCTGATATCTTTAATAATATTTTACAACAAATATACTAATTTTGGATGAATCAAGCAAAATAAAAGGATTATAAACGAAGTTATGTTTTATTATAATACTTTTTTATGGAAGAACAGAAAGAATTTTATACCAGCGAAATAATGACTGGTGCGCCGAGTGAATACAAGAACGATACTCAGAAGTTGATATATGAGTCGCTTGAGAGAAATGGGGTCGAATATACCAGAATAGAGAGCGATCCCGGAATATCGATGGATGATTGCCTGAACATCGACCGTGCATTCGGAATCGATACGGTGAAGACAATCCTTCTCACCAACCGTCAGAAGAATAAGTTTTGGCTCTACGTAACTCATGCCAGAAAACCCTTCATCACCAAAGAATTTGGTGCATCGCTTCAAATTCCACGTGTATCCTTTGCCGATGAAGAGCTTATGATGCACCTGCTCGGCACACGTCATGGCGCTGCAACGCCATTCGGACTTCTTCGACGGGAGGCGGCGGAAGTGACATTCGTAATGGATAAAGATGTTGCCGCGCGAGAAAAGATTGTAATCACCGACGGCGACCCTTGCGGATTCATCGCCATATCAAATTCCGACCTCTTCCGTTTGCTCGGGAAAGAACCTGTCCTTATTGAAAATCCGGCAGAGATAGTATAATAGGTTTTTGACAAGAGAACAGGAGAACAGTAGATTTTCTGATTCTGTAGCTTTTTACAGATCAATCCCTACTGTTCTCCTGTTTTCCTATAAAAAAATATGTTGTTATCTTTTCAGTAATTTCTCCGAACGAAAAGATCAAACAATCAACACTAATTTTCCGTCAGCGTTGAAACGATATTTATGCGACACAAGCGTTTCATCATTGCGAACCTCATATACGCAATCTTCCGGGCTAACAATCAGTCCGGCATTGGCGATTGCGATACGTACGGCCTCCTCAATGGAAGAATAGCCGGTGTTTGTGGATTGATATAGACGGGAGTCTTCCGGACCCCAGATGGTGACAGAAACCGAGTCTTGCGGTTTCAATGAATCAAATGCTTCCATAATATTTTGTTTTAATAAGTTGTTTTACACTATTAAAACGTATGGAGGGGAAAGATTGTTGGGTCTTAGACTCCATCCACTAAAGCTTTCTTACTTTTATTCCGGCAAGAGAGCTTACCCCATTGAATACTATTGAAAGACCATCGGATGTAACGTCAGCAAAGTATCTTCGTTTCACCATCGTTTTAGCCCCTGATGCATCTGAAGGAGAAAATCCCTTTTCTGCAATTTCTCCGTTAATAAGAATATCCATTATGCTTTTATCGCTTGCTGTGCCCGCATTTCTTCCGAGCATATAGGCTGACGCTTCTGAAGGTTTTCCCTGTTCGGCAAACAGAAGCTCCACCTCGTAGCGACCCGGAAGCAGCTTTATCTTGTATTCGGAAAGTCCGTTCATTGCCCTTTGAAGCAAAGGCTGGTAGGATGTAAGCGCGATCTCATCCTGAGTCACAACTGCCTTCCCTCCGATATGTCCGTAAAGCGATTCATTATTATATTCTGTATCAGGGAGCCAGATCAGGCCACTGTCATCAGCATGGAAATAGCAATTCGAACCGACATTTATGGCCAATTCCTTTATACCCGGATTCAGTTTTCCCTCAGTGACATCGAAAATACTCATTTCGATTGTATTGCTGTCTAAAACATTTCCTGCTGTATCTTGAAGAAGAATGAGATTCACACCATCTTTCAACTCTACATCGAAAATGGAATTGCAATTTACCACCTCTTTGTTACCATAATTGATTCCATTTACAGTGAGCCACACTTCCGGAAGATTGGTATAAACCTTGATAGGGCGAACCACCTTCCCATTGGCGTCGGGGACGTCACACCGCAGTCGCCAGTCGTTGACCGCTATATGTGCCACTGTATCTTTTGCCGGGTCATGCCACATTGCGCTGTAATAATAATACACATCCTTGGGCGTACGTGAATTTGTAACCAACCCTTTGTTGTTGATATGAGGCATTGATTCGGCTCGTTTCGCACTTGAAAAATCAATAAAATTCCAATGCGAAGCACCGGCTACAAAAGTTGAATCTTCAATCACCGGGAGATAATGCTCAAGATAATCCTGCTGATACTCCATGCTGAAATCGAATGCCTCCGGTCGGAGAGAGTGAAGGCGACGATCGGAACCGGCACCATACTCGCTTACTAAAAGACGATGGGAGGGGTGGTCTCGATGCTGACGGCTTAGATACTTCTCGAATTCATCCAAGCGTCCGCCATACCATCCTTGATATAGGTTCCAGCCCTTTACATCTGTAATGTCCGACAAGCCGGCATCGTGATATACATCGCTTCCATGAAATGCCATTGTAGTGAGACGGTGGGGATCTTCTTCGCGTGTAGCATTTTCAAGTCTTTCTGCAAGAGACTTTGTGCGCCGATAAGCGGCATCACGCTCTTCTTGAGGCACACGCAGGAGGATTTCGTTCATATATCCCCACATAGCTATGGAAGGATGATTGTAATGACGGCGTATCATGTCGCGGAGCATGATCTCGGCGTTATTGTCGAAATTCTCCGTTTCGGGCACATAGTCTATCACCGGTATCTCTTGCCAAGCTATCAGACCGAGACGATCGCACATCTCCAGAATGGCATCATCCTGCGGATAATGACTGATACGTATGAAATTGGCTCCCATATCCTTTATCATTTTCATATCCCGACGATGCATCTCGTCAGTGAGGGCAATCCCCATTGGTGCTTGATCTTGATGACGACACATGCCGCGAAGCTTATATGGCTGTCCATTGAGCAAGAAGCGCCCTTCTGAATCAAAATCATAAGTTCGGAATCCGAGATTAGCAATCCCCTTGTCGGTTTCAATTCCGTTGGTTTGAACGCTCACCTCCATTGTGTAGAGCGCAGGGTTTTCCGGACTCCATAGTTGAGGATCGGCTATTTTATCGAAATTAATAGTAAATTTACCAGCTGAGAGAGCATTAAGACGCATATCCTGAGATTTTTGAGCCACGACTGTTCCATCTATATTGCGCAGGATAGCATTTACTTTCACTTTTTTTTTCAGGGGACTATCATTCCTGATATCCCCGTTTACAGCAATCTTCCAGTGGTTGTCTGATCCCTTTTCTGTAATTATCTTGAAACCCTCCGACGGACCGGAAGAGAAATCAAGATGCACCGGATCGGTGATGACAAGACTCACGTCGCGATATAGGCCTCCCATGAATGTGAAATCAGCTGAATATGGCGGAACCGCCGGATCGGAATTGTCAACAATCACTGTCAGATTATGGTCGAGTCCGTCGGATACGTAAGGTGTTATGTCAACATAGTGGGTAGAATAAGCCCCGATATGTTTGCCTGCCTCTCGGTCGTCGATAAGCACCTTTGATTTAGATGCGGCTCCGTCTATGCGGAGATAGACCTTCTTTCCATTAAGAGCTTCAGGAATACGGATATTTCGGATATAGGAACCCTCTCCGCGATAATAATTAGAGGTATGATACGCATCCTCATTCCAGCAGTGGGGGAGATGCACTTTTTCAGTCTTCCCTTTCCGGGAGAATGTCCATCCGTCGTTGATGGTTTTGGATTCGCGGCCATTTGCGGCTAAGGAAAGAGAAATAGATAGTGCGACAAAGAGTATGTTTTGAGTATTCATAATTGGTCAGGAATTCCATGTATAATAGAAAACATGAAACACTAAGGTTTGTAGATAGGTTATTTTGGACACAAATTTAGTGATATATTTTTACACAGGCAAATCTTATATCCTACAAAACATTCGTTTGCTAAATCTTGTTAAGAGATTATAACTAAATCAAATAAAATTATAACTAAATCAATGATATGAGAAAGGTGATTTATATGGCATTGACAGCTATGCTTATGGCTGCATGCTCAAGCGAGAAGAAGGGGGAGGTTACAATCAATCTCCCTAAGGATCTGAAAGTGGATACGCTTATTGTGAGCCACGTCACAATTGAGAATAATGTTACGGCAAAGACAGCTGATGATGTAAAGGTGTATTATGATACCTTGCTTGTTAAAAATGGTGAGGCGAAGATGACTCTTGATCCCATCGGACCCGCAAGGTATGAGATAGTCCCGCCGGTGCAGAGCGTGATGTCGCCGGAGTTTTATGCAAGTCCGGAAGATAACCTTGACATTACAATTGAGAAATTCAATCCTCTGAGCTATCAGGTGAAGGGTTCTGAATTGATGGAGGATCTGACGGTATATGCCTCCGTCTCTAATCCAATTCAGATAGAATATGCTTCGATGCTGCAAAATGGGTCGATGACGCCGGAGAAGGCCGACTCCATAATGAAGAAATATGATGATGCGGTGAAGAAATTTGTGGCAAATCATCCGAAAAGTCCGGCTGTTCCATTTGTAATCATGCAGCTTGACCCGGATGATTTCAAACCTCTTTTCGACAATATGACCCCCGAAGCTAAGAAATCCATTCTCTATCCCTACGCTCAGCAATATGATGTGGAGGTGGAGAAAGCCATCAATGAAAGGAATGAAGAGGACGCGCGTAAGGCAGAGGTGGCATCGGGAAAGAAAACGGCTCCTGATTTCACACTTCCCGACCTCGCAGGAAAGATGGTAAGTCTTTCGGATTTCAAAGGCAAATGGGTAGTGCTCGACTTCTGGGGAAGCTGGTGCGGATGGTGTGTCAAAGGTTTTCCGGCATTGAAGGAGGCATATAAGAAATATGGCGATAAGATTGTGGTGATTGGCATTGACTGCAATGAATCAGAGGCAGATTGGCGTGCAGGAGTGAAAGAACACCAACTTCCTTGGCTCAATCTCTATAATGGCGAGAATCGTGAGCTATACACTGCCTACAATATTGAAGGCTTCCCTACAAAGGCAATCATTAATCCGGAAGGGAAACTTGTGGATCTCACCACCGGAGAGGATCCCTCATTCTATGACCGATTGGCTGAATTTGTGAAATAAATTTCTTCAAAGAGAATAATAAAAATATTTCCGTCCTTTCCCGTAGTTTTGTTCGGGCAAAGGACGGAAATAATTTTTTAATTCTCTATCTTATTCCGGAATGAAATCTTATTCCGGAATGAAGCGGAGGGTGTAGGTGAGTGTTTCAGCTCCCTGATAATTGCCGGGATATGGAGTCTCATATTTGGGCAGACAGCAGTCGCCGGCACAACTATTATTGCCAATCCCTCGCTGCCAATAGTCGAAGTGGGCGAAAAGCTGAGGATATTTCTTCAAATCGCTCCAATGAAGCTTGGTGTATTGGGTTGATTTATTCCATTCCAGCTCATCAAAGTTGGACAGACTGAAGGCAACCGGTCCCTGGGTCTGAATCTTCAGATTCACTCCATCCTTATCATTAATCAAGGTGAGATCGCGAAGTTCCTGATGATCTCCGTAGGTCTGGGGATGAGTGTTTTCATCCACCATATCGCGGATAGTTGTTGAGTAGCGACCAAGATAAGACCCTGTCTGGCGATCCTTATAGTTCGACCAAGGCCCTTTGGCATAATAATTCACTTTCTCAAATCCCGGTGCGAACTGCATGCCCATTCCGAGACGGCGCAAACCGCGACGATTTGGAACGAACGTAACCTTCATATCGACCATGCCGTTTGGATAAACAGTATATGTTACATCGTAATCACTCTTCGTTCCCTTTGCTGCCATTGAGATAGAAGCATTGTTCTTTCCTTTGCGGAGGGGAGAGGTGATTTGATGCGACTCAATGCCGGTTGCGGCGTAGTCGTATCCTCCTGTACCATCATTGGGAGAATCAAGTCCCTGTTTCCCCTCCGAGTCGTTGTCGATGCGGCGGAAATCATTATATTCGGGTGCGGCATTGATGAGCTCGTGTCCCTTGTAAATATAGCTTTCCATTGCTCCGTTCTCATTAAAGGAGACAGAGAAATCTTTGCCGCTGACAGTGTTCCCTTTTATCTTAAGAGATCCTTTGGCATAGATAGAGGGGAGCTGTGAGATCCGAGGTTGGATTACAAACTGCTCATCCGCGAGTCGGTAACCCTTATCAGCCCAGGGGGTATCATTTTTCAACACAAGCCCTGTGATCACTGTATATTCAGCTTCATCGGAAGGAGTGGTAGAGATGGGGAGCTGTAAGGAGGCTGTCTGCAAGGCAGGGATATCTATGGAAGTGGTGCCTGATTCAATCTCCACGCCATCACGCGAAACAGAATAGGTGAGATCAAACATATCTCCAAGGTTATTGAAAGGATACTTATTACGTATTGTAACCTTGTTATCCTCCAAAGAGATGAAATCGGCATTTTGATACACCTTCTTTACTTCCGTAAGTTTTGCTGTCCATTTACGGTCGGGGGTAATGATACCATTGTTTAAGAAATTCCCTTGGAAAGCCTTGTCATTATTATCATGGGTCTTAAACCATGGGTCGTAGTCGCAACCACCCATCCATCCGCTGAAGCCATCGGAAGAGATAGTCGTGCCATTCTGGATTGCAACGGGATCAAAAATGGCCTGGTCCACCCAATCCCAGATGCAACCGCCCACCATAGCGTTGCTATTTTCAATAATATCCCAATATTCGCGCAGATTCCCTACAGCCTGCCCCATGGCATGGGCATATTCGCACATAATAAAGGGTTGACCGTCGCGACCATTGCTCAATCTCTTTGCACTTTCTATCCCTGTGTACATCTCAGAATACATATCCGAAGCCTTGTCGCCATGGCAATGAATGAATCGGGGATCGAGATTGCGAACAGCGTCATAGCAGTGAGACATATTTTCGCCCCATCCGTTCTCATTGCCAAGCGACCAGAAAATTACGGAGGGGTGGTTACGGTCGCGAAGCACCATACGCACATCGCGATCCACGAAGGCATCGGTCCAGGTGGTGTCGCGTGTGAGGTCGTTGTTGCCATGACATTCCAGATCGGCTTCATCGATACAGTAAAGACCATATGCATTCATCATCTCATACATCTTGGGTTGGCGAGGATAATGGCTGGTGCGGATAGTGTTTACATTTGCTTGCTTCATCAGCTGGATATCGCGAAGCATAGTCTCCACATCCACATAACGTCCATATTGGGGATGGGAGTCATGGGTGTTGACTCCTTTAATAAATAGTCGTTTCCCGTTGATGGTGAAATAGTGGTTGTCGCCCGAATCAACCAGAGCTATATTGCGAAACCCATATTTTGTATTGAACACCATCTCCTCGTGCCCCTTATCGTCGAGCTGAGAGATGACTACATTATAAAGATTAGGATTTTCTGCGTTCCAGGGAAGTAAATTATTGAGATGTTCCGTGGAGAGAACCACTTCCGTTTGCGGTCCTTCAATCTTGACAATCTTTTCAGATTTTGCCTTCAATTTGCCGTCGGGATCCAATAATTCCAAACGCAGAGTTTTTGTTGTGTTTTCATTCCTGCGATTATCGAGCTTAAGAGCCACATTGAGTGTGCCGGAAGTGGCGTCTTTGCTCTGATTATCGACGGTGATATAATGATCGCGCACAAATGTGCGAGGAGTTGCCTTGAGGTAAACGTCACGATGGATGCCGCTCATGCGCCACATATCCTGACCTTCAAGATAAGAACCGTCGCACCATCTGTAAACACGCACCGAAAGTTGGTTTTCACCGGGGTGTATGAAGTCGGTGATGTCAAACTCCGCATCATTGTTGGCTCCCTGCGAATATCCGGCAAACTTACCATTCACCCATACAGCGCAGCAGCTATACACTCCGTCGAAATGGATGAAGACATTCTTGTCCTTCCAATCCTTGGGGATATCAAAAGAACGGCGATAGAAACCGGTGGCGTTATGATCCACAATGCCATGCTCTTCATATCCTGTCATGGCGCGCGGGGGTTCGTTGACGAATGGATAGCCCGTATTATTATATGTAGGGAGATTATATCCGGGCTGCGTCTCCCAATTCATCGGCACGCGGATATTATCCCACTTAGAATCATCAAGAGAAGGATCTTGAAATTCACTTTCCCCGGGACCATCCTTTGTCCCCGGCACCCATTTGAATTTCCAGGTTCCGTTCAAGTCGATGGTCATGGCATTCTGAGGAGTGAGCCAAGCGGTATTGAATCTTGGATCAGCCACAAGGCTCGACCTGGTGGCATAGGGGATAAGCGTGGCATGTCCGGGTTCTTTATTTACGCCCAACACATTCTGATCCGCAATCCAGCTTTTATTAAATTCGGTGGCTCGTTCCGCCCCAAGAGCACTGGCATAGAGTGCCATTAGGGACAGAAGAGACATTGGGAGATAATTCATTTCAGTTAGATTTGAGTAAATGGTTTTATTTTTCTTATATCTGCAAAGTTAAAGAAAAATATCAATATCTCTATTAAATCTTTCAAGAATTTATTTTGTGAAGTGTAATATCTCGCAGGTTTGGCAAAGTGAAAAAAATTAATTAATTTTGGATATCCATTTAATATCTATACCTAAAAATTAAACCAACATTAAATGAAATTTTCCACGTTATTCAAAACTCTTCTTCTTTCCGGAATGATGACCGGCAGTTGCATCCCTGCATCCGCGGCAGAAAAAGTGACAATGGCCGATATCGATTTTCATCAGGCAGGAGGTAATTATTATTGCTATCCTTGGCTTCACAAGGATCCACCTGCTCAGACGCCTGCACCTAAAGGATACGTTCCTTTCCATTTGGAGCATTCCGGTCGTCATGGTAGCCGTTGGCTCATAGGCTATCACCACTATGACAGATCTCTCGAACTTCTTGAAAAAGGGGAGCGCAATGGGAAGCTGACTCCATTGGGCAAGAAAGTGCTTGAAACGGTAAGAAAAATAAGAAAGGATGCTGATGGTCGCGAAGGTGAACTTTCCGACAATGGTGCGTTGCAGCATCAAGGGATAGGGAAACGAATGGCAAAGAATTATCCCACCATCTTCACTGATTCCACCAATTTGGATGCGCGTGCCACAAACGTGATCCGTTCCATTCTTTCTATGTTCAATGGATTGAACGGAATTCAAAGTGTGGTGCCGGCTATCAATATTAAGACCGATGCCAGCAACGCTGATATGTGGTATATGAACCATAATGATGAGGAAGCATGGAAAGCTCGATCGAAAGCGCAGGATGAGGAGTGGAAATTCTATGGCCGACATAAGAATAAGGGTGCTTATCTAAACCGTCTCTTCAACGATCCGCAATTTGCCAAAGACAGCATCGGGGATCATCTCTTCAACCACCTTTATTCTGTTCTGGTAAATACTCAGAGCCATTCCGATCAGCCTTGGCTTGTGGAGGAGGTGTTCACAATTGATGAGGCGCGTGAAAGATGGTCGGAGCGCAACATAGCGTGGTTTCTTAATGCGGGAAATTCAAAACTGACAGATAACCGCATGCCTTTCGTTCAGTCGAATCTTCTTCAGGATATCATAGCTTGTGTGGATACGGCAATCAATTCCAATGTTCCGAGCGTGAATCTTCGTTATAGCCATGACACTGTGGTGCTTCCCTTGGCGTCGGTGATGGAGCTAAACAATGTGTTCGAAGAGATAAATGATTTCGAGGAGTTGGGCGAGAAGGGTTGGCACGACTATCGCGTGGTACCGATGGCTGCTAATATCCAGATAGTATTCTATCGCAAGCCGGGAAGCCATGATATAAACGATGTGTTATTCAAGGTGCTTCTCAATGAGCAGGAGGCCACACTTCCTTTCAAAGCCGTGACAGGTCCATACTATCGTTGGAAGGATGCCAAGGAGTATTACTCAAAGAAGATTGCTCCTTATGTAAGCAAGAAATAATGAGGCTCCATCTATAGGATAGGCATTTAAACCATTTATTGGTTGAGCAGTCAAAGAAATACTAAAAATAAGAATTTATATGAAAAAGGTACTTCTTCTTGGGATGATTGCTTTGCTTTCTGCAGGTTCATTGCTTGCACAACATCCTCAGCAGCGTGGTCAGCGTCGTCAATTCTCAGCAAAAGATAGAGTGGAAAAACTTCAGAAGGAATTGAATCTTTCTGAAGAACAGACTACAGAAATAACTGTTCTCTTCAGTGAGTTTGAGAATAAAATGAAGAACTCTGATCGTAGCGATCGACAGCAGATGCGTGCACAGATGGATTCCCTCAACAGGGGCGTTGAGAATATTCTTTCTTTCGAGCAGAAAGAGGTGTATCGCAAGATGCTTGAAGAAAGTCGCCAGAGACAACGCGGAGGTAACCGTGGTGGTCATAGAAGCGGAACCAACCGTTGATTTCGCTTTTCGAGTTTACAAACATTTGATAATTTACTCCGTAATTTCAAATTGGAATTACGGAGTTTTTATTTGATAAGTAGTAAAAATAATATGGTAAATGATTTGTTTAATCAGAAATTTATTAATTTATTTGCAATTCGCGAATTGCAAATTGCTTTCTCGTTATTTGGTGGATGTTTTAGGAAAAGACACATATATGAAAAAGGAGATATTAGATAAATTAAAGGAGATAGAGAGGGAAAAGGGAGTGAGAGTTTTGCTTGCAGTTGAATCAGGAAGCCGGGCTTGGGGATTTGCATCTCCAGATAGCGATTATGATGTTAGATTTATTTATGTCCATCAACCGGAATGGTATCTATCTGTTGCAAAGCAACCAGATACAATAGAGTATATGTCGGACGACCGAATTTTTGATCTTTCCGGATGGGAATTGCGCAAAACACTTACATTGCTTAGTAAAACTAACCCCAATTTATCGGATTGGTTATTGACGGATCTTGTCTATATGTATGATCCGGAATTCCTTCAGGATATAAGAAGGGTGCAGGATATGTATTATAATCCAATACATGCCATGTATCACTTCTTTAATATTGCGAAAAGGCATGATGAGGGTTATTTGCATCGAAATGGATGCACATTAAAGAAATTTTTATATTTTTTGCGAGGTATATTGGCGTGTGAGTACATCTTAAAACATCGTGCTCATCCTCCAGTGAATTTCAGAACGATGGTTAATGAAACGGTATCAGATCCAAGGCTGCTTGAAGAGATAGATGATATACTTGTGAAAAAGTCAAAGAGCAAGGAACATGATACACAAGAAGTACATGCCGTATTGCAAAAGTATGCGTTTTCTCTTTATAACTATTGGGAAAAAGAACTCACTAATTTCCGACCCGAAAAAGAGCTGAATAATTCCGGATTGAAATCATTGGATGAGATAATGGTGAAATATGTCAATATGTCTTCATGATTACTTTAATTAGGATGACAATATTTATTAGGATATTTCGTTAAAATGTATTTGTCAAATAGAATCACGATGAAGCAACAGGAAATATTCAATTTGGCTTTAAATACGCTAATGGATAATTTAGATTAAAATTCATGAGAAATTTACTCATAAAATAAACTCTATATGATAATTTTTGTTATCTTTGCGGTTAAAACAGAATAAGAGATGTTAGTTAATTTCACATTTAAGAATTTTAGATCATTCAGAGATGAAATGACACTGAGCATGGAGGCCACTTCAATTCAGGAGTTGTCAGATACCGTTGTGAAATCTTGTGGAGAGGAATTGCTCCCTGTTGCAGTGATGTATGGAGCTAATTCAAGTGGAAAGAGTAATGTATTGAAAGCCTTAAGGGCTATGCGTGATGTCCTACTCAATTCTGTGAAGCTAAATCCCAATGATAGACTTGATGCAGAGCCGTTCTCTCTTGATCTGGTATCTTCGTCTGAACCTACATCTTTTGAAATTCAGTTTACACTTAACGGATCAAAATATCGTTATGGTTTTGATTATAACACAGAGGTTATCATTTCTGAATGGCTCTATGAGAAAAGGGTGGGAGAGCGTGAATTTGAGTTGTTCCTCCGAATTGGAAATGAATTCAAGATTTCCAAAACGAGGTTTTCAGAGGGAATTGGGAAGCAGGATGCCACTCCTGCAAATCGATTGTTTGTGTCATTGGTGGCACAGCTTAACGGAAAGGTTTCACAAGCCATCCTTGATTGGTTCTCAAATATTGAATACATGTCAGGTATGGATGGCAAAGGGTATGCTGGAAAGACCTTGCGAGCAATCTTTTATCAAGACGCAGGGAAAGAAGATATTATGAATTTATTTAACCAGACGCAACTGGGATTTGATGGGATTATGGTAAGTATGGATATTGCCGAAAAAGATTCTGTTAATTCCAAGACTATTCATAATATCTATGATTCCGACGGAAATGTTGTGGGCCAAAAAGAATTTCCGACAGATAAGATGGAGTCGGAAGGCACAAAGAAGATAATCGAAATTGCAGGACCGATTGTGGATGCAATAAGGCTCGGTCAGATTCTCATTGTAGATGAGCTTGATGCAAAACTACACCCGTTTTTGACAAGAAAGATTATATCTATGTTTATGGATAAGGAATTCAATAAGAATGGTGCCCAGTTGATTTTTGCCACTCATGACACAAATCTTCTAAATATCCAATATCTGCGCCGGGATCAAATCTGGTTTACTGAAAAGGATAAAACAGACTCCACCGAGCTTTATTCATTAGTTGAATTCCGAGATGAAGCAGGCAATAAGGTACGTAATGACCGAAACATTGAGAAAGACTATATTAACGGTCGGTATGGTGCAATCCCTTTTATGAGTTAAGTGTATGGGACAGCTTCCAAAATCAAAAATCGAACAGATTAAAAGGGAAAAGCGTGAGGCGAAAGCTGCAAAGAAGCGTAGGGTGGCCACACGCGACAAGATTGTACGTTTTCTCATTGTATGTGAGGGCGAGCGTACCGAACCAAACTATTTCAAAGGACTTGTGAAGGACAGATATTCCGAAGTCCGTGCAGAGGAGATTGTAGGTGAAGGCCGTTCTACATGTGCATTGGTAAAGAAGACAGAAGAGATACGCGATAGTTTGGAGCGTCAGCGACAATTGAAGTTTGACCGTGTTTGGGTGGTCTTTGATAAAGATGATTTCAATGACTTTAACGAAGCGATAGCTCTTGCAGGACGAAAAGGTTACGGAGCTGCTTGGTCAAATGAGGCGTTTGAACTGTGGTATCTTCTTCATTTTATATATTTGGATGCTGCTATATCACGGGCAGATTACATAACTATCCTTGAGGAAAATATAAGAAGATTGGAAGAATACAAAGATTTCAAGTACCACAAGAATGATGAAGGCATCTATTCACTATTAAAGAGAGTGGGTAATGAAGATTTGGCTAAGGAGAGAGCACAAAAGCTCCGTAGATTCTTTGAGCATTCGCTTGATTATAAAACTCATAAGCCATGCACCACAGTTGATGTACTTGTAGAGGAATTGGAACATCCTGAAAACCTTTTAACAGCTGTCCGATAGGTCGTGCCTTTACCTCTGAGTTGGCAGCTTAACATTGTTACGATAAATAAGGCAAATAGAAAATTACAATATTGTGCGATAGCTTCAATCTCCATTGCTGCGATCCTTCTATTGGTTTGAAAAGTTCCCCGCTTGGAATTTTAAAGTTTTTTCGCTTGTTGAAGGAAATAAATAAATCCAAGTGCAGATCTTTAGGCTGCCGCCTGCGCTTGAATGAGCAGGAACGAGCGCAGAAATAACAATCTTATTACCAAATGGGCAGGATTAGTTATTTGTGGAGTGAAAAAACTGATTTTTACCCTGAATGTGACAAATGTCCCATTTAGTTACGATTATTAGTTGTAACTTTGCTTAATTACAGATAATAGACTCATGAAGAAACAACAAATAATAACCTTGCTACTGACCCTCTTCTCGGGAGTGGGTGGCGCTATCGCATCCGAAAAGATTGATTCCCTTTCATACGCTATGGGTCATCAATATACTCTTGGAACTATGGCGGGTAAAAACGACCTGATGCTGACCGACGCCGATTTCCAAAACTATATCCGTGGTCTTGAAGAGAATTACCGCAATGTCAGCCAGATGAACGATTCGTCGTATATGATGTCTTATTGTCTGGGGGCTATGGAGGCTGTGTTTATTACTGACGGTATGCACAGGAAGAAGAAGGAGGAGCTGCCTCCGTTTTCTTGTATTATAGCCGGACTTCGTAAGGTAGGAACCGGGGAAATCACTTTGCCTGCCGACACTGTGGCTGCAAGGTCTGTTATAGACAAATATAGTGGAGACGGTATGAAGCCGGAGGATCTGGATGCAGATATCAGCTGCAAGTTTTTTGAAGCATACGGCACGATGAAGGCATATCAGCCTGGATTGCAGGAATATATCTACGGATTGAAACCAGGATCCGGTTGTGTGGCTGACCGAAAGGCTTTCGCCACCGGTATGGCGGATGTACTTGAGGCGTATACCGATGCCCCGAAATCAGCATATGATCTGGGAAGGATGGTTGCCTTGTCGCTAAATATCGGAGCAATGGAAAAAGACTCTCCGGATATAGCCTCGTTTGTGGCGGGTGCAAAGGGTGCGCTTGGGTTGGGAAAGGAGTTCATCCCCCGCGATGAAGCGGAGGAGATTTTAAACCGTAGGTATGCTCAGGAGTATGAAGCGACAAGGCCGGTTGGTGATAGCGTTCAATTTGAAACTATGATGGAGTATTATGATAGTCTTGACGTTGAATTTGACACTTCATATTGGGTTAACTGGGATGTGACGGCAGGAACTGTGGCCGATGAGCGAGCAGAAGCTTATCATGCCTTTATAGACTTAGTCACAGTACTCGAAATAGACGAGAATTGCATTCCGGGAATATTGATGGCGCAGGTTCACGATACTAATGGACTAATTTGTGATACGGCGTTAGTGGAGATCGAAAAATATTCCTTGCCAGCGTGTTACAAATGGTTTTGCGGAAGAAATGTTGACAGCCAGACCACAATCGGCGTTATGCGTACCGAACCGCTGTTCAAGGCCGATGTACACAAAGCATCGGTTGTTTTCGATCCAATGTCTGGAATGGTAAATGTAGAATGGAAGTTTGATGCTGATGATGCTCAGAAATGGGCTGAGTTCACAGCTGCGAATATTGGGAAACATGTAGCGATGGAGATTGATGGCGTGTATATGTTCGCGCCAATGGTCAACATGCAGATTTCCGGTGGTGCTTGCGCCATAAGCAGCCTGAGTCCGGAGAAAATCAACCGCCTTTTCAAGAATGCAAAGAAAGAGGTAAATAAAGCACCTGCCGACACTATTGAAATAATTGAAATAAATTAAACTCATCTATTGAATGGAGAAGCAACGGGTGAATGGAGAAGCAACGGGCTAAGATAATAGGCATAGCGCGGCATCGACTTTCCACTGACGGCGATGGCGTCACTACGGAAGCTCTCGGTTTCACACGATTCGATTTATTCACCTACCAAATTCGCAAACACTGACACTATGGCCCGAGGAAAACAGACATGCAAAATATTGAAAGAGATACGTCGGCAGATTGCCGAGGCTAACGGAATTGAGTTCGCTACGTCGGAATGTCGCTATAAAGGCGATTGCCTCGGCACATGCCCCAAGTGCGAAGCCGAGGTGCGCTACCTTGAGCAGCAGCTACGCGCCCGCTCTCTCGCAGGTAAAGCCATAGCACTTGCCGGAATATCAGCGGGAATGATTCTTATGTCGGGATGCAATGGCACGACTTCCAAAAATCAGTCAAACGATGATATGCTTGGAGAATTTATTGAATCTACCGAAATGATTGAAGAGATAGAAGATACTACGGAAGGTGAAATGCCCGCGATTGAAGATACGATATCTGTCTTTAATGAATTGCCAGGCGTTAAAGAGGGAGAAATCGCCAGCGACCCGAATATTGTTGTAACCCAAGGAGAAATGCCCGATGAGCATCCGACAATGCCTGATGAAAACGGAATATATGCTTGCGTTGAACAGCAACCGGAATTTCCAGGCGGAGCAGCTGAAATGTTACGTTTTATAGGTAAAAATCTAAACTATCCTGAAGAACAATTAAAAGAAAATATTCAAGGTCGTGTGGTCGTGAAGTTCTATGTAGATACATTGGGACATGTTTGCGAACCAAAGATTGTAAGAGGTAAAGATTCTGCTCTTAATCGTGAGGCGTTGCGTGTAGTGCGACTGTTTCCCAACTTCACGCCCGGGACACTCAATGGAAAGAAAGTCAACACATATATGACGCTTCCTATTACATTCAAATTACCAGCTGATTGACTATGGCACGAGGAAAACAGACCTATCCCAAAAGCAACGTCAAGAAAACCATCAAGTTCAAACACAAAAAGAAATAGCCTATGGCAGTGGTGTCGAAATATAAAAAGAGCGCATATTTTGCCACGGTAGTTCCGGTGCTTATGGCATTCAGTTGTTTTGCATCGTTTTACATATTCACCGGTTCTTTGATTGGTGACGGCTTTGTCCGAACTTCGTTCTGGTTGTCATTCATGCTGCTGTTTCTGTCTGTCATGTTTGGATGGTTTGCCGTTCAGGCATTCAAACTATACAGCCGAAAGGTGATTGACGACAACGAGTTGAGATATTATATACCTTACTTTCCGCTACTTGTATTCTACAGAGATATTGACACTTATGATGCCAAGTGTCGTGTAAGATCTTTCAATAAGTATGGAGAAATTATCGATGGCATCTGGCTGATACGAAACGGTAAAGTGATGTATGAAATGTATAGCGATACTTTCAGTAATTTACATGAGCTAAGTAAAGCGATAGAACTACCGCAATACGTTATAAAAAAGCCGGTTCCACCTTTTACTCTTGCTGCTTATCAGTTAGGTCTTAAACGAGTTAATACAGATTAATCCATGACCGCATTTTTCAAAAAAGATATAATAGTGAATCGCAGTTGTGATAAATTGTTGTCTGAGTTATCAGCTTTGACAATAATCTCATGTGATAGAACGAATTACGGTAAGAAAGGTGAATTTCGTGGCAATGTGTGGCACAACGGATTCAGTATAGCATTGAACACATATTATTGGAATTCATTCGAGTCGCAGGCTGTCGGCTATATTGAACCATTAGGTGACAACAAATGTACCGTCCATTTGAGTATCGGTCCACATCCGTTGGTCATGATTTTAATGTGTGTCTGGAACATCGGTCTTTTGGTGGCATTGATAGCTGTATCTATATCTACATTTTCTGATGGTATATCCAAAGGCATTACTTCAATGCTGTTGTTTATGCCGTTCATTGCAGCCGATGTGCTGTTTCTGCGCTTTGCGCTTTATTCAAACTACAAGAAATTAAAAGCCCGAATGCTCGGATTGCTCGAATAACTGACGCGAAGGCATTAAATAGAAAATATAACGACTATGATTATTAGAAAAGTAACATTATTTATCAGTCTGCTGATGGCATGCTTCATATGCGGAGCAAAGGAGATAACCATTATACCTCAGTTTGCGGTGGGCGATACTATCAGATATCGGGCCATAACAAACCTTGTGATGTATCATGGAAGCGATTCGTTGGTTTCTACCACAAAGTTACTGCCCACTCTTATAGTTGACGAGAAGAACGACAAGGGATTTGTAATTACTGCAAACAACAGGCTGGAGGATTTCAGCGTAGAGTGTTCCGACCCGGCAGCCGGGGAGACGTTGAATTCGTTTGACGAGACCGATATACTGAATGATGTTGCTGCCGCGATTGTGTTAAGAATCCAGTTGGATGCAGATTGTAGGCCCGATTCGATATTGAATATGGACACTGTAAAGGAGCGCATAATGGATGCTTACATCAATATGTTCGCAAAGCAACAGGAAATTGATGAAGGCAATAGAGAGGAGTGGGAAAAGGAAACAAGACCGTTTATTGATGGTATGGTAAATACGGTTTACACCCCCAAACATCTGATAGAACAACAGTTTGGCAACTTGCCTTATTTTAACTTCACAGGCATACCTCTGAAATCGGGTAAAATCCCTGCATCGATGGTTATAACCGGCGACCTTTTGAAAATGTGCCGCAGTGTGAGCGAACTTAACATGGAAATAACTCCGTTTAATAACGATATAGAATCCGGAATAAGCGCTGAGGCCGGAATGTATTCGATACGCATTAGTGGCAAGAATAATAACATTGAAATTGAGGGTTTGCTTTCATACAGAGCCGGAATTATGGAAAACGGAATCCTGACCGTAAAAATAGAATCAGACACCGAGCGTCTGGTTACCACATACATAATTAATCCGAAAGAGTAGAAGAACACCTATGTCAGAATCTCTCCGAAATAAGATAGTCCTGTGGATGGTGTGGGTGCAGTCCGTACGCCTGCCGGTTATTTATTACAATATTTATTAGGATATTTCGTTAAAATGTATTTGTCAAATAGAATCACGATGAAGCAACAGGAAATATTCAATTTGGCTCTTGCCAATCAAGAGAAGGCGCAAAGAGTTCTGACGGAATCAGGTATAGCCAATGTCTGGGAAGAGAATGGATGCAGGCTAAATCTTATTGGTTCCCTTCGCATGGGACTATTGGCCTCACATAGGGATATAGATTTACACGTCTATTCAAGGGGAATCACAGAAGATAGCAGTTTTGCAATCGCTGCTCAGATTGCAAAAATACCTGGTGTGACAGAAATGAAGTGTATAAACGGACTGCATACAACCGAGCATTGTATTGCGTGGCATATCTTTTATAAATTCGAGGAAGAGATTTGGCAGTTCGACGTAATACATATTGAGGATGGTACGGAATATGACGGCTATTTTGAAAGAATGGCAGATAGAATAGTTGAGGTAATGACACCGACTCAGAAAGAAACCATATTACGATTGAAGTTTAATACACCTGCTGATAAGGATTATCATGGGGTTGAATACTATGAGGCTGTAATCGCTGACGGGATAGATAATATGCCTGATTTTGAAAAATGGGTCATAGAGCATCGGAAGAAGCCATTATATTATTGGATTCCATAATAATTGAGCTGAACAAATACAACCTTTAAGTTGTCTTATTAAAAAATAATGCTTAATTTTGCAGAAAAATACAGTTATGAAATTTGACTTGATAACCGAAAATGGAAACCTTTGGGCGGTGAGATACGATAACTGTCTGGATAATGTACTTGACACTATTCTTGACCAATGGAATGATGTTGTATGGCTTCGCTCTTTTTTCAAACAAAACATCGGGGATTTAGCTTCATATTTCAAGATTACGGATGTGAATCAAGCAATTTATGATACAATAGAAGATAGCGAGCGTCTCCAATGTCTTATTATGGATATCTCGCCGGATGCTAATCTTGAAGAGATATTCAGACCTTTGGAAAACGGGAGGAGTTCGGAAATGTTACTCGGAAAGGAAAAGGCTCGTCTCCGTAATACACAAAGGCATGCCTCATGGTTACGAATATACGCCATTAAATTGGATCCGGGAATATATATTATTACTGGAGGAGCTATCAAGTTGACACGAACCATGCAAGAACGTGAACACACATTGGTGGAGTTGGCCCGTATGGAGAAAGTAAGAAGATATTTGCTTGATAACGATGTTGTAGATATGGATTCGTTTAATGATTATCAGCAAGAATTTATATAAAGAAAGGAGTCGGATATGAGAACTAAAGAAGATATAACGAACAGACTCAATGGCCATTGTAGTGACACCCCTTCTAAGTGGCGAGAGAAGGCAGAATGGCGTATGACCAACAGATCTTGGTTGAGGTATTCCCAACGTATCGCCATGATGATGCTTGATAAAATGGAAGAATTGGGGCTGACACAGAAATCGTTGGCGGAAAGGATGGGATGTTCCCAGCAGTATATTTCTAAAGTGCTGAAGGGTACGGAAAATTTATCCATTGAAACCATCTCCAAGATAGAGGATGCTCTTGAATTGGAGATTTTAGAGCCTGTATTTGCAGATCTGTAAGTGGTTTTTAGATATTTATATAATGGTATTAATATTAGACTGTTAAAACGTTAAATCATCCTTAAGACGTATGAGAATGATTTTATGCAACTAAAACCGATTTTTTATGGGAATGATTGAAATTGGACCGCGGGATGAATTAAAGAGAATTTATAATAAGCCCGCAAATAGAAAATTAAAATATTGTGCTGTAGCTGCAATCTCCATTACTACAATCCTTCTATTGGTTTGTTTAATCTGGATGGATTGCCTATCAGTCACCTCCATATTGCTTTTAAGAGGTTTCACCGGACTATTTGCAATTATCTTTGTTGTGCTTTACAGTGTGCTCCTATATCGAGTGAATAGAGAATATATCAAGGGGAAATATTAAGTAGCTGTTATATAGTTTATGACGCGAAATATACCAATTCGTTATCTGAACGAAGATTCCGCTTTTGATGCGGAAGTGTTTCATCTCTTCCTGAATAGTGAGAGAATGAAAAAACTCAATGACATTGACGCCCATATTGATGACTGTTACACTGTAATTCTTATCACCAAAGGGAGTGGAACCATGGATGTGGATTTCCATACGGTCGCTATGTCGGAGGGAGAGCTTGGTATTATTGCGCCCGGGCAGGTGCATTCCGATATTTGCATAGAGGAATGTGAATTTTGGATGCTTAGAATGTCGCCGGATATGATGGACAACGACTATCGTTCTCAGATTGATGATTATTCCTTGACAGGAAAACCAATCCAACTTACGAAAGACATTAAGACGATGATATGTGACGTGATGGAGCTTCTTTCACGTCTTATTGCTTCAATGAATGGATCGCAATATATGAAGGGTGTTGTGTTTAATATGCTCAACGTTGTTCTTGGCATCATAACTCCCAGAATATTCAGCAGGCAACCTCAGTCGCGTCTCCGCACTACCGAAATAACGGTAAAGTTCAAGCAAATGCTCCCGCAATTTGTAAGGCTACAGAAAAGACCCTCGTTTTATGCTAATCAACTATGCATATCTGAAGTCTATCTTAATGAGGCAGTAAAGAAAACCACTGGAATGACTCCTTCGGAATGGATTGGGAATGCCATTATATTGGAAGCCAAGCGGTTGCTTCAATTGACATCTTTGACTGTCAAGGAGATTGCTCATGAATTAGGCTTTGACGATCATGCCTACTTCTCAAGATTGTTTAAAAAGCACACTGCCATAACTCCATTGGAATTTAGGAATAAATTCCTTAAATAGTCCAATCGTTGCCGATATTTCTCCATTGAAGTCGTTCATTTTTCATAGTAAATTTGCATCCCAAAAACTATTGAATATGAACAGACAAATAAAATTGCTATTTCTATGCTTCCTGCTTACTGCAGTCAAAGGTTTCTGCCAGACCCCTGTGCAGACTATCATAGGAAGAGTCATCGACGCAGCAACTGAAGAGGGGCTGCCTTTTGGCACTATAAAGCTTTCATATCAGGGGCAACGTGTGGTTTCCGATAGTCTTGGGTATTTTCAATTTAAAGATATACCCGTAGGACGCTATGATATGGAAGCCTCTTATGTAGGATATGCACCTGTGTTGATGAAAGATGTAATAGTCTCTTCATCCAAGGAGACGAGAATCGAGATTCCTCTTCAGGGATTGGGTTCTGAACTAAATGAGATTGTAGTTACTCCAAAAGTAATTAAATATCTCCCACTCAACAATATGAATCTGTCAAGTGGCAGAATGCTGAGTGTGGAGGAAGCGGGACGTTTTGCCGGCGGTCTTGACGACCCGGCGCGATTGGCTGGAGCTTTTGCAGGCGTCGCCACCAATATCGGAGACAATGGGATCACCGTACGTGGCAATGCCCCCAAATTGATGCAATGGAAACTTGAAGGTGTGGAGATTCCGAACCCTAATCATTTTGGAGAAGTAGGGGGATTCGGTGGTGGAGGTCTGACTGCTCTTAGTAGTCTTGTGCTCGGTAATTCGGATTTCCTCACCGGTGCTTTTCCAGCGGAATATGGCAATGCACTTGCAGGGGTATTCGATCTGAAACTCCGTACGGGTAATAACAACAGGTGGGAGCATACAGTATCTCTTGGTACGATGGGAATAGACCTTTCTTCAGAAGGACCTTTCAAAAAGGGCGGTAAATCTTCATATCTTTTTAATTATAGATATTCAACTCTCTGGATGATTTCAAGTTTTCTACCTGATGGAGCAGGACAAGGGATGAAATATCAGGATCTATCATTGAAATTGAATTTCCCCACAAAGAAGGCCGGCACATTTTCTGTGTGGGGTCTTGGACTTATTGACGGAAACAAGGAGAATGCCAAAACCAATAAAGAGGAATGGAAATATGAATCCGACCGAAATTTCTTCAACACATCAATCTGGATGGGAGCACTGGGCGTGAATCATAAATATCGTCTAAACGAAACCACACAATTCAACACTACCATAGCCGGAACATACAATGGCATAGACTCCCATCAGAATGCCCTTGATGATAATCTTGTAGAACATCGGGATAATATCATAAAGAAGAATAATTACAATCTTGTTTTCAACGCATTTATGAACCACCGTATAGGGCATATCGGAAATAACCGCACAGGCATTGTCGTGACCGGAATGTTTTACGATATGCTCCTTAAAAAAGCTCCCGGTGTTGGGGAAGAAATGAAAACAATTGCGAATGAATATGGTAACAGTGCATTATTGGAGAGTTACACTGAGTTCTCGCTATCACCGTCTTGGAAATGGCAGATTAATCCGGGAGTTCATTTGCAGTATTTCGCGCTTAACGGCCATTACAGCATCGAGCCTCGTCTGGCTATAAAATATAACATCAATCAAAAACAATCGCTGGTGTTCTCTTATGGTAGCCATAGCCGTACTGAATTGCTCAACTATTATTTCACACGTAATGATGAGGGGGAGCTGATTAACAAGGATCTCGACTTTACACGAGGACATCATTTCGTATTAACCTATGATTGGAACATAGGCAACGATTTTCATCTTCGCATAGAGCCATATCTACAGCTGCTTTATAAAGTACCTGTTGTGGCAGGTGGCTCAAATTCTTTGATTAACAATAAAGATGATTGGTTCATTACTGATAAGTTTGAAAGTACCGGACGCGGGCTAAACTACGGACTTGAGCTTACGTTTGAGAAATATATGTCAAACGGCTATTATTTCATGTTCACAGGCTCCGTTTTCAGTTCACGCTATAAAGGTGGTGACAGTATATGGCGTAATACGCGCTATAATCGTAATTATCTTTTTAATCTTCTTGGAGGAAAGGAATGGATGGTGGGTGCAAGTCGTAGAAATATATTGGGTGCCAACGCACGAATAACATTCCGCGGAGGAGATCGATACACTCCGATTTTAGAGGATGAATCAATTACAGCACAGGAAGTTATTTTTGATGAACGATTGGCCTACAGTCAACAACTCAAGCCGGTCTTATGGGCTGACTTCTCAGTATATTATCGCATTAATCGTCGTAAACTATCACATGAGTTCGGTTTAAAATGGCTCAATGCCACTTTTTATAATGAATATCTCGGTCACGAATATAATTTCAAGACTGGACGTGTTGAAGAATATCGTGATGGGATCTGTATGCCAAACCTATATTATAAGATTTGTTTCTGAAATTCCAAATGATTTTATTATCTTTGCTGTCAGCATGGAGTATTCCGGTCAATTCTCTAAATTTTTTCAAATACATAGAGTCCATCCAATATTAAAATGATGTTGGATGGACTCTATGCTTTTGATAAATGATTATAAATTTGTAAATTTGCAATATAGAAAACCAAAAATAAAAATTTTCTGAAGCTATGACAAAAAAACAAATAGATTATGTGACATGTGTTATCGGAGCTTTAGCTTTGAGAACAGGAAAATCATGCTCTCTAATCTATCGGAAATTACAAGATGCAGGCATAATAAAGGATTATTTAGCGGCTGCCTATGATGTGCTTCATACATTTAGTCTTGAATATGTTGCCGAAGATGTTATTGAGCTGATGAAAAAGAAAGGAAGTGCTCTATGTTAGTTTATCATTCTTCCGACCAACTTTTTACCATGCCCGATGTGGAGCATTCTCGTGATGGACTCGACTTTGGGAAAGGATTCACCTCTTGATTATAATAGATTCCTTTTCTCAACTAAACGAGACATAGAATCATATCATAAAGATACGGAGGATGGAATCTATGCTCAATTATATAAGGATATTGAGGGTATAAAGGATTGTTCACCTTATGAAATAGCCGACTCCACCCACTCTGCTATTATGTCGCTCATAGACGTTCCGGTGAGATATTATATTGAACCGGCAGAAGATTGGTGGCTTAATAAGCGTCAAACGGATGTGCTTGGATTGAATATTATGGATGGAACCTGTTTTATCAACGATCTTCGTTTGATAGGGAATGATAATGCCGATTTAATCCTGACTCACAATAAGGGATATAGAAAGGCAACAGGTCAGAGGCATCCTCATTCCTGGACCATCGTAGATAGGAAGGACTTTTTAAAGTGGATAAATAAGAATCTATATCAATGACATGGATTTGGCTATCCTGCAAGCTTCATAGGAATTTTTCACCTGTAGGCTTTCGAGAATAGATTGACGATGACGGTTGACAGTGTGAATGCTGATATTTAACGTCTCGGCAATCTCGCGACTTTTCATCCCTTTTTCAATCAGGCTAAGCACCTGACACTCCCTTTGACTTAATACTGCGTTGCTATTCGAATTTGTCAGTTCTTCGTAGATGCCGGTTATGGAATTGACAACATAGCTTTTGCCCGAATGCGAAAATGTCAAAGGAGAATAAAGACAGATCGCTGCGATAATGTGCTTTTTAGATTCATCATACATGTAATACATACGATGTTGGATATCCATGAAGCGTTTATTCTGCAAGCGGAATCTTAATTGCGACATAAGGTAATATTCATCTCTTTTTGAAGGGACAATCCTCTTTAAAAAATGGTAGAAACGCAATTCGGCAATATATTTCTCTTGTCGCTCCTCCTCAGTCATCAAATCCAATATCTTTTTCTCCCAGATAGAGTTCTCATTGTCGTAATCGCTGAGATTTAGAAGATCCGCAAATTTCCCGGCAATGATTCTGCTCCTGTTTTCCACAAGATTACTGACAACGGCTACACAATTTTCTATCCCTGCAATACTCTCTGCATATTTGATGGCATCGTTATAAACATCCGTTGGCAGGGCAGACCCGCTATGACGCAGGAGAGAATCAAGTTTTTTCTGATTATTTTCTTCCAAATGGTTATTTTTAGCCATTGCCTGTTGTGAAAAGGGTGATTAACTTTGCAAAGTTAAAAAATCTAATGGTTATTTACAATGAAGTTGAGTAAAACTTATTTATAATGTTAATCAACTTCGCTTGGAAAAGGATATTAAAACATGATGAAAGCGAAATTATTCATACTTCTGTCTGCCATGATGGGGCTCTCGGTATCCGCACAGACGCTTGAGAAAATGAACTGGTTTAATGAACCATCAGAGTGGAACATCAAGGGGGATAAACTATCAATGCAAGTCACTCCCAAGAGCGACTATTGGCGCATCTCCCACTATGGTTTTACCGTTGATGACGCACCCTTCTATTATGCTGAATATGGAGGGGAGTTTGAAGCCAAAGTGAAAATCATCGGCGACTATAAAGTGAGATTCGACCAGGCAGGGATGATGATCCGTCTTGACCATGAAAACTATATCAAGACAGGAATAGAATTTGTGGATGGAAAATATAATCTAAGCACAGTAGTGACCCACCACACCTCCGACTGGAGTGTCATTGCTCTTGACCGTCCGGTGGATGCGATATGGATAAAGGCCGTGCGTCGGCTTGATGCGATAGAGATTTTCTATTCCTTCGACGATAAGGAATACCATATGATGCGCAACGCTTGGATGGAAGCTAATCATCCCGTGAAGATCGGCATGTTTGCCGCCTGTCCCGACGGCGACGGATTCGAGGCTACATTTTCTAACTTCACCGTAACTCATCTTCCCGATAAGGTCAGGACAGACTGGCTTAAAAATAATGCCGAATAAGGATTAATAAAGCAGCACTGTAAGAGATACAGGCCCTTGCGCTCCGGTTATATGGACAGCTTCTATATCAGCCGTGGCGGAAGGGCCTGAAAATAGAGATGTGTATTGCACTTTTGATAAATCCATTTGTGCATATGCCTCTTGAAGTCCCGGGAAAATCTTGGTTCGGTCGAGCAGGAGATATAGATTTATCGCCAGCAGACCGTTAGACATCCTCCCGAATGTTTCCGGCTCAACAAGTACGCTTCCTGTTTCTCCAATCCCTAAAATCCCTTCTCCAACACTTGCCGAGAGTTTATGAGCATCTGCCGGTGAGGGGAGTTGGTCGAGGGTTACGTTACCCTCATAACCTTCCACTCCGCTATATACCAGATAGGAATCTGATTGCGAAATGTTATCCCGAAGCCATGCAAGCGCTTCCTCGCGGGAATTTGTGTTGACTACTTTCCCGTCGAAACCCTCGACATGGTTTATGAAATTCTCGACAGGCTCTCCGGCAATAGGGAAGACCGGAACTTCAGGATGCGTTACGGCTTCAGGTCGGTTGGCACGAACGCGCGCAAGTATGCGGTCGCGGGCAGAGAGTGTGTTATTATCTTTAGTCATAGCTCTTCTTATTTGTCAGTTTGATCCTCTTCTTTCTCCTCTTTCTTATCCCCATCGTCAGCAACATTTTTCTTATACCATTCGCGGAAAGTCTGTTCGGGGGGTATAGGATTTTTATGCCATTTAGCCCAAGGGTTGACACCGCTTTCCGTAAGGGTTGCGGGCAGATGACGCAAAGCCCATAGTCCGAGTTTTTCGGCATGTTGAAGATCGGTGGAATTTTTCAAAACCAATTCCATCATCCCTTCCTCCAGATCATGAGAGAAGAGTGATTCGCGATTCTCCACAACAACCTTGCGCCAGTTGAAAATCAATTCAGGGAGAGGAACCTTCACCGGACATACATTCCCACACGAACCGCAGTGGGTGCAAGAGAAGGGGAGACGTGCATAGCGATGCAGATCATAAGAAGGCATAAGAGCTTCGCCTAACGGTCCCATATAATTTGCATCATAGGAGATGCCGGATGTGCGACGGAATACGGGGCAGGTGTTCATGCAGGCTCCGCAACGCATACATTTAAGCACCTCCCAATATGACTGACCCAGTCGATCCGAACGACCATTGTCAAGAAGCACGACATGAATCTCCTGTCCCGGTGCAGGAGAAGAGATATGAGATGTGTATTGGGTTATATCATACCCCAACGAGCTGCGGGAAAGCAGACGAAGGAAGAGAGGCAAATCTTTTTGAGAAGGAATCACTTTCTCAATACCGATAGTCACGATAAGAAGGGGAGGCACTGTGGCGCATATATCGACATCTCCCTCATTAGAGCACATCACAACTGTTCCTGTGTCGGCAACGGCATAATTGCAACCGATCATCCCGGCTTGGGCCTTAATATATCGTTTGCGCATATCCGCACGCATCACGCTGTTGAGATATGTCGGGTCGTCGTTAGATGGATCCGAACCAAGTTTTTCGGCAAAAATACGAGCCACATCGGATCGCAATTTATGGATAGCCGGCATCACGATATGACTGTCGCGCTGATTATCGAGTTGCTGAATTCTTTCGCCGAGATCCGACTCATTCACCTCAATTCCATTCTCTTCAAGATATTCTCTCATTGAGCATTCATCCATAGTCATGGATTTCCCTTTGGTGAGGGTCTCCACGTTGTGAGATCGCAGGATATCGAGAACGATCTCATTATGATTTTCCGCTGTTTCGGCCCAATGTACCTTTATCCCGCGGGATTGAAGATTATCTTCAAACTGCACGAGATATTCGTCGAGATGCGAAAGGGAATTTTTCTTTATCTCGGATGCAAGATTGCGCATCTCTTCCCATTCAGGGAGAGTATTCGCCACCTTATCGCGACGCATTCGGGCTGCCCAAAGGCAACGGTCGTTGCTTTCGCGATGAGGAGTGTCGGCAATGAATTCGGCGCCGAGCTTTACCTGATTAACCTGTTTGCTCATGGTGCTTAATTTAAGGAGTGCTTATTTTGCGTCGCCGTTAAGAATCTCGGCGATATAGTAAAACTTAATATCCAATCCAAATTTACGTGCCACACACGATTGATGAAGGAGGCACGACATATCTTGCGATGTAACGTATTTGAAACCATTTCGGGCATAGTCGTTCACTTTATCAAGACCCTGCTGTCCGGAGCAGCTTTGATCCCAGATGGTGAAAGTGCCTCCGAATCCGCAGCATTCATCTTTGCGTGTGGCATACCCAACCTCGATGCCATCCACAAGGCTGAGAAGATCGGCTGTCTTTGAGAAATCCTCGATCATCAGTTCGGTGGGGCGTGCCTCGTTAAGATAGCGCAGGGAATGACACCCATTGTGAAGCGCCACGCGATGTGGGAAAGAGGCCCAGGGGAGGGAATCAACCTTGATGATGTCGTGAAGGAATGTAACGAGATCCACAGATGCTTGACGTATCTGTTCGATTTCCGGAGTCTGAGGCAGATCTTCAAAATGGTTGCGAAATTGGTCGGCGCAAATGCCTGAAGGCATCACGATATGATCATAGCCGGCGAGATGAGAAGCCACTGATTTCTCCACCTTGCAGGCAGAATGAGTGTACCCCATATCCTTAAGAGGGAGGCCACAGCATGTGGCAGACTCGATAAACTCAGGTTTGAGTCCGAGCCTTTGGAGAAGTTTGAAAGATGATATAGCCGCCTGTGGAGCTATCGCATCAATATAGCAAGGGACAAAGAAGCCGATTTTCATAGATATAGTAAATTTGGATTAAGCATACCTGGAAATTCCAAGTCTTAATCGTAAAACAAAGATGGAGTNGGATAGGTTTATCCTACTTTAGGGAAAGGTGATTTTGCAAATGATTTGCAAATAAATTCCATTATTTTTGCGTTTTGAAATGGGGATAGATTTTATAAAATAATTTTAAGCGAAAATAATAGATTTATGGAATTTGTTTATTCATTAATCAATATGCTGGCNGAGATGGCTCCTTATCTGCTGTTGGGCTTTCTGATAGCAGGTTTGCTTTATGCTTTCGTGCCAAGCGGATTTTATAGGAATCATCTGTCNCGCCCCGGTGCGTGGTCAGTGATAAAAGCTGCATTGATTGGGGTGCCTCTTCCTTTNTGCTCATGCGGAGTGTTGCCGACGGCAGTGTCTTTGCGNCGAAACGGNGCATCNCGAGGGGCTTCCNCCTCATTTCTTATAGCCACTCCTCAAACGGGAATCGATTCCATAGCCGCCACTTACTCTCTNTTAGGTTTGGCATTCGCTATAATCAGACCTGTGGCAGCTCTTCTCACAGCATTTGTGGGNGGCATGTTGGTGAATAGAGAGGAGAAAAATTGCACAATAGATCCGGAAATGGAGGTTGATACCATTGATGCCCCCNCNTCCGATAGTCTGACAGGAAAGATTCGCGATGCCTTGAGATATGGCTATGTGGAGATGATNCAGAATATAGGGAAATGGCTCATAATAGGATTAGTGATAGCGGCTGCAATNACTGTGTTCATTCCCGATGGATTTTTCACCTTCTTTGCCGACTATCCCTTCNTTTCGATGATTGCNGTGGTGATTGTAGCAGTGCCGATGTATGTCTGTTCCACCGGTTCTATACCTATTGCNCTTTCGTTNATGCTTAAAGGNTTGAGTCCGGGNGCNGCGTTTGTATTGCTTATGGCAGGTCCGGCGGCAAATTTCGCATCAATAATAATCGTGAGCAAATCGCTTGGAANGAGAACGGCTGCAATATATCTCGGCACAATTATAATCGGTGCGATTGCGATAGGGATGTGCATCGACTATCTTATGCCTCGCGATTGGTTTGTAATGCCGATGATGGCAGGTCACACCCATTGTCATTTGAATGTGGGATGGTTCACCGGGATTTGTGNCGTTGTNCTCGTATTGCTCCTGGTNAATGCTCTTATAAGAAGATATTCAACAAATAAAAAATCAGAAAAAATGGAAAAAGGAGAGNCTATAATCGTAGTGAAAGGGATGACTTGCGGTCATTGCAAGGCGATGGTGGAGAAAAATCTTTCAAAACTTGAAGGTGTNGAAACCGTNACTGTGGATCTTGCTTCGGGAAAAACTAAAATTCAGGGTANACCTGATATGGCGGAAGTGAAGGAAGTGATCGNCGATNTGGGATTCACTATGGAGTGAATTCCTGCGGCNCAAAGAATTCTAAAATAAAAAAGGGGAACACTCTCATGCGAGGGCGTTCCCTTTCTTCTTTTTAATAACTTGATATTACTGACAGTTGCAATCGCAGCCGAGCTGAGACTTCACGCTCTTCTTGAAGGCCTCAAATTGAGGACCAAACTCTGCGAAGAGAGCGTTGTCGGAATTTTTCTTGATTACATGGTGCATGAAACGCATGGCAAGAACAAATTCCTTGGCATGTTTATCCTTAGCAAATCCGAGGGATTTTGCTTTCTCAATCATTGCTGCGAGGTCGTGATGACCATGAAAATTGAAGTCGAGCACTTCNCTCATTTTTACCTTATTTTCGTCTTTGATATTGGCCTCAACCACATTGANGTAATAAGATTTTTTCTGTTTTTCCATAATTCTGTTGTTTTAAAAAATCTTTTGTTTTTCCATCGGATAACTGTCCGTTATCATCCGGTTTCGATAATAAAAACAAACTCNAANGAGGAATTCTTNAGNGNGTNTTCATAAGGAAATATAAAGAACNTNATAGAAGTTTATAANTAATNNNAGAAACNGCNNGAATNCTTTATTACTGTTAAAATCNGCTTAAATATCCATTATNGNANTTTACTTGTTATATAAAGAGGTAAAAANNATTAGAAAAGAATTATTAAAATGGCAATTGTATTTAGTTTGATAGCCTTTCTTCTTTCTTTGGCGGATGCATATATTCTGNTGAATGTTTTAGGCAATATCTCATGGTGGATAAAAGGATGGCTGGTAATACCAACCCTTGTTTATTGGGGTTTGATCATTTGGATGTCCTTGACAGGCGACACTCGTCAAATGGTGCTTAATTGTGTGATGTGGATCACATTATGTGTGGTGCTCCCTACATTGATATTCACGGTGTTCTCTATTTTAGGAACCTGTTTTGGATACCTTTGGCATCCTCTTTCTTCTGTGCTTACCTGGACAGGAATTGCGCTTGGAGTAGTGTGGCTTGGAATCGCTCTATACGGATCAATATTCGGATGGAGAAGGATAGATGTAAAAACCACAGATATCACCCTTGCCGACCTGCCAAAGAATTTTGAAGGGTATAAGATTGTCCAACTCACCGATTTCCATATCGGGGTCTATGCCGCCACGCCAAGGCAGGTGGAGAAGATAGTGGAGAAAGTTAATTCCCTCCATCCCGATTTGGTAGTATTTACAGGCGATCTTGTGAATACATCACCCGAAGAACTTCCGCAATTTATGAAAATCCTTAGCGGATTTGATGCTCCCGATGGTGTGATATCCGTTTTGGGAAATCATGACTACTGTATTTACCATCGCTATACGGGAGATGATACGCCCCAGAAGGCTGTGGCAAGAGTGGTGAAGGGGGAGAAGGAAATGGGTTGGAAACTGTTGATGAATGAATCAGTGCAGATCCGGAGAGGAAACGACAGCATAGCAATCATAGGAGTTGAGAATGCCGGCGATCGTCACTTCCCCGACAAAGCCGATTTGAAAAAAGCAATGGCAGGGGTTCCTGCCGGTGAATGCAAGATTTTGCTCTCCCATGATCCCTCGCATTGGCGAAGGGAGGTGATTCCCGACACCGATATCCCCTTGATGCTCGCCGGGCATACACATGCAATGCAATTCAAGCTGGGCAACTTTTCTCCCTCCCAATGGACATATCCCGAATGGGGAGGTTTATATCGCGAAGGAGATCAGCAGATATATGTAAGCACGGGAATAGGAGGCAACATAGCCTTCCGATTCGGAGTCTATCCTACAATAGATTTGTTAATCTTGCACAAATAAGAAAAATTTCATATTTTTGTATCAGCTAAAATAAGTTGATTTCATGAAATTTCTTTCATTTCTATCCATATCTTCCGCTCTTTTATTTGGAATCGGTCTGACGCAAACCGTGTCGGCAAAATCCAAGGAATATTATTCCAATCCTGTGATAAATCAGAGCGCGCCGGATCCTACGGTAATACGCAGCGATGATGGCACCTACTATCTTTATGCCACAGAGAATGTGCGAAACGTTCCGATCTTTAAATCNGACGACCTTGTGAATTGGGAATTAGTAGGCACTGCCTTCACAAATGATACCCGACCTCAGATGGTGCCCGACGGCAATATCTGGGCTCCCGATATCCAACGTATCGGCGACCGATATGTTCTCTATTATTCAAAATCCCGATGGGGAGGTGAATGGGAATGTGGAATAGGGGTTGCCGTGGCGGATTCCCCCGAAGGCCCTTTCACAGATTGCGGACCTCTTTTTATAAGTAAAGAAATAGGGGTGCAGAACAGTATTGATCCTATATATGTAGCNGAAGGTGATAAAAAATACCTGTTCTGGGGAAGTTTTCGTGGAATCTATGCTATTGAGCTTTCGGATGATGGATTGAAAGTGAAAGAGGGGGCCAAACCGATTCAGATTGCAGGTTCACTCACTGAAGGGACAAATATCTTCAAACATGACGGCTATTATTATCTCGTGGGGTCTGCCGGGTCTTGTTGTGATGGAGAGCGAAGTACCTATCATGTCGTGGTGGCTCGCTCGAAAGATCTTCTCGGTCCCTACGTAAATAAAGAAGGGGTACTTGCAATGGAGAATGGATTCACCACTATCCTGAGCAGAAGCAAGGAAGTGATCGGTCCGGGACATAATGCAAATTTTGTGACAGACGATGCCGGGCAGTTCTGGATGCTTTATCATGGTTTCGATGCTGCCGAACCCAAGGAGGGGCGGAAGGTNTATCTTGATCGTGTGGTATGGGGACCCGACGGATGGCCCGCTATAAATGCAGGCGAGCCTTCATCAACAGCTGAGAAGCCTATAATTAAGAAGAGAAAAAGAAAGAAATGAAAGATAGAAGATTCCCATATAGATATTCACGTCTGGAAGTGATCGAAGCGATAGGGGAAGAAGGGGTCAAAAAACTCAATTCAGGAAAAGTATTTATCGTGGGTTGCGGTGCGTTGGGGTCACTATGTGCCATGTATCTTGCTGCTTCGGGGNTAGGCACGATCGGCATTGCCGATTTTGATACGATTGATGCCACCAATCTTCAGCGACAGTTATTTTTCAGTGAAGANNCNGTCGGNTCTTCAAAAGCAGATCAATTGGCAGAGAGGATGCGTCAGCTGAATTCGGAAGTGGAGGTGAAAGTATTTAAAGAGATGATCACTNCGGCAAAAGCGGAGAATATTTTTCCGGACTATGATTTCATCATAGATGGAAGTGATAATATCTCCACCAAACTGATGACAGCGCGTGTATGCGAAGCCCTNGGCGTGGCATATTGCATCGGAGGGGTNGAAGCCTTCTCCGGACAAGTGATGAGTTGGGCGCCGGGGCATACGGGTTATNCGGATATTTTTGGAGAAGCAGAAGGGTGTAACGGTATTCTCCCTTGCTCGATTGCAGGCGTGATCGGACCGGCGGCAGGGGTCATNGCATCTTATCAGGCCTCTGANGCTATAAAATATATTTCCCGTGNCGGAAAAATGCTCCTTGATAAGCTTTTAATGTTCGATATGTNCGAGTCAACCNCCCGTGTTATAGAATTATAATCAATCAAATTTTATAAAAAAGAGGTCGGAAGCCATTNCTTGCTTCCGACCTCTTTTCGTTTTAGTNGGNCAGTATTTACTTTATAATCTTTTCAGTCTTAAGGCTGCCGTCGGTCATGTGTTTCACAGCGATNGCTGCTCCTGAAGAGGGGGNTNCTTCGAGACGAACACCATCAAGCGAGAAGTANTCAATTGAAAGAACTTCCGATTCCGTTCCGCTTGACTCCACAGANTCAATAGCAGAGTTATCNACATAGACTTNTGCATCCTTTGAATATCCGGAAGAAGCAGCNTTNCATACATTTCCGGTCTTGGCATCAATAAGAAGAGCCACGACACGAAGTTTATCCTTATCAAGGATGATGCTTTGGTTGAAATTNGAGCTNGAACTGTATCGCGACACAGCATCTTTNAGTTCGAGAGTGCTTACATGCTTATAGCTNTCACCCCCNATAATCTCTGNCGGTACGGAAGAGGGGATCCCCTTCGTATTCGGAAAACTAACTACCACATCATCATATACGATTCCNGTGACATGATATTCTTTNCCGCAGAAAAAATCCCAGTACGGACCTGTGAAGTTATCTTCGTAATAGTAGTTGGCCTGGCTCCAGCTCGGGCTGCTCATCCCATCCTCAACTAAAGCGTAGGTCACCATATAATCAGCCTCCGGNTCATCATATACAAACTTAAGGTTGGATTCAGCGCGAAGGGCTGTCTGCGAATCATCTGTCCAATAAATATTAAGATCGATGTCNGCAGGAGCGAGTTCGCGGCGTTTCAGGAGCCATAGACTCTCTGTNTTCTCTTTCTTAATGCTCTCATGACGATCGTTGAGATANACNCGNGGAGGTCCNTAAGTATCTATAGGCATAGCATCATCCTCTACACCCTGGATTCTGTCAGCAGTGTGATAAGAGAGCGATAAGAAATCTTCGCCATATTTATCCATCATCTGATGAGTTGTGACCCATACGTAAGGACAATAACCACACCAGAAACCGGTGCAATCCTCTACAAGAGGTCGATTCTTTGGAAGGAATGGCACAACTACCATATTAAAAGAAGTTGTTCCCTCAAATTCATTCTCCTTCCCATTCACCTTCTCAACACGAAGCTCAACGGAATATTCTCCCTCTGTTTCCGGAGAATCAAAAGAGAGGTCGAGCGTGGTGTAAGCTCCCGGATTCCCCGGCACGCTCTCATCAAGCGTCAGTTCTTTTGTGGCAGAGGAGACGGTTTCCTCTCCACCTTTAATGGTATAAGTGTATTCAATAGATGAAATAGGAGAATCGCCATAATTGTTAAGGTCAGTATAAACCAAGCCGGAAGATGAGGGCTCAACATATAGGGCCTGTTTAGGATCTAAGGAGGCCGCATCGCTCATTGTCTTGCCGCGAAGAATCACTCTCATGGCAAGAGCTTGTTTGCGGTCGATGCCCAAATCCACCCAATCCGGATATTTCTGAGGGAGCTGCGAACCGGTAGCAGTGGTATGGATCATCATTCCCTGAGGTTTCTCTACATTATTCACCGTATAGATAGGGTATTTTGCAGTCCAACCGGAGCCGGGCACGTTGCAGCTCGTCACTGTCACAGAATATCCCACATATATCCCGTCTTCCGTCAATGTATAAGGCACCGGGAATGTAAGGTCAAGACGAAGTTCGGGATTCTCTTCGCTGCCATAATTTTTTATCTCTCCGTTCACCTGCTGAGTGTCGGGAAGATTGTATTCACCCTCCGTTTGGAGTTTCTTGGTGAGCCATGCAGAAGCTATGGGATCGCATGAGCATCCCTCTTTAGTGGGGATATCCACGCTTACTCCGACAACCTCCGCACCAACAAGGGATGGATCCTGAAGAAGCATTGCAGCATCGATCCCAACATTTCGCTGCACACCGAAAAGGTCGAGTTCGGCACCTTCGTAGGCATAGGTGAATATAAACTCACCCCCTTCTTGTGCCTGTATTTTCATCGGGGCGATCATTGCAAGGGAAAGTGCAAAGAGTCCGGATAAATTAAATTTTTTCATATTATATCAATGATGGTTGGTTGTAAACTTATCAATTGCAAAGATAATGAATTTATTTAAAAACTTTTATCTAATTAAAAACTTTTTTAGATAAAAATTGTCTTTATAAAGAGTCCGTTTTGTAAAAAATGTCCATGAGCATTCTGCAGAACGGACTCTAATAAGGCTCCATCCACTAAAATCTGTTAATGCCAGGGTCGCAGATGTGCCTTGGATATCGCTCTGCAGATTCAGGCGCATAGCGGGCTATGCAACTGAATCAAAGAGCGATAGACAAGGT
>JAAVGM010000009.1 GCA_014800245.1 Bacteroidales bacterium | reverse complement strand
TAAAGATCCCCGTTCAATCTGCTTAAATCTTGCGTAACAAGCCGTAAGGCGATCCAGCGTACGGACACCTTCTTTATCCAATGGGGATTTTGAGGATAATCATTTATCTTTTATCAATTCTTTTTCGCAATTTCTTTGCAGATTCAGAAATATTTTGTAATTTTGTAATCGAAATCGCGCACGTGGCGTAATTGGTAGCCGCGCTAGACTTAGGATCTAGTGTCGTGAGACGTGGGGGTTCGAGTCCCTTCGTGCGCACAAAATAATCCCTTTAGATCATTGATCTAAAGGGATTATCTTTTACTAATAAGCAATCAAAAGCAACCCCGTTAAATCTCATGAGATCTAACGGGGTTATTTCTGTTTATTTGGGCTTTATTCACTTTAGATCGTTGCTGTAATCGGCCACTGGAAGGCTCGGAGTCCGAGACGTGGTTTGGATTCATCAAGGGCTTTGAGACGTTCTAAAAGCGTGGGGGCTTTCTCATCTTCTACGAAGGTGAACATGGCTTGTGCAAGGGAGGGCCACGCGTGACTGCCGTAGTGAGGTTCCCCTTTGACGGAGCCTCGACCCTGCACGTTGCCGAAGGCTGTGAAGCCACGGCATGAGAGTTTGTCAAGGATCTCAATGATGGCTTGATGATGAGCTTGATCGTATGAAATAAATATTGCTTGCATTTTCTATTTTGTTATTTTGAATATAAAGAGTTCGGATTAATCTAAGCGAGATTAATCCGAACTCATGACAATCAATCTTTCTGTACTTTCTGAGCTAAAAGTTGCTTACGGAATTTTCTTCTTGCATTCTTCACACCGTTGCCTGCAAATACACAGTAAAGGGTCGGAACAAAGAGTAGGGTAAGGATGGTTGAGAATGTCAAACCACCGATTACGGCCACACCCATCGGCTTCCACATCTCAGATCCCTGACCCGATCCGACGGCCATAGGAACCATACCAAGGATTGTGGTGAGGGTGGTCATTACCACAGGGCGAAGACGCGATTTACCGCCATCTACGACCGCTGTGCGGATACCCATCCCTCGCTCACGGTTAAGAGTGATATAGTCGATAAGCACAATACCATTCTTTACTACAATACCGATAAGCATGATGGCTCCGATCATCGACATGATGTTGAGGGTGTGTCCTGTGATCCACAGGATGAGGAATACACCGGAGAATGCGAAGAGAAGTGAGGTCATGATGATTCCCGGATATGTGAGCGACTCGAACTGAGCAGCCATAACGATATATACAAGGAGGATAATCAGGAGACCCAACATCATAAGATCCTTGAAAGAATCCTGCTGATCTTCGTAGCTACCCGCAATCTGAATGCTAACGCCGGCAGGCATGTCGATTGAATTCATCTGCGCTTCCGCATCCGCCACGACCTGGCTCATCGGAACGCCATCCACGACGGCCGAGACAGTGATCAAACGTTCACGGTCCTTACGTTCGATGGTAGGAGGAGTGAAACGTTCTACAACCGTTCCCAATTCCTTGAGGCGCACCCCTTGACCTTGGGAGGTATATATCATGATATTCTCAATATCCGAAATCTGAGTTCTCTTCTCCGGCGAATACATCACCTTGATATCATACTCCTCGCCATCCTCGCGGAACTGAGAAGATGTGGCACCATTTATTCGGTTTCGGAGATAGAAGGCAGCGGTCTGGAGAGAAATGCCGTGCATTGCAAGTTTTTCACGGTCGAAATCCACCTGATATTCGGGCTGATAGTCAGAACGTGAAATCATCACATCAGCCGTGCCATTGATTCCTCGCAATATCTCAGCCAGATCTTTAGCCACTTTATCGGTATTGTCGAAATCATATCCATATACTTCGAAATCGACAGTGGACTGTCCGCCCATTCCTCCTCCTTGACGACCACCGACCATAACCTGAGCCTTTTTGAATTCAGGGAAGTCGTTGTTGATATCCTTACGCATTTCATCAGCAATCTCTGTGATTCGGCGCTTGCGGTCGCCGGGGTCGCTGAGACGAATATTCATCGATATGATATGCGGGCCGTTATCAGAAAGAGAGGCATATGTATTATCCGAACTTGCCGGACCGACCGTGTAGCTTTCCACCTGAATCTCCGGATATTTCTTTCTCCACAAAGAATCGAGACGGGTCATTGAAGCCTGAGCCTCTTCCACACGTGAACCGATCGGGAGCTCAAGGTTTACTCCAAGACGACCATCATCCTGAGTGGGGAAGAACTCTGTGCCGACATACTTCATGAGGAAGCAGGATCCTATGAATATTCCGAGACAGATGATGATAGTGACCGTTTTATGTGTCACCACCTTCTGAAGCAGAGATGCATATCCATCATCGAATTTGTCAAGAAGTTTCTCGATTGGTTTGTGCCACTGGAAACCTTTTGATTTCTTGGTGCGAAGGCGGAGCCACTGAGAGCAGAGCATCGGAGTGAGCGAGAGGGCACAAGTGGTGGATATAATCATCATGATGGTCACCATCCATCCCAACTGGCGGAAGAGCACACCGGTCATACCCGTAACGAGAGTAAGGGGGAAGAACACGGCGATAAGAGTGAGAGTGGAGGCGATAACCGAGATAGCCACCTCATTTGTGCCATGCACGGCAGCTTGTTTCGGGTCGGCCCCTCGTTCGATATGTGTCGTGACATTCTCCAACACCACAATCGCATCATCCACCACCATACCGATGGAGATAGAGAGCGCCGAGAGCGACACAATATTAAGAGAATTACCTGTGGCAAACAGATATATGAAAGATGCAATCAAGGAGACGGGGATCGTGATGACGATAATCATTGTGGCCCTCCATCTGCCGAGGAAGAAGAGCACTACAATCATCACAAAGAGGAGAGCATAGAGCACGGTCTCCACAAGAGAGGCGATAGTGTTTCGGATATTGTCAGAGGTATCCACCACTATTCCGATCTTGATATCGGAAGGAAGATTCTTCTCAAGCGAGGGGAGCATCTTCATCACCTTATTTGAAATCTCCACCGAGTTGGCACCACTCTGTTTCTGGATAATGATTGTGGCGCCCTCATTTCCGTTGATGAAGGTCTGCTGGGTGCGTTCCTCAAGGCTATCCTCAACTCTCGCCACATCACGGAGGAAAACCGTTTTTCCATTTACAGAAGCAACGGGGATGTTTTCAAGCTGTGCGGAATCATCGAATTCACCCTGCACACGGAGAGCATATGTGTTGGAGCCGACATCGAACGAGCCGCCCGGCACATTCCTGTTCTCGGCCGCAATCACAGAGGATATCTGCTCCACAGAGAGATTATAGGCATCCAGACGAGCAGGATCCACATAAACATGAATCTCACGCTTGGGTGCGCCCGAGATAGAAACCGATCCCACGCCGTCAACACGCGCAAGAGGATTAGCCAATCCATCATCGAGGATCTTATACAAACCCGACATACTCTCCTTAGCCTCAACAGAAAGGATACAGATAGGGATCATATCTGTGGAGAACTTAAAGATAATGGGATTCTCCGAATCATCAGGAAGCATCGATTTCACCATATCGAGTTTATCGCGCACATCATTGGTAAGCACATCGATATCATAGCCATACTCGAATTCAAGGGTGATAACAGAAGTATTCTCACGCGAGGTGGATGAGATATGTTTCAGATGCTCTACAGAGTTGAGTGAATTTTCAAGAGGTTTGGTCACATTCTGCTCGATATCCTTTGCGCTCGCACCCGGATACATAGTGATAACCATAATTGAATTGGTATCGATATCGGGATAGAGGTCGATAGGGAGTTTAGCGAGCGAGAAAAGACCTAAGATGATCACCGTGACGAAGCAGAGGGTGGTCATGATGGGGCGTTTCACCGCCGAACCGTACAAACTCATGTCAGATTATTTTTTAAGTTTTACTTCCTTTCCGTTTGCAAGACGAGTCTGTCCGGACACCACCACCTGAGAACCCGGCTCCACACCGCTTATCAGCTCATATTCTGCGCCCAGACGCTGCCCGAGCTCAACCTGATTATAAGAAACCTTATGATCAGAAGGATTATAGACATAGACATAATGGTTGCCTGATCCCTGCTGCTTCACCACAGCCTTGTCTGGCACTACGACGCGTTCACGAGTGCCGAGATTGAGAGTGGCACGCCCGAACATTCCGGGGAGCATTCTGCCGTCGGAATTCGGGGAAGTGATTTCCACGCCGAAGGTGCGGCTTCCGGGATCAACGGTAGGAGCCACCATTGTTACAGTTCCTGAGAAAGTCTCGTCGCCATATGTGTCGAAAGAGAGTGTGGCAGGCATCCCCTGCTTGATATGCGAGAGTTCGCTTTCAGTGACATTAATCACTACCTTCACAGGCTGTACGCGGGCTATAGTGAGGATAGGGAGCGAGCCGGTCATATCTCCCGGATCATAATTACGAGCAGTCACGACGCCGGAGATAGGAGCGGTGAGAACGGTGTTCTCCTGCACATTGCGGAGAGTGCGCTCAGCCGAAGCCAAAGTGTTCTTGGCATTGATAAGCTGAACCTCCATCTGATCCACCTGCTGCTTTGTGCCGCCGCCAATCTTGAAGAGCTCGACAGCACGATCATAATTAAGCTGTATGTTACGCAGGTTGGCTTTAGCGTTATCCACTTGAGTTTGGTAGCTGACTGTGTTGACATCATCCATCACCACGAGTTTCTGACCTTTTGACACGCGCATCCCCTCATCCACATAAATCGCCTTTATACGATTGGGAGCGGAAGAGGATATGTTATTGATCAGATCCGGTTCGACAGTGGCAGTGTATTCACCGATCTGATCCACCGGACGCTCGCCGACGGTCTCTACCGATACCACAGGGATGGCCTCAGTCTTTTTCTCATTCTTCTCCTCTTTTTTATCAGAGCCCGAACAGGAGGCCAATAAACACAGCGAGCAGAGAGCCGCTGAATAAAAATAATTTATCTTCATTTCTTTAATAGGTTACGTATTAGTTAGATGAAACGAGAGCATCCTCTTTGCCGAGAAGGGCATCGAGTTCGCTTGTGGAAACAAGATAGTTATAGATGGCTTGCAGATAGGAGAGCTGAGCGGAAGTGTCGGCGAGCTCGCTGTCACGAAGGTCGAGATAAGTGGCCGCGCCGATTTCAAAACTCTTCTGCATAATCTCATGGGCTTTCTTGGCCTGCTTCACGCCCTGTTCGCTTGTAGAGATCTGTCTCACCTGCTTATTGATATTATCAATGGCAAGATCCACCTGCATGTTAAGATTGCTCACAAGGTTCTCACGCTGGAACTTCATTTCGGCGAGCTGCACCTCAGCTTGCTTCAAGGCGTTATATTTTGTTCCTCCTGAAAAGATAGGGACACTCAGAGCGAGAGCGACATTGCTGTAAGGATTGAATCTTTGGTTCTTGAAGGCATTGCCGTTAGACATAGAGTTCCAGTTGATATTAAACTGCACTCCAAGAGTGGGAATCCAAGCGAATTTTTTCAATGTTACATTCTGCTCCAGCAACTTCTTTTGAATATCCAAGGAGCGGAGCGAACTGTTGCGATCGATGTTTTTATCAAATCCGGGAGCGAGGCCATACATCTCGCGCTTCATTTCATTGAGAGTGATATCGGGCCAGATGTTGGCTTCATAATCGATTCCCATAAGCACCTTCAATTGGAGCTGACATTGTTTGATAGCAATGTCTGCTTGAAGGAGTTCGGGCTCGATATTAGAAACCTGCACAGAAGAACGGAGCACATCATATTCAGAGGCCGTTCCCTGCTCAAACTGCTTTTGATAAATCTCGGCATTGAATTTGGCGATTTCGTAGTTTTGATTGATGACATCGCGCGAAGCAATAGCAAGGAGAAGAGCATAATATGCCTTGTTGATATTATTCACAAGATCTATTCTCGAAGCTCTTGCAGATTCAAGGGAGGAGAGAATCTGGGTTTCAGAAATTTGGATTGATTTCCATAGAGAGGCATTAACAAGAGGCATGGCGGCCGAAAAACCGGTGTTCCAGTTGTTGTCGGTTCCCATTTTAATCTGGTTGCTCTGTCCGCCCATGCTCATGTTCATGGTCTGCAGCTCGATTGAACGTTGATAGGCCAAAGAGAAATCGATGGATGGGAGAAGATTCCCTTTTGTCTCCTTCTTGGCGTAGTCCATTTTCTTGACCTCAAGATCAGCCACCTTGACGGTAGGATTCTCCAAAAGTGCGATTTCGACACACTTTTCCCTTGAAATCTTCAGAGTGTCGGAAGAAGAGGGGAGGACCTGAGCAGCCCCCGACGCGACACAAAGCGAAAGGAGAAAAGCCGAAGAGAGGCATTTCAATTTAAAACTCATGATAATATTATAGATTAGATATTTTTACTTATAGTTTGATTTTCGGAAAGACCTGGTTCCAGAGGATATGTCTCATCGATCACTTTCATTCCATCGGGAGTGGCAATCGAACGAAGGAAACCGAGGCTGATAGAATTAAAAGCCATTGAGAGAGTGATATCAGGAGGGAAATGTTCCTCCATCCTCTTCAAGGATTCCATCTGAATGCGCATCAGATGAAGAGTGACCTGATAATTTACATCAGGACGGAACACACCCTGCTCGATCCCCTTATTGATGGCAACCATCATCTTGTCGATCCACATTCTATCGTTTGATTCGAACTCCTTTCTTACCTCCGGAAAATATTTATCCATATCGAGAAAGAATTCTACGTTGACCTCTTTCATCATTTGCTCATGGGCATAGAAAGATTTCACGAGAGCTTCCATCACATTCCTTGAAGTGGCGAAATATTTCTCCGTCTCCAATCGATGCTGGTTGTTCCAATAGGATACCACCTTAAGGATCATATCCTTTTTTGAATCAAAAATTTCATAGAGAGTTCTTTTCGACATTGAAAGAGCCGAGGCCACATAGTCCATTGTCGTGGCCTTTAGTCCATTTTTTATTAAAATGCGTGATATTGCATTGATGAGTTCGACGTGAGAATCCTTAGTTAGGTCGGCCATGATTTTCGTGTGAGAAAACTTTTTGAAGTGGATAAATAATTAATAAGTTTTTGAGAGGGCAAAGGTATATATTTTTCGTGAAAACTCAAAACAAAAAAATAGTTTTTTATAGAATGGAGTCAAAAATTCGGGAAAGATCAGTAGCTGCTTATAAAAAAATTGAAGGAACAGCTGCCGAAGCAATTGTTCCTTCAGGGAGTTGGGGAATATGGGGGGTGAAATGTGGGGATCGAACCCACGACCTTCGGAACCACAATCCGACGCTCTAACCAACTGAGCTAATTTCACCATTTTTAACCGCTCTTCTTCCGAAAAGCGATGCAAAGTTAGACATTTTTTTTGAAACCTCCAAATTATTCGGCAATTTTTTTGTAAATTTGTTAAAAATTTTTTTTCATACCCTTAAAACAAGACCTGAATGAACAGTATAGAAAAAGATAAAATGACACTTTCGGAGGTCAGGACTCTCTCTTCATATATCAATTCATTAAAAGATAAAATCGGGGATAATATCACCGATGATGAGCTTGCGCGTGTATCAGCCACACTTCGTAAAGGGTTGAGGGAAAGCCAAAAGAGTCATGACGAGCATGGGTTATGCATTCCGGTCGTGACATTGAACACGGCATGTGTCTTTGCCGAAATGGTGGATCCCGACCATAATATTCTGCTTGCAATTCTGCTGAATCCGATGTATGAGAACGGAATCCTCTCTCTTTCCGACATTAAGAAGGAATGGGGGGAGGATGTGGCCGGTCTGCTCGAAGGAATTTCAAATGTGTCGAAATTCAGCGACCGCAATAGTGCGCACAATCAGGAAAATTTCCGCGGACTCATGCTCTCTCTTGCGCATGATATCCGCGTTATCATCATTATGATTGTCCGAAATCTTGTGTTGATGCGTTCAATCAATCGTCATCCGGATGATGAGTGGGTGAAGAACGTGGCTTTCGAGGCAAATTGTCTCTATGCGCAGCTTGCACATAGATTAGGATTATATAAAATCAAAGGTGAGCTGGAAGACCTTTCCTTGAAATATACCAATCGCGATATCTATACTCAGATAGCACACAAGCTAAATGAAACAAAGCGTTCGCGAGAAGCATATATTAAGTCGTTTATCGGGCCGTTGAAGGCAAACTTGGAGAAGGCCGGTTTGAAATTCTCGATAAAGGGTCGCACAAAATCGATTTCATCCATCTGGAACAAGATGAAGAAGCAGAAAGTGGATCTCCCCGGCATTTACGATCTCTTTGCAATCCGTGTGATCATCGACACTCCGCCTGAGAAAGAGAAATCCGACTGCTGGATGGCATATTCCATTCTTGCCGACATGTACACGGCCAATCCTGCACGTATGCGCGATTGGATCACCATCCCCAAGAGCAACGGATATGAGAGCCTCCACGCCACAGTGATGGGACCGGAATCAAAATGGGTGGAGGTGCAATTCCGCACAGAGCGCATGGATCTTGTGGCTGAGAAGGGATTGGCGGCCCATTGGCGCTATAAGGGTGTGAAAGGGGATAGCACGGACCAATGGATGAATAATATCCGCGACATTCTCGAAACAGCCGAGGCCGGCCCGATGCAGCTGATGAAGAATATCCAGGCCGATGCATTCGGGGAGGAGGTGTATGCCTTCACGCCGAAGGGGGATCTTTTCAAACTTTCAGCCGGAGCCACGGCTCTTGATTTCGCATTCCATATCCACACCAATGTAGGATCCCACTGCACTGGAGCGATTGTGAACGGGTCGCATAAGAAACTTACTTATAAGATTCAGAACGGCGACACAGTGGAGATTCTTACCTCTGCTAATCAGACACCCCGCCAGGAATGGCTCAATATCGTCACCACTTCCAAGGCACGCAATAAAATCAAGCAGAGCCTCAACGAAGAGAAGCAGCGTCTTGCCGATATAGGGAAGGAAGCTTTGTTGCGCCGAGCCAAGAACAGGAAAGTGGAGATTGATGAAGGGGTGTTGATGAAGCTCATAAAGAAGCAGGGATATAAATTTGCCTTGGAATTTTTTGCAGAGATGGGTGCCGACAGGATTGATGCCGGAAAATTCCTTAATGCATATGTGGATTATACCACTCAAGGACCGGATGCAGAGCCTGAAAAGATTTCTGCGGAGGAATACCAGATTATCCGGAAGGAGGATAATTCCAAGGATGATGTGCTCGTGATCGGCGAACAATCCATCAACGGTCTGAGTTATAAATTTGCAAGGTGTTGCAATCCTATCTATGGCGATGAGGTGTTCGGCTTCATATCTTCTGATGGGGCGATAAAGATACATAAGAACGATTGTCCGAATGCGGCTCATATCCGCGAGCGTTATCCTTATCGAATCATACGAGCCGATTGGAGCGGGAAGACAGGCCAGATGCTTTCAGCTTCACTCAGAGTGATAGGAAACGACGATATCGGAATTGTGGCTAATATCTCCTCAATCATAGCCAAGGAGCCCAACACCAACCTGAGAAATATCTCAATCGACTCCCACGACGGAATCTTCCAGGGGTATCTTGTGATTGGAGTGACCGACCAACGCCAGCTCACCTCCTTGTTAAAGAAAATCAAGACTGTTCCGGGAGTGAAAGAGGTGACGAGAATCTAAAAAGATAATAATTTAAAAATATCAAATACGAAAAGATGAAAAAGATATTCATATTGTCGGCTGCCGGGCTGCTTCTTCTTATGGGATGCGCAAAGAAGAATGAATCCGGCAAGGAGATGCAGAAAAACTATCATGCCGCATTGGTGGATTCTGTGAAGGCGGTGACTGCCGAGATCGACTCTTGCAATGATATGGCTAAAACGCTTTCCGATAAGGTGGGTCAGCTTCTTCCGGAGTTTCGCGCAGTGGATAATTCCCGCGAGGTGGAAGGATATCTGATTTTCCAGGGATGGGAGAAGCGCTATCCGTTACAGTCAACAGGATTGGTGGCACGTCTGAGCGCAAGTCATCAGATTGAATTGGTGGGAGTGCTTAAGGGAGGCAATTTCGATCAAATCCGAATCAATGTGCCTTCGGCTACAGCCGAGACTTCCGTTGTGGCCTACGATCAGGCCCTGAATTATCGTGCCAATGGGATGAACACTGTAATGTTTTCGGGCGATGAGGCGGATGCAGTGGCAAAACTTATAGCCGATAATGAACTGAATCCGATCACGGTGACGTTCCTTAACGGAGGAAAGACCACAGGCACATGGAAGATGCCTAACGATTATGCCAAGATGATCACCATGTCTTATCTTCTCTATTCCTCTTATAGGGAACAGAAGGCTCTTGAATTGCAGTCGATGAAGTTAGGCGAGAAATTGAAACTGCTCAGGGAGCATCAGCCGGCTGATGAGGGGATGGATGTTCATAGGGAAGATAGATAAGAGTCTATCCCAAAAAATCCATACAGACATAATTTGAACATATAAAAACAGCTGAGTCACAAATTGACTCAGCTGTTTTTATATGTTCAATATCTTCCGATTATTGATGAGCGGGGCGGAGGAGATCGTTTACAGTCTTGACAGGATTGAAAGTAGAAGCAGGAACTTCAACGAAGATAGTGTTCCAATCGCTCATTGCTCCGTTCCAAAGTCCGGGAAGCTCAAGCGCTTTGATTTCAACCCCTTCACGGCTCTTCTCCGAGATGAAACCTGTGGCTTTATCCACAAACTCGGGAAGATTGAATTTTTCTCCCTTATAGTTTTTGGTTGCAACTGCGAGGTCCACGGGATTGAAATGAGTTGAATTCTTAAGCATCTCCACGGAATGCTTATCCTTCATATCAATCTGCGATCCTTCAAGAATCTGGGGGCTGACAGTGCCATCAGCGTTATATACCAACCACGGGCCGCCGCCGGGTTCCCCCTCATTCTTCACCATACCGCATACACGCACCGGACGATTGAGTTTGCCGAAAATATAAGCCGCTTTCTCATCAGCGTTCATTGCGTCGGCATTGTCGTTGGTGATGCAGAGCACAGTGCGCAAGAATTTCAGCATCTCATCAAGCTGCTCCTCGGAAGGGGTTCCCTTTTCGAGAATCTTGCAATATTCATTTATTTTCTGCTTGGTAGCGACGAGCACACCTCCAAGAATCTTCTTGAATTGGATAGTTGACTCGCGATTAGAGTCGGGCACCACATTATCAATATTCTTGATGAAGATAACATCAGCATCAAGGTCGTTGAGATTCTCGATAAGGGCTCCATGACCGCCGGGGCGGAAGAAAAGTTTGCCATCCTCGCGATAGGGTGTGCCGTCGAAATTAGCAGCAACAGTATCGGTAGAGGGTTTCTGGATACTATATGTCACATCATAATCGACATCATAGATATGACCCAAATGTCCCTTGGCTTCCTCCACTTTCAATTCCACGAGAGGGAGATGTTCGGGCGAAACAGTGAAATGAACGTTCACCTTGCGTTTCTTTCCGGCAGCATACTGAGCGCCCTCGGCAAGATGCTCCTCAATGGCAGTGCGGGCGCCTCCATTCACTTTATGGAAATTAAGGAGCGCCTTGGGGAGATGTCCGTAATTAAGACCGATACGTTCAATCAGAGCTTCCGCAATCTCCTTATATCTCTTCTCCTTTATGAGAGAGTCGATGCTCTTGCCATATAGAGAAACGCATATGAAATTTAGTTGGGGATAGAATGCGAAATTCTCTATTTCCTCAAAAAATTTCTTCATGAAATCATTGTCGGGCTTATCCTTCTTTCCACCGACAAAAGAGAATATATCCTTGAACATTCTCGAAGCAGCTCCACTGGCAGGCACCATCTTGAGCACTGTGCCTCCGGCTTGAAGAAATTCATCCCAGCACTTAACGGCTGTCTGCTCCATTTCAGGAGAGACAGCGGAAATTCCATGACCGACAGTAGCGGGGGCATCCAATTTAAGGAACGGAAACCCCTCCTTGAGCATTGTAAGTTGCTCTTCAAATTTTTCTTGTGAAATGCCTTTCTCGGCAAGCATTTCAAGATCTTTTTCTTCCATTATTTTGGGCTTTGTAGTTAATATATTCGCTAAAAGATATTCCACACCATATTCTAAGGATAGCTAAGCCTTTATAAAGATAGCTAAACCTTATATATGGGTGACCAAATCAGTCGGAGATATAATTCTCCTAAGATATAAACATTTATTATTTCTCAAAGTTTCTTGGCCGGGAGATGTTTTGCAACATCCCTTATCTTATGTACCTTTTCTCTTATTCCTATTCCGCAGCAGGCCTCAATCTTATGAATGATATCAGTTGGCAAAATCGATAGAAAGGCCGAAACGGAGTTGTCGAGGGTCGATAGGATAGTGGGGCATAGAGAAATAATTATTGCCAAACAATCCTTGGTTGACATGACTCCAGACGATAAAGAATCTTGTTTTCTGAATCTTTGCATTGAAATAAGCGTTTGCCACAGCAAAGTTGCCTACTTCAATGGGGTCGGCTCCCTGCACATGAAATTGCATCGTTGCAGGCTGGTAGGAGAGGCCTTTGTATTTGGTGTAATAGTCGCAATCCACACCGATCTGCATCCTCAACACCTTGAAGGCCGTAAACTCTATAAACATATTGCTGTATAGCGAGAAAGCAGGGAGTGGGATCACATCACTGTTGGATGTAACCTGATATGTGAGGCGATTGTTCCAATTCCATATTCCGAAACGTAGTTTCTGGTCGAGTGCGATATTGAGGAGCTGCACGCTTCCGCCATATTGTTCGGGGAGAGAGCGAGAATTGAAATAGATATAATTCTGCACATTCTCCACTCCTGCCGAGATATCGGTATTGGTCCATGGAATGAAGAGATGTCCTCCAACGCGGAAAGACCTTGTTTTTCCGAAATCGTTATTCCATACGAAATGATTGCTCACATAGTGTTGCAAAAGATAAGAAGGTGTAGAGTTGCGGAAGAAACCATCAGCTGCAATCACCACGGTATCCTTGCCGAGACGGAATCGGGTCTCTAAATTTCCACGTATATCTATTTCGCCTGCGGCATCCCCTATAAGCCCAAACTTCGCATCAGCGGCATACCTTAAAATAGATCCGCGTGTCTTCTCCAAGCGACCTCCCACCCAAAGTCGGTTGCGGGTGTCGGCAATCGCATTTCCCACCCCTTCAGGCAAGGGGGTGAGCAATTCGGAAGAGGAGGTACCGTTCTCGCCATCGGATCCTGCAATCTCGGCAGCAACGGTTTCGGTATTGAATCGAGAGATCTCATAAGAGGCATATGCCGCCAAACCGAATTTAGCCCATGTCTGGAATCCTTCGATCATCTCGATGCCGACAGTATTGGTAAATGCTCTCCATTTTGTCTGGTCGTTAGTGGAGGAGGGATTAAAATATACATTTTCCCAGAAGTCGCGAGCTTCAGATGCGCTTGTGTTTGTAAATGTATGGTGTCCGTAGCGATAATCGAAAGAATATACAAACTTAGTTACGGGCACAAACTCCTCGCGCTTCACAGTATCTGTGGGCTGCGTTATATCCTTCCAGAAACCGAGTTTATAAGCGTGGGTCATATAGAACTCGGCTCCCACAACTCTATTCTTCGCACGGGTTAGGTTTGTGGGGATGCTCTTAGGCTCGATGTTATCCACGCCCCCCTGCAGCACAGCAGGATCCGTGATATAAAGGTCGTCGGTGATTCCGCCGTTGGCCTGTGTCAAAGAATTATAATGCTCAAGGAAAGCCTGCATCTCATATCGGTCGCCATTATAATAACCTTGGAGACCATATACGAGATTCTTGGCGGCCTGATAAGAATAAGCACCCTTGGAATAAAGATAATCCACATTTGCCCCCAATCCTATTTTCTTATTCACGTTACCGGCAAACACCCCCTTCAGACGGTCGTTATGATTATCGCGGTTTCCTCCGAAATCATAAGTGAGGAGGGTCATCGGAATATATACGTTATAGAATTTCTCCTTTTTGAATGTAGGCGACCAATGCTCCACAGCATCCTCGAATATGAATTGAGATCTTTCGGGGCGCTGGAAATATAGCATGTTGATCCCCTCTCCGGCAAATGTTCCGGTTGTGGCCCAAGCATCGCTTGAAAGGGCAGGTACAAACTCACGCTGCATTCCATAGAGAAGCGTGTCGAGAGTGGATTCCACGTGTGTCCCCAATGGCCAGGAGAGTGTCCAGGCATTTCCGGGTTTATATGTTTTCTTTTCCGAGCTGACTTTAGGGAGTTCTCGCTGAGTTTGGGCAGCGGAGGTAAATGTCAAGGCAAGAAAAGAGAATATGATAGCTATAAATCGATTCATAATGCGAAATTACAAAAAAACTGTGAAAAAAGGGGCGATTACATAAAAATTAAGAAAAGAGGAGGGTGAAAAAAAACATTCGGGCCGCGGTTTCACAACCACAGCCCCGAATCCAGCATTAAAAAATATCTTTCTAATACCATGAATAAAACACAGTGCAAATACAATAATCGTAATTTTATAACAATCGTAATTGAAAAAAGTTCAAATATTATAAAATTATTTTCCAAATTTTTCTCGAAGCTTGGCGAGCATATCCTTGGTCATGGAATCGAGGTCGAATTCCGGCTTCCAATCCCACTCCTCGCGAGCGCAAGAATCGTCAAGGCTGTCGGGCCAAGAGTCGGCAATCTGCTGACGCAGAGGATCTGCCTCATACACCATTTTGAAATCAGGAACATACTCCTTGATTTTTTCATATATCATCGAGGGATCGAAACTCATAGAAGCGATATTGAATGAGTTGCGATGGATGAGTCGGGAGGGATCGGCTTCCATCAGTTCGATGGCTGCGCGAAGAGCGTCGGGCATATACATCATATCCATGAATGTGCCGTTGCAGAGCGGGCATTTGAATTCTTCCCCTTTAACGGCTGCATAATAGATATCCACGGCGTAGTCGGTGGTGCCTCCTCCGGGAGGAGTGACATATGATATGAGCCCCGGGAAACGGACCGAACGGGTGTCAACCCCAAAGCGACGGTGGTAATAATCTGAAAGGAGTTCGCCTGTCACTTTTGTTACACCATACATTGTTTCCGGACGCTGGATTGTATCCTGCGGAGTTTTCTCATGGGGAGTGGTTGGTCCGAACGAACCGATAGAGCTTGGCGTGAATAGAGCGCAACCCTTTTCGCGAGAAACCTCAAGGCAATTGTAAAGACCTCCCACACCGATCTTCCAGGCGAGGTTGGGCTTAGCCTCTGCCACAGCCGAAAGAATGGCGGCAAGGTTATAGATGGTATCCACCTTATACTTATCCACAGCCTCGGCAATCTGGGCGGCATTTGTGATATCCACTATCTCGGCCGGACCGCTTTCAAGGAGTGCTCCTTTGGGTTCTGCCCCCGGGATATAGCCTGCCACAACATTTCCGTTGGGATAAGTCTCTCTTAGTTTCATCGTAAGCTCCGAACCTATCTGTCCGGTGGCTCCAATCACAAGAATATTCTTCATGACGTATTATAGATTGAACATGTTTCCTGCTCGCGGCTGCCGAAGAGCTGCTCTACGGCGGCTTTGAAAAATAAATTTGAAGGTTGTTGATGCAAAAGTAGCAATAATTCCGAAATTATTCCTACCTTTGGGGTAAATATTTTTAAACAAATTTAAATTAACACGGAAAAAACCGAAAAAATAGGTCTAAGATCATGTACACAAACTTTCAGAAACATCTTCAGAAGGAGATTCAGGAGATCAAAGATGCAGGTCTCTACAAAGAGGAAAGAATTATCGTTACTCCCCAGAGCAGCGATATAGAGGTGAAGAACCAGGAGGGGGAAGTGCTCAACTTCTGTGCCAACAATTATCTCGGCTTGGCCGACAACAGCCGCTTGATCGAGGCTGCAAAGAAGGCGATGGATGAGCGCGGCTACGGAATGTCGTCTGTGCGTTTCATCTGCGGCACCCAGGATCTTCACAAAGAGCTCGAAAAAGCTATCAGCAATTATTTCAAGACAGAGGATACAATCCTCTATGCGGCATGTTTCGATGCCAACGGCGGTCTGTTCGAGCCTCTATTCACTGAGCAGGATGCAATCATCTCCGATTCATTGAACCATGCTTCCATCATCGACGGTGTGCGTCTTTGCAAGGCTAAGAGATTCCGCTATGCCAATGCTGATATGGCTGATCTTGAGCGTTGCTTGAAGGAGGCTGATGAGGCGGGATGCCGTTATAAGATCATCGCTACGGATGGCGTGTTCTCAATGGATGGAAATGTGGCTCCGATGGATAAGATCTGCGACCTTGCAGAGAAATATGATGCTCTTGTGATGGTGGATGAGAGCCATTCGGCAGGTGTAGTGGGCGATCGCGGTCGCGGCGTTGCGGAGAAATTCGATTGCTATGGCAAGATAGATATCTTCACCGGCACTCTCGGCAAGGCTTTCGGCGGCGCGATGGGCGGCTTCACCACCGGACCGAAGGAGATCATCGAGATGCTTCGCCAGCGTTCGCGTCCTTATCTCTTCTCGAATTCTGTGGCTCCTTCAATTGTGGGAGCGAGCATCGAGATGTTCAAGATGCTGGAGGAGAGCGACGAGCTCCATGATCGTCTGATGGAGAATGTGGCATATTTCCGCGACAAGATGCTTGAGGCCGGTTTTGATATCAAGCCCACACAGAGTGCGATCTGTGCCGTTATGCTTTATGATGCGAAGCTTTCTCAAGATTTCGCAGCTGAGATGCAGAAGGAGGGGATCTATGTTACGGGATTCTACTATCCGGTGGTTCCGAAAGGACAGGCACGCATCCGCGTTCAGCTTTCTGCAGCCCATACACGCGAGCAGCTTGACAAGGCTATCGCCGCCTTTGTGAAGGTAGGCAAAAAGCTTGGTGTGATTAAGTAAGAAAATCTATATACATATATAAAGGTGAGGCTTCTGAAATAGGATCCTCACCTTTTATAATTTCTTCCGGAGTGAAATTTACTTGGGATAGGAAATCTTATAATTCTCCTTGAAATCTATTTTAACCTCTCACAGAGGTGCGCTGAGTCACAGAGTTTTTCTCTTTTTTTTAGTCGGGTTTATTTCCACAGAGGGAAATGCTTCGCATTGAGATCTCAGAGCTGAGATGCGCATTGGGGCATCATACGGATCTTGAGCAGAATATATCTGTCGGGGCAACCGCTCCGTGGTTGTTTCTGCCCAGATTTGCGGAGACCAAGAGGTCTCATCTCTCGTTATCCCAATTAAAAATCTTAATCAAAGAAAGAAAAATCCCCGTTCCATCTGCTCAAATCCCGCGTCATCAAGCCGTAAGGCAATCTGCGTACGGACCTTTTCTTTATCCAATGCTGATTTTGGGGTTTGTTCACAGAACGGAGAGAATGATCTCTAAACTTTCACAGAACTTTTTAAATCATTGATATGGGGAGGAATTTAAAACCTTCGGTTTTGGAAATTTCTCAGAATGACAACGGAATTCTTATAATTCTCCTTATAATCTGTTTTAACCTCTCACAGAGGTGCACTGAGGCACGGAGTTTTTCTCTGTTTTTTAGTCGGGTTTATTTCTACAGAGGGGGAATGCTTCGCATTGAGATCTCAGAGCTTTGATACGCATTAAATGTAATCTACACCTATCAAAGCTCAGAGATCTCCATGCCTTGGCATGTAAATCTCTGTGGAATGAATACTAATACACATTATCTCAGCCTCCGTGTCTCTGTGAGAGATATAAATCTGTGAGAGATATAAATAAATAGGATACTCAAATTGGAAATTATGTGTTTGGGCTCATATTTTTTTCAAAAAGTATTGGAAATATAGTGAATAATAATTAACTTTGCAATGCAACTCGGATAAAGGATTCTGGATTGACGATTCTTTTTCGAGAGGGTGAGTACACAACCTTGGCAATTCGTCCCGGAATCATACAAGAGAGTAGGTGAGGGAAGAAAGTTGTGGAACGGCTGTTCGCCCTTTCTTATGCATAGAGAACAATCATTATTCCTTTATAAAGGAATATCTTCTTATTGTATGAGATAAACTGACATATTTTGCCTCCCGTTGCAAAAGATTACCGAACTCGTTCCGGCTTACCCGGGATGAAGATTAATCTTTTTGCAACATTCTGAATTTAATGAAAGATATATTATTCATTATAGTTGTAGCAGTTCGGATATTCCGAACTGCTTTTTATATCTACTTAATTGGAACTTAAAAGATGACGAAGAAGGATGTCATAAAAATTATATCAATCCTAAAACTGACTAACTTCAATCGGGGGTGCTCGCAAAGACTGCGGGTACCCTAATTTTTTATCTTGAAGGAAATATGTCGGGACAACCGCGGAGCGGTTTTACTTTCTATTAACCGTGGGTTCGCGACCGAAGGAAGTGTACCCACGGATTAGGGCAATCGAAGAAAATCAGCCTCGGAGAGGGTGAATCTNGGTNATATCAAAGTTCACCCCGTCCCGGGCTGAGGCTGACGCATTNATGANAACCGTGGGTACGNGCATAGCCCGAACCCACGGTTAATAGGAGGTAAAACCGCTCCGCGGTTGCTTCTGCCCAGATCCGCGGAGACCGAGAGGTCTCATCTCCCGTTATCCCAATTAAAAATCTTAATCAAACAAAGAAAAATCCCCGTTCCATCTGCTCAAATCTTGCGTGAACTGCCGTAAGGCAATCTGCGTACGGACCTTTTCTTTATCCAATGCTGATTTTTGGGTTTGCTCACAGAACGGAGAGAATATTCTCTAAACTTTCGCAGAACTTTTTAAAATTATTGACGTGGAGTGGAATTTATAACTTTCGGTTTTGGGAAATTTCTCAGAACGACAACGGAATTCTCTCTTGAAATATGATGGGTAGTTGATTTAATAAAATAGGAGTTTAAACCAATAAAGGATAGATGTGTCTTAGAAGGGTAGTTTTTGCTACATTAAAGATTTCATTATGAAGAAAACTATTCTGACATTACTCATTTCATCCTCGCTTGCAGCAGGTCTGTACGGCACGGTAATCACCGGTACCGTTCTTGACAGCGAAGGCAATCCGCTGCCGGGAGCCACGGTGAAGCTCGTGGAAACGTCCGATTCCACAAAACGCCAATTGGTGGTTTCCAATACCGACGGCNTTTTTAAAATTCCGGATATAAATAANGGACGATATTCAATCAGTGTCTCCATGATCGGGATGGACACTGCAGAGAAAATATTCACTATCTCCGATTCCATTCCCGAAGCCAATTTAGGGAAAATAGTCCTCTCCGAAGAGGCCACGATGTTGAAAGAGACAGTGGTGACCGGAGTGAAGGCAGCCGTTGTGGCCAAACAGGATACACTCGAATTCAATGCCGGGTCGTATAAGACCCATGCCAACGCCACCGTTGAAGANCTTCTTAAAAAACTTCCGGGCGTGGAGGTNGGTAGCGACGGAACCCTGCAGTCGAATGGGAAGACCATCACTAAAGTGCTTGTCAACGGCAANGAATTTTTTGGCGACGACACAAGCATGTCAACCAAGAATCTCCCCTCNGANCTCGTTGACAAAGTGCAGGTGATNGATCGCAAGAGCGATTTCTCACGTCTCACAGGCGTTGACGATGGCGAAGAGGAGACAGTGATCAACCTTACGGTGAAGAAATCGATGGAAAACGGTTGGCTCGGAACTATCGGCGGTGGCTACGGCACAGACGGACGATATGAGGGGAGCTTCAATGTATCCTCTTTCTCCACTTCGGGCAATCAGGTGTCGTTTGTCGGAGGCGCCAACAATATCAATGATCTCGGTTTCTCCGACCGTGGCAGAGGACGCTTCATGAATTTCGGTTCTAACGGAGGCATAACATCATCTCAGAGATTTGGAGTGAACTTCAATCTCGGAAAATCAGAAAAATTCCGTGTGGGAGGNAATATATTCTATACCCATTCCGACCGCGAATCAGAATCCTTTTCCGACCGACAATATCTTTTTGCCGACTCCACAAGCAATCAGCGCGAACATAACATATCTCGCGACAAGGGGCATAACCTTCGTGCCGATATGAGAATGGAATGGAAAATAGATGAATACAACACCATCGATTTCCGTCCTAATTTCTCATTCAACTATCGCNATTCGTCGATGTTNGATACCGANACACTCTTTGCCGGAGATCCGAATCATTCCAAGGTGAATTTAAATGAGAACAGTCGCTTCAATCACGGCACAAGCTATAATGTGAGCGGCGACCTTATATATAATCATACATTCAAATCGCGCCCCGGACGTGCATTCAGCGCGCAGGTGAAATATGAATTCTCCGACACGAAACAGAAGACCACTTCCTGGAACGATATTGAATANTATCTTCAGAACAGCGATTCGCTTCTCTACCGCTTCTCCGACAATGATCAATGGAACAACTCAATCATGGGTCGCCTCACATGGACCGAGCCTTTNGGNGATGTGAAGCGAGGGAACTTCCTGCAGTTTTCCTACCGTATGCAATATCGTTTCAACGATGCGGATAAATATACTTTCAATCTTCCCACTCCCGACGATCCTGAAAACTTCAGAGTTTCCGACCTTGACGGAGTGCCGGCAGGGATTGAGGCAGACCCGATGCTCTCCAACCGCTTCCGAAACCGCTTCATGAATCAGGAATTCAGAGCCGGATATAAGAAGGTGTCGAAAGATTACAACCTTGAGGCCGGAATGGTGTTGGCTCCCTCCATGAGCAAGAGCACCGACCTTATAATGCCCGAAAGGAATGTGCCGGCTCATTGGGTGTGGAATGTGGCTCCATATTTCAATATGCGCTATAAATTCTCCAAGACCCGATCACTGCGCATCAATTATCGTGCAAACACAAATTCCCCCTCTCTGTCGCAATTGCAGCCCGTGATGGATGTAACCGACCCTATGAATATCGTGATTGGTAATCCGGATCTGAAACCCACTTTCCAGCAATCGCTTGGGTTCCATTATAATAACTATAATCAGGATAGGCAGCAGTCGATGGTGGCGATGTTGCGTGGCTCTTACTCCACGAATGTCGTAGTGTCGCGCACAACAACAGATGCCGAGACCGGTATCCGCACCACAGAATATGCCAATGCCAACGGCAATATGAATGTGATGGGTATGTTCATGATCAATCAGCCGTTGCCCAATAAGAAATGGCGCTATTCAGCCCGTATGATGGCAAGCTATAATAATATGGCCGGCTATATCAACGGCGATTTCAACCGTTCGGGTAATCTCCGGTTGGCTCCGAATGTCGGGATGACTTTCTCCTGCGATGTATTCCAGATGTCGGTCAATCCTACCTATTCATTCAATATGGCCACCAACTCTCTTCCTCAGCAGCGCAACCAATACACCCATACCTACGGCTTCACTACAGATGCCTCGCTTTATCTCCCTTTCGGACTGAATGTATCTACAGATCTTGCGTTTGATAAATCCACGGGTTATTCACGCGGCTTCAACACCTCTTCATGGCTTTGGAATGCTCAGATTTCTTACAGCGTATTGAAAGACAAGAGCCTTACATTCTCCGTTCGGGCCTACGACCTCTTAGGGGAGAAGAAGAATATCAGCCGTTCGATCAGTGCGAATATGATTACAGATAACCGATATAACGACCTCACACGCTATGTGATGTTCGGAATCAGCTGGAAATTCAACACTGTGAAGAGACAGGCACGCAATAATCCTGATGGTGAGTTTGGCGATTTCCCCGGTCCTCCTCCCGGAGAAGGACCGCAAGGTGAACGTCCGCAGGGACCGCGCGGTGAGCGTCCGCAAGGNGGAGGCGGATTCCGCGGAGGCGCCCGTCCTTTCTAAGAATAGCTATTTAAATTGAACAAAATGCCGGAATCCCGATGTTATAATAATAGTCGGGATTCCGGCATTTTATTTAATAAAGATTCCACTTAAAAAGATTCCGGTTAATATGAGAAAACTACCGTTATTGCTTTTGATATTCATGGCTATCGGAATGATAGCCTCGGCCGAATGGCATTTCCCTGAGAAATATACAGGACCTGTAACACCCACCACCGACACCACCTGGCATAAGGATATCCTTGAGGGATATGAAGCCAGATATGTGAATCAGGGAGAGGCATTTGACGGTCCTTGCCGATCCACGATTGTAAGAAAATTAAATCGCAAAGGATCTAAGAAGGCATTCCTTTATGTACATGGTTTCAACGATTATTTCTTTCAGAAAGAGATGGGGGAGAGGTTTGTTGATTCAGGCTATAACTTCTATGCTGTGGATTTGCGCCGTTACGGTCGCAGTTGGGAGCCGTGGCAATATCCTTTCAATATCCGCAAGCAGACGGAATATTTCGCCGACATTGATTCCGCCCTCAATCAGATCCGACGCGACGGCAACACGGATATCACTCTCGGCGGACATTCCACCGGCGGCTTGACCGTGCTCTATCTTGCAGCGATGAAAGGGAAAGATTGCGGTGTGGACAGGGTAGTAACGGACAGTCCGTTTCTTGAATGGAATTTTTCGGCTTTCATGCGAAATGTCGGTGCGCCGGTGATTGAATTCCTCAGTAAATTTTCAAAGAATTCCAAGATAAAGCAGGGGCATTGCGATGGGTATGCCTATAGTCTTTTGAAGCAATATCATGGGGAATGGGAATATAACACGGATTGGAAGATGGTCTATTCTCCGCCCGTGACTTACAGTTGGGTGGGAGCGATCAACCATGCACAGTCGGAATTAATGAAGAAAGCCGACAAGATTACGGTTCCTGTTCTTGTGATGCACAGTAGCCGTAAGATAGATGGCTGCAACTGGGAACCGGATTTCCAGACGGGTGATGCTGTTCTTGATCCTTTCATGCTTCAGAAGCGAGGAATGAAGATGGGTCAGCCCGACCGTCGCATGGTATGCACCATCGACAGCGGATTGCATGATCTCATTCTGAGCCGACCCGAAGTGAGGGAAGCTGCATACGACACCATTTTCCGTTTTATAAAGAAATTTGAGAAATAATGGGAAGGAAAATCTTTTCTATTATAGCATTTCTATGGATATTTTCAGTCAATCTACAGGCTGAAATGCTTCGGAAATATACTTTTGATTTCTCTAAAGATAAATTTACAATAGAAAGAAAAGGGAAATTGATAAAAGTTTTTGCCAAATCCATTGTTGATAATAATTATTATACCAATTTAGATTCGATAAGACCATATCTACCTTCAGTAGTAGAAATATTAAGTCCAATTGATATTGCCAAGTATGATGTAAGTATAAGATTTAGATCCACGGATGAAATTTTAGTTGATTCCAATGTAGAGATAGCTACTCAGTTTCCCGATAATATAGTTTTTGCTTGTTGGTTAACCAATAACAATCCAAGCTATAAATGGAAGAGATTTAAAAATAAAAAGGTGTTAGAATCCATGTCTCTTTGTCGAGGAGTGCAAACCAATTCTGGTTATACAATCTATATTAATCCATTCAGGTATGATTGGAAAACTAAAAAGCTATATTTGGTAGAGAAGTTGGAGGTCGAGGTAAGGATTCGNAATAAGGTGAAAGATGACGGAACGCATANGATAAAGNATATGCGTAAGCCTAAGGAAGAGGTAGATTCGATCGGATGGAGCGAATGGTATTAATAGCGAAAGTAATTTTACCCATCTATACCTTGNAAAATNTACANAAATTGNAATTTTACCNATNTATACCTTGGAAAATCTACAAAAATTGNAATTTTACCCATCTATACCTTGNAAAATATACANAAATNTNACTATCATCATCTGCATCTACGTACGCGAATTTTAAAAAAGGATTTGTAGGGGAGGGATTAGGTCAAACCCTTTCAGGACTCANCTTCGTCATAATAGAAAATTGGGAAAATATTAAGAGGTTATGTCNTAATAATACGACATAGCCTCTAACATACAATGAGTCGGTAATTTTTACCGATNTATTGTAAATAAAATAGGTTTTAGAATNAAATAAGTTTTATGAGCNTCAAAAACTTCGTAAAACTATTCAAAAATNATTTTTTTGCCATTTGCTATATAAAGATGCCCGGGAGCAGGAGTATCAATCNTTCTACCTAATAAATCATANATAATTGTGTCTTGCTCTATAGGANAATTTNTATAGTAAATTCCGGCCATAGGGAAAGTATCNGTTTCAATAAAGTTNGTAAAATAATCCCAACCNNATGCATTNCGATATAATTCNGCAGTGCCAATAGGAACATAAACAGGTATATCCTGGGGTGTACGATTTATAAAGTCGTCGCCGTATTTTCCAAAAGGGGTATAGCCTATGTTCAACTCGCTGTTTATGCAGATTGGCGGAATCTTAGTGGCACAATATATACTCTCAATATTTTTCCAGTATTCGCAACTCTCTGCTCCTAAGGTCTCCAATGTAGAAGGGAAGCATATGGTTTTTAGTCCCTTGCAATAGTATAAGCCTTCAGTGCCTACAGACTTTAGATTTAAAGGAAGTTGCAGTTCCTTTAATGCTCCGCATTGCCAGAATGCTCTATCCCTAATTTCTACAACACTGTTTGGCATAATAAATTCTGTAAGTTTGATACAATTATCAACAAAGCTTTCTGGAATTATAGTCACCCCTTCAGGGAAACGAACTTTTTCGAGTTCGTAGTTAAGCGCAAAATGGTCAGTTCCGGAAAAATTCTGACATGAATTGGGCAATATTACCTCTTTCAAGCGGGTTGCATAGAATGCTGCATCTCCAATTTCTTCCAGACCATCGGGAAAATTACATTCAGTAATTTTGGTTGAGAAGAATGCACCACCATTGATTTTCTTCAATGTTTTGGGCAGAACAACCTTTCCTGTTAATGCTTTACAGTTGACAAATGCCATATATCCTATTTCTTCCACCCCCTCTGGAATTACAAGAGGATCTACATTCAAGCTGATACAGTCGGAGAAACATCTTCGTTTGATTGTCCTTAAAGAAGAAGGAAAGTTTATATCTTCAAGCTTTATGGCATAACCGAAAGCGCCCTCACCAATTTCTTCCAATCCTTCAGGAAGAATAATCCTACGAAGCGAAATGCAGTCAATATAGTCCGAACCGGGAGTATATTGTTCCGATTGATACCAAAAGGCATTCATTGGAAGTTTATTATTCTGAATACTTGAATATTCAAGATTTATAACGGTTAAGCGTCCATAGAAACTGCCGCTCCACATCGTATAAAAATCCGTAGCATTGATTGGTCCACGTACAACAAGCGAGTCAATATTATTAATTTCATCACCAAGCACGGAATTGAGGGTACCGGATTGTGTTAGGGTGACATCTATGAACCTTACTTCTGAACTATTCAGTCTTTTAACTCTCATAGTTTGAGGAAGATTATCTGAATCATAAGTTGCATCATATTTATCCGCCTTCTGAATAAAGATTGTATCCACCGCATTTATGGTCATATACACATCATTTTTCGATGCATCTGCCTGAAGTGCGATGGAGATAATTACTCCAATAAATAAGAAAAATTTTTTCATATCGTTGTTTTTTTGTTTGAAGTATTGCAAAGTTAGTATCGGAAAAGTTTTCAAACAAGAAGAAAAGTTTGACGGTCATATTTTTTATATTGCATATAAACAGATAGTTATATAATAAGATATTTTAATTTCTGTTTAAACGCGTAATAAGTTTGACGGCATTATAGAAAAAGGCAGTAAACGTAACCATTAGCTAATATTCTTTTTATTTAACTGGTGATGATCAATTAAAAATGGTTTGGGTAGCAGCTATTATAATTTCTTCATAAGTTTCCGAACATAGATTCCAATATTTGTCTGATGCTCATCAATCCCAAGTTTCTTACGTATATCGCTACTTATATGATAATGTCTTTTCAATTGTATATATTCTCCTGCCTCTTTTCCACGAAGACCAATAGCATAAAGGCATATATAATTGATTTCTGATTGGGTAAGTCCGTGGTCTTCCAAATATTCTATAAATCTTGGATGAGATGCTTTAAAGGCAAGCCGAGTGGTATTCATAAATTCATCTTTGTCTTGAATAAGCTTATCTCTCCAAGCTCCATAAGGTTTAGCATAGGATTCGTTTTCAGTAATTTGTGTGGCCAGCAAACCATTCAACATCTCTATTCTGATTTTGATTGCATCCTCTATGGGTTTTGCAAGATCTTTTCTCTTTTCCAAAATATCCTTAAGGGACGCGCTTTCATTCTCCAATTGCTCTATTTTAAGGCGAAGGTTTTCGGCAATCAATGATTGACGCTCACATTCCAATTCGACTGTTTGCTTTTCAAGAACTGCGTTATGCCTTTCTAATTCAAGTTTTTCATTTGTCTGTTTAAGATTCTGTTTCTCCAATTCAGCTTGATGATTTCTGAGTTCAAGATTTTCGTTTTCTCTTTTGAGATTCTCTTGCTCAAGCTGTAATCTTGTGTATTCCTGTTCATCCAACAAATTTTTTGCCTTTCTAAGTCTATAATGATAAAATATATAGCCCACAATTATTAGCAACACGAATATCATGCACAAGCTTAGCCAGATAATCTTATCTCGTTCTTGAATTTTCAGCAAATTAGATTTTTCCATTTCATAGCGTTCTTTAGCAAAAAGAAGGTCATGGGAAAATATATTCTGATGCATAGAATTAAGGGTGACTGAAAAATCGCGATAAGCATTTAAGGCATCTTTGAAATCACCATTTAACTCCAATACATTAGGTTTGATCGCCAGATATTTAAGAGAAGTTTTATGTTCAGAGTCGGCAGGAATAGAGTTTAGGATGCGTAAGGCGTTGTAAGAGTCGCCAATTTTGCAGAAAGCTTCTGCTAAGTCAATCTTCGTAACATCATCTGCATTTTCAATAGAATCATATTGGTGAAGAATCTCGATCACATCTTTATCATCACCAAAGTTTACAGCATAAGATAGAATATAAGGGGAAAGAAAAGAACTCAATTCCTCATTTTCCGATACTCGGAGTCCTGCTACAGAGAGGATACTGTCTGTAAGGTGTTTATCGTTAGTAATAATACCCGCGTCCAAAACATTAGCAAAGCATGACATCTCATAATCCAACCTTCCAATTGCTTTATATAACTTGGCAGCTTCAAGATTATTCTGTATGTAGTCCTTGAATTTATATGTTGAGTATAGAATAGTTCCTTGAGCAACTAAAAGATTCGCCATCATCAAAGAATCCGATGCTTGTCCATAATATTCTCTACCATGCATAAAGCTTTGCATAGCCGAATCGTTATTTTCACGATTCTGGTATATACGACCTTGATAATAATATGTCCGCAACTTTTCATCCGCATTACCTTTTAAAAGGTAGTAGTCAATAGCTGGTTGGAGAACCTCAAAGCTTGTGGTATCAATATAATTTTTATCTAAAGCCATCGACAAAAGTAAAGCATGGCGAGCTTTCTCTTTTGAACTGCAAAGACTATTAGATTGCATCGAATTTAATATGGAAAGTGCAGAGTCAGGGTGAGTATTCATCATCTCTTCTGCTTTATTCATTTTATCCCACGCGATACTGTGGTGGTCACAACAATTAATCGTCAGTAAAAATACTGGTAAAATGATAAAGATCGTAAGTAGTTTAGGGAGTTTGATCATTACTTAAACTTTTAATCTTCGAGATTTCGTGAGTATTAAGGCGTAAATTTAAGTAAAAAAATTGAGATTTCCACATCTTGAGGAAAAATCTACAAAAATCGACATAGACACTATGAAAGGAAATACAGCGAAGTGGGTACTAAGTATGATCTAAATATAATAAAACCGCTCCGCNGTTAGCTTGCTAATCTGAGNATTAGCGGCTAATNGCGGAGCGGTTTATGTATTGGAAGATTNTNTNAANNCNTATAANCTTANANNCTTATAACCNTATAACCTATAACTTTANATNAGAGNGATTANANGAAGAAGAGGATTACAAGCTGGGCGGCGATTACACGGCAGAACATTGTGAGAGGATACACNGTNGAGTAGGCCACGGCGGGAGCGTCNTTGTTGGCTACCTTNTTGGCNTAGGCCAATGCCGGGGGATCNGTGTAACCACCGGACATCATACCGATGATGTGGAAATAGTTGAGCTTATATTTTGCTCTGGCAATNCAGCCTACAGTGATCAATGGGATTACAGTGATTATGAATCCATATCCAACCCATGTGGCACCTTGTGCGTTGAAGACNGTCGCAACGAAGTCTTTACCTGCCGCCAAACCCACGGANGCGAGGAAGAGNCAGATACCTATCTCACGCAAGAGGAGGTTGGCCGATGAGTTGGTGTAGGTCACGAGATGTATCTTATGTCCATAAGCACCGATAAGGATAGCCACAACCAACGGACCNCCGGCAAGACCTAACTTCATNGGAACTGACATNCCCGGGAATTGNAANGGGATGCTTCCGACAATGATACCGAGGAAGATACCGATAAACATTGTGATAAGGTTAGGCTCGTTAAGACGCTTCATAGAGTTGCCGAGCTTCGAAGCAAGATGATGTATATCATCAAGTTTNCCAACCACCGTGATACGGTCGCCAATCTGAAGGCGGAGTGAGGGAGTGGCGAGGAGGTCGATACCGGCACGGTTCACACGAGTCACATTAAGTTTATAAGCGGAATGGAGGCGGAGCGAACCGAGTTTCACACCATTATAGTTGGTCTGAGTCACAACGATNCGNCGNGAAACCACCGGACCCTTATCCATTTCCCAAGTCTTCTCAACGATCGGACCGAGGAAGCGAGTGAATATCTCCTCATCCTGNGCNGAGCAAACCACAAGGCAGAGGTCGCCAAGTTCGACGATATCCTGAGAAGTNGGGATCACGACTCTTCCATCAGGTTTTTCGATACGCGAGATAACATAGTCGCAAGAGATGAGAGTGTGAAGTTTCTGCATGTTAAGACCATTGATAAGATCATTGGTCACCTTGCAAGTCACCATGTGAGGCGCGAGGGCAGAAGCTTTNTCATCATTGTCGAGTTCGGCACTCTCCTTGGAAATATCAATATTGAAGATTTTCTTCAGGAGAATCATAGTGAGAATGATGCCCACCACGCCGAGCGGATAAGCGGCAGCATATCCCATCGACATCTGCTGGCTCACATTCTGCGCAGCTTCATTCACNTGGAGCACAGTCTGCTGAGCCGCACCGAGTCCGGGGGTATTGGTGACAGCACCACTCATCACACCCACAAGCTGAGAGATGGANGTAGTTCCCTCGGATCCCCCCTGGATGAAATAGATAGCAAGCATAATGCCCACATTCATCAGGATACCGGTCACGGCAAGAGCATTCATCTTTACGCCCCCCTCCTTGAAAGAGGAGAAGAAACCGGGGCCGACCTGCATACCGATTGAGAAAATGAAAAGAATGAGTCCGAATTCCCTNAGGAAATGGAGCACATCGCCATTGACGACATACCCGAAATGACCCAAAAAGATACCTACGAAGAGAACGAAAGTGACACCAAGCGATACTCCAAAGATTTTGATCTTTCCAAGATAGATACCTGCAAAGATCACAAAAGAGTAAAGAATAATGGTGGCAGCTAACGACTCATTGTAGGGTTTTAGAAGATCAATTAGCCAATCCATGCTTTAAATTAAGAAATTGTTACCTGTTTTAATTGCTTTGAGACTGCAAAATTACAAAAATTATCCTAAATTTGCATTGTAAAACTATTGAAACTTTTAAAACGTTTTAATTATTTGGACAGAATGTATCAGAAATTATCATGAAGATACANGATGAATCATGGGAAAGCTTGATAAAGCATGAGACAACTTGATAAAGCATGAAATTTAGACAACAAAACAAATTCAAATAATAATTTTTATAAAAATGGCAAAAAAGATTAAGGTAGCCATCGTAGGCTATGGAAACATCGGCCGTTTCTCACTTGAGGCGGCGCAGGCGGCAGAAGATTTCGAAGTGGTAGGTGTGGTTCGTCGCGACCCGAGNAAGCGCGAAGATATCCCCGCCTCTCTCCCTGTTGCAGCATCCGTGAAGGATCTTCTCTCAGAAGTAGGGGAGATTGATGTGGCAATTCTCGCCACTCCGACCCGCAGCGTAGAGGAATACGCCAAGGAGATACTCGCCCTCGGCATCAACACTGTGGATTCATTCGACATTCACACCAAGATTCCCGCACTCCGCAAAAGTCTTGGCGAGGCAGCCAAAGAGGGGAATGCTGTGGCAGTGATTGCAGCAGGTTGGGATCCGGGCAGCGACTCAGTGGTCCGCACTCTTCTTGAGGCTATTGCCCCCAAAGGAATCACCTATACCAACTTCGGCCCCGGCATGAGCATGGGCCATACTGTGGCTGTGAAATCNAAGGAGGGNGTGAAAGAGGCTCTTTCAATGACTATTCCATTGGGNACGGGGATTCATCGCCGCATGGTCTATGTGGAGCTTCTTCCCGGCTATAAGATTGAGGATGTGGCAGCGGCAATTAAAGCCGATCCCTATTTTGCAAGCGACGAGACCCACGTGTTTGAGGTGGAGAGCGTGGATGCCTTGAAGGATATGGGACATGGCGTTCATATGGAGCGCAAAGGCGTATCGGGCAAGACACAGAGCCAGCGTTTCTCATTCGATATGGCAATCAATAATCCGGCATTGACCGCTCAGATTCTTGTGGCATGTGCTCGCGCAGCAGAGCGTCTGGCTCCCGGCAGCTACACNATGATTGAGATCCCTGTGATCGATCTTCTTCCCGGCGATCGCGACAGCTGGATCGGAAAGCTTGTGTAAGCATTATCGANAATATATGATTNAGGCCGCAAAGANNNTCAATCTTTGCGGCCTNAATTATTTATGCTTCCGATGTAAGGGGCGCTTCGCGCATANTTTTTCGCGCTCCCGCGCTCAACACGGTGAAGACAATGGAATTTCCGCCTTTTGGAGCTTTTACATCAGCTTCTTATAGCGGATGCGGTGGGGAGTGTCNANTCCGCCGTCGCGTTTCTTCTTGAATTCCTCNTATTCNGAATAGGAGCCTTCGAAGAATGTGACTTGGCTGTCGCCTTCGAAAGCGAGGATATGAGTGGCGATACGGTCGAGGAACCAACGGTCGTGGCTTACAACAACCGCACAACCGGCGAAATTCTCCAGACCTTCCTCCAATGCTCGGAGAGTGTTGACGTCGATATCATTGGTGGGCTCATCGAGAAGAAGCACATTCCCTTCCTCNTTCAATGCCATTGCAAGATGAAGACGATTTCGCTCACCTCCTGAAAGCACACCGATTTTCTTCTCTTGGTCGGCACCGGTGAAATTAAATTTCGAAAGATAAGCACGGGCATTCATGTCGCGACCGCCCATCCGGAATGATTCCACACCCTGCGAAATCACCTCGTAAACACTCTTCTCCGGGTCGAGATCCTTATGGTTCTGGTCAACATANGCTACCTTCACAGTTTCGCCCACATGGAATTCACCTTTATCNTGCTTCTCCTGCTCCATGATGAGGCGGAAGAGAGTGGTCTTACCCGCACCGTTCGGACCAATCACGCCCACGATGCCNTTCGGGGGAAGAGAGAAATTGAGATCATTGAAAAGCACTTTGTCGTCGTAAGCCTTTGCAAGATGCTCAGCCTCGATCACCTTATTGCCCAAGCGCGGACCATTCGGGATAAAGATTTCAAGTTTCTCTTCGCGTTCTTTCTGGTCTTCATTCATCAAGCGGTCGTAGCTTGAAAGACGAGCCTTCCCCTTAGCNTGGCGAGCCTTGGGAGCCATGCGCACCCATTCGAGCTCGCGTTCGAGAGTCTTGCGGCGTTTGCTTGCCTGCTTCTCCTCCTGCGCCATACGCTGAGTCTTCTGGTCGAGCCAAGAAGANTAATTCCCCTTCCATGGAATCCCCTCACCGCGGTCGAGTTCGAGAATCCATCCNGCCACGTGGTCGAGGAAGTAACGGTCGTGGGTAACGGCGATAACCGTGCCGGGATACTGCTGCAGATGCTGCTCAAGCCAATCGATTGATTCGGCATCAAGGTGGTTGGTGGGCTCGTCGAGTAGAAGGATATCAGGCTGCTGGAGAAGGAGGCGGCAGAGCGCCACACGACGTCTCTCGCCACCCGAAAGCACAGCAATCTTCTTATCATCCGGCGGACAACGGAGGGCATCCATTGCGCGTTCNAGTTTGTTGTCGATATTCCAGGCATCGCAGGCGTCGAGTTTATCCTGAATCTCAGCCTGACGAGCAATTAGAGCNTCCATCTTNTCAGGATTCTCCAATACGTCGGGATCTGCAAAAGCTTCATTCACCTCATCATATTCTTTGAGGAGGTCGAAGACATGCTGCGCACCTTCGCGCACCACTTCAAGAACTGTCTTATCAGGATCGAGTTTCGGTTCCTGCTCAAGATAGCCAACGCTATATCCGGGGGAGAATACAACATTNCCTTGATAGCTCTTGTCGAGACCGGCGATGATCTTAAGGAGGGTGGATTTACCTGATCCGTTCAGACCGATGATGCCGATTTTTGCTCCATAAAAGAAGGAGAGGTATATATTTTTAAGGATCGTTCTCTGGGGAGGGATAATTTTGCTTACCCCAACCATGGAGAAGATAACTTTTTTGTCGTCTGCCATTGTTATGAAAATTATAAGGGATTAAGGGNATTAAGGAATATAAGGGGATTAGGGATTATTTATGCACCGTACGATAATCGCATTTCACCTTACCCTTNGCAAGATTATTCAGCTTATTNCGGATGAGCTGCTTGCGGATTGATGTAACGTGATCGGTATATACAGTGCCGATGAGATGATCTACTTCATGCTGGATGATACGGGCTAAGAAGCCTTTGAATTCCTTCTCATGCTCCACGAAGTTTTCATCGAGCCAGTTNANACGGATATGCTCAATTCTCTTCACATCCTCTGAAAGACCGGGGAGAGAAAGGCANCCCTCAGATCGGGANACTTCCGGCATATCCTCAATAATCTCCAATTCAGGATTGATGATCACCATCTTTGAATCAGTNCATTCNGGGAATGTGTCGGCAAGCACTGAGCCATCAATCACNATAAGAGCGATCGGNTTTCCAATCTGGGGAGCTGCAAGGCCGACGCCGTCGGCATTATACATTGTCTCCCACATATCGGAGATAAGTTTTTGGAGTCCGGGATAGTCCGGTTCAATGTCTTCGGCCTCCTGTCTGAGCACGGGATGACCATAAATATATATCGGTTGAATCATTTGTATGAATTTTTTTTAAAGTTATAATTATAAGGGGCTTAAGGAGATTAAGGATCTTAAGGNGCTTAACGGGGTTAAGGCGACTTAAGGATTATAACNCNCTCTATATTATAAAATTATNGANTATAATCATATTTGATGGGAATCGAGCCAAGAAGTGAGGATAATCACTGCCGACATTTCATCAGCCAANCCCTTTCGCCGNCGNTCGGATTTCTTGAATCCGGCGGCTATCATCTCACGGTGGGCTATGACGGACGTGAAACGTTCATCCACCATCTCCACCGGAATATCGGGAAGTTCCTTCTTCAGTCTTCCCAGGAANGGGCGGATATANTTCATGCTCTCGGAAGGCTCGCCGTTGATTTGCTTNGGTTCGCCGACGAGGATTCGTTCCACGGGTTCTTTCCCCACATAATCCTTCACCCATTCCAAAAGGCGAGGGGTTTCGANAGTGGGGAGTCCGTTGGCAGAAATTTTAAGAGTATCGGTCACGGCAACACCGCACCGTTTCCGTCCATAGTCGATAGCTAAAATGCGTCCCATACTGCAAAGTTAGTCAAAAAAATCGGCATAAAAAATCTTATCCTGCAAGATTGCAGCTTTTAAAACAACTTATTATAATTATGAAGCCTTATCTNATTNATACNAAAAGAGACCGTCTAAAAATTTTTAGACGGTCTCTTTTGATATTAATAATGTTGAGTTCGAATTATTTGCCGGCGAAATAGCGGTCGTAAAGACCCTTGAAGCCACGGCCATGACGAGCCTCATCCTTAGCCATCTCGTGAACTGTGTCGTGGATAGCGTCGAGGTTGGCAGCCTTAGCGTTCTTAGCAATACGCATCTTGTCTTCGTTGGCACCTGCCTCAGCGTGCATACGCTTCTCAAGGTTGGTCTTAGTGTCCCAAACGTGGTCGCCGAGGAGCTCCGCAAACTTAGCGGCATGCTCAGCCTCTTCCCATGCATAACGCTTGAAAGCATCAGCAATCTCGGGATAGCCCTCGCGATCAGCCTGACGAGACATAGCAAGATACATACCTACCTCGGTACACTCACCCATGAAATGGTTGTTGAGATCCTTGATCATCTCCTCGTCGCAACCCTTTGCAACACCGATCTCATGCTCGGTGACAAACTTCAAGAGAGAATCTTCATCCATCTCTTTGAATTTAGACTGGGGAGCTTTACACTGAGGACACTGCTCGGGAGCTGTCTCACCTTCTGCGATATAACCGCAAACGGTGCAAATCCATTTTTTTGCCATAATACTAATTCTGAATTATTTTTAGTTTTGTTATATGTTCTTAGGCTCCATCCACTAAAATCTGTTAATGCCAGGGTCGCAGATGTGCCTTGGATATCGCTCTGCAGATTCAGGCGCATAGCGGGCTATGTAACTGAATCAAAGAGCGATAGACAAGGTGCAGCTGCGAGACGGATGGTATCTTCAATAAAAAGAATTTTTTAAATATTATATAATGTTAATCCATCTAATAAAATAGTTACCATTTGCCCGGCTCTTTTTGGCTCAAATATCCTTTTTCATCAGTCGCAACGCAAAGGTTGCTCCTTCTGAAAAAGAATATTTTAGCTCAAAAATAGCCGCCCTGGCATTTTAACATATTTTAGTGG
>JAAVGM010000008.1 GCA_014800245.1 Bacteroidales bacterium | reverse complement strand
TCGTGATTGAGCTGAAAAATGATGAGTTCAAACACGAATATCTGAGTCAGCTAAATGCTTATGTGTCGTATTATCGAGAAAACGAAATGAATCCGGGTGACAATCTTCCGGTCGGAATACTACTTTGTACCAGAAAAGGAAAACAAATGGTAGAGTATGCTTTAGCCGGTATGGATAATTCTTTGTTCGTTTCAACCTATCAGTTATGCCTACCCGACAAGAAACAACTCAAAAAATTCTTAGAGGATGCGATGGATTGACAACATTTATAAGGATTAATGGCTGTGGGTATAACGGAGGATAAAATTTAGAAACCGCGGTCGCAATCTTTCAATGTTTTAACAGAACACCCGTACACCTTATGGGTACGCGATGACGATGTGGACGATTGGAATAGAAAACCTGATGAAATCTACACTAACGTCATTTTGGATAAAGCGGCTAAACAGGTATTGATTGTTGACCGTTTTACTTACAGAAACACTAATATTGCCCTCATACATATTATTCAAACTAAAACTCGTAAATTCAAATCGATGGGACTACCTGATGGGTCTGGCACCTGGGCTGATGTTACTGACCCAACTTGTCTTGAACCCATTGCAAATTGGTTGGAAGGGCACCGAAAAGTAGCTTTTGTTGTATATGGACCTTTTGCCTCGAAGTGGCGAACACTCGCTCAACAAGGACTTTTACCCGTTCCAAAATACTTTTGTGGAGATTTTTACCCGATTAAATTTAAAATAATCAGTAAATTATATTACATTTGCAAAATATTTCCTTTTTCGCCTAAAATGTAAAAATCGAAGTAAAATTTATGAAATATTCCTTATTCGTAATTGTTCTGACCTTTTTAGCCATAATCTTCCTCTCCTGTTCCTCCAAGAAAAATCAGGAATCAGATAGTATCGTTGAGTCGGCAGGCATTGGCATTGACACTGCTGCCTCCCACTACCCTATTCATGAAATTTTTAATAACCATCCCAATATTTCCGATGGAGAGGCCGAGCATACCCAAACTCTGTCGCAAGAAGAAATGAGATATCATTCCAAGCGTGGGGTCTCCACCCTTGAAGATGCCTATCTCGAAGGGTATGAAGATGGTTATGAAGACGGAGAAGAGGATGGATCCCGTGGGAAACGCCATGGACATTCCTATGACCCCGATTCCGAATTCACCGGTAAGTTTGAAGATAGCTACAACGCCGGATACGACGATGGATATAACGACGGATATAATTCCAGCCTTGACAACGAGGACGATGATTATGATGAATAGCTAATGCAACCACGGTTACAGTAACCACGGTTGCATTAGCTATTTTTTTGATAAATGGATTCTTACTATATCAGAAATCTATGCTATCGGGCGTCAGACCCGATTCTCCTGTCGGGGGCATAGAATCAATAAGACGCATATCAGCGGCTGTGAGCGAGAAATCAAATATATCGAGATTGGATTTCATTCTCTCCGGGCTCACGCTCTTAGGCAATGGCACGACTCCATGCTGCACTGCCCATCGGAGACATATCTGCGCCACGCTTTTACCATATCGCCGGGCTATCCCTACCAAAAGAGGATCTTCAAGAACGCGTGTGCGCCCCAATGGCGACCACCCCTCTACCACTACATTATTTCTTCTGCACCACTCCAAAACTTCGGGTTGCATCCATCCGGGATGAAATTCTATCTGATTCACCATCGGCAGCTCTCTTGCCGTCTCGGCCAAGGCATCCAGATGTTCGGGCATGAAGTTACTTACTCCGATTGCTTTTACGCGGCCCTCATTAAGCAGACGCTCCAAGGCGCGCCATGTGTCGGAATTAATCTTTTTCCAATCAGCGAAGCGAGCTTTGTCTGCGGGCCAATGGATAAGGTACAAGTCGAGATAATCCACCTCCAGCAGACGGAGGGATCTGTCAAAGGCGCGCAGAGTGGAATCATAACCACGGTCGGGATTGGCTACTTTCGAGGTCAGAAAGATATCTTTTCGCGAAATGCCTGATTCGATAATGGCTTTTCCTACCTCCTCCTCATTGTTATACATTGCAGCTGTGTCGAGAAGCCTATACCCTGCCTCAATGGCATCTTTCACCACCTGCACTCCATCCTTATCTACCGAGACCTTATATGTGCCGTATCCTATGCATGGGATCTCCACCCCATTATTCATTTTTATATTTTCAATCATATTTTAAATGTTTTCTTTTAATTAGAACAAACCTCTCCCTAAGTTTGCACTTCTTTCCACAAAAAAATATGATTATCCCCAATTCTGAAGGGCCTCTCACAGAGGGGCGCAGAGGGAGTTTTTACTTTTTGTTCTTTCCACAGAGGGGAGCATGCCTTGGCATGGAGATCTCAGAGCAGAGACTGGTACTTTTTTTCGCAGAATTGAATGAATATTCATTGAACAATCGCAGAACTTTTTTAAATAAAATGATTATGGAATAAAAAAGCTTACGCTTTTAGGAATTTTCAAGGAACGATATCCCTGAAATTCGTTGTCGTTCTGAGATCTTTCCCAAAACCGGCAGGTTTTGTTATTCCCTTACAAGTCGATGATTTTTAAAAAGTTCTGCGAAAGTTCAGTGATCTTCTTTTAATTCTGCGGTTCAAAAATTTCCATGACTCGGCAACATCCTCTCACAGAGGGGCGCNGAGGCACTTTTAGGCTTATAATGATGATATGATAATTAATTTCTGCGCCCNTTCCTGNTCGGGGAAAGAAAACTCCAAGACGGATAGTGAGGACAAANATAAAAAAAGCTGCCTTCTCACGAAGACAGCTTTTTCTCATCGTTTCTGATTTAAATTAGTGTATGTCTTTTTTAAGTTATAAGTTTTAGGGTTATAGGTTTTAAGATATCTTATCTCTTATATAACCNTACCAACTTTTAACTTTCAACTTGCGTATGCAAAAGTTGTATGTCTTTACAGTTTCAAGGGGTGGTAGGGAAGATCAAACGCTTCGGCTACTGCCTTGAAGGTGATCTCNCCATNCACTACNTTCACGCCGTCGGCCAAACCGGGATCGCGNCGNCATGCCTCTTCCCAACCAAGATCGGCGAGTCGNAGTGCGTATGGCATTGTGGCGTTGGTCANAGCCAAGGTCGAGGTATAAGGCACCGCNCCNGGGATGTTGGCTACGCAATATTGCAATACGCCGTCAACCTCAAATGTAGGCTCTGANTGAGTGGTGGGATGCGAGGTTTCGAAACAGCCACCCTGATCGATAGCCACGTCAACCATCACNGAGCCTTTGCGCATGAGCTTAACCATATCGGCTGTGATAAGGTGAGGCGCTTTAGCTCCNGGCACGAGCACNGAACCGATCACAAGATCTGTTGTNGGCAACTCNTTCTCGATGTTATGACGAGANGAATATAGAGTCTTCACATTNTTCGGCATNACATCCGCGCAATGACGAAGCGTGGGAAGAGAGATATCTGTGATCGTCACATCCGCTCCCAAGCCGGCNGCCATAAGAGCTGCATTGCGTCCTACCACTCCGGCTCCAAGCACCAACACTTTAGCCGGTTTCACTCCCGGAACTCCTCCCAAGAGCACTCCTCGTCCGCCCTGNGGCTTCTCAAGGAAACGNGCACCCTCCTGAATCGACATTCTTCCTGCCACTTCGCTCATCGGAATNAGCAAGGGGAGACGATGGTCGCGGTCGGTCACTGTCTCATATGCGATGCAGACTGCCCCCGATTCNAGCATTGCATCGAGCAACGCGCGNTCTGATGCGAAATGGAAATATGTGAAAAGNACCTGTCCCTTGCGGATGAGCTTATATTCAGGCTCGATCGGCTCCTTCACCTTAATNATCATGTCGGCTGTGGCATANACATCNTCTATGGTAGGGAGGATAGTCGCACCGGCTGCCTGATACTCCTCATCAGCNAAGCCACTCCCCTCTCCTGCTGTATGCTGCACGAAAAGTTCGTGTCCGTGTGCCACGAGTTCTTTTACTCCGGCNGGGGTTGCTCCGACGCGGTTCTCGTTGTTCTTGATCTCTTTTGGAATTCCTATTTTCATGGTGGTATAGATTTAAGGTATGGATTTATGGGCGTAAATTTAGCAACTCTTCTTGACCCTGCAAATTTATTTCTTATGTTTAAAAACATTTTTTAACTTTTTCCTCCTTTTCCATCCTCAACCCTTCCCCCCTCCACGCCGTTTTANTNACATAANTAGATACTGATAATTAATTCANTTTTCGCAAGTATTTTTGAATCGCAGAATTGAAAGAAGNTCNCNGAACTNTCGCAGAACTTNNNANAAATCATCGACTTGGAAGGGAATTACAAACCTATCGGTTTGNGGAATCTTCTCGGAACGACAATGAAATTCACTTACGAANTTTAAATATTTAATCGGGTAATTTTAAATTAAATTCAATCTAAATTATTAATACTATGGATACAGAAAAAATCAAAGAGCTNCGGAAAGAGACCGGAGTGGTTCTCGTGGAATTTTATGCAAGCTGGTGTCCTCATTGCCAGAAAATGATGCCTGTCGTGGCTGATGTCAAAGCGCTTTTTGAAGGCCGCGCTCCGGTGTATCAATTTGATATTGATGAAAACACTGAATTTGCAGATTCNTTAGATGTGCAATCAATCCCTACATTCATCATCTTCGANAAGGGCGAACCCGTGTGGCGCACCTCNGGCGAAATTTCTGCCGACAAACTTTCTTCCGAATTGGAGAAAGCNCTTTCCTAAGGGTCCTTTCCTTNTTTTNACTAAAANGAGGTAAATTATGNCANTACAAGGTTCTCTATTCTCGNATTTCCTGAAAGAACTCGATGTGAAGCACACTGTCGGGTTTAGCGATGAGCAGTTTGAAAATATGAATTTCAAATCGCTCTTCGGTTTCTCGCGCCTTCTTTCATCTTATGGAATCCCCAATGCNGCTTTCCGAATNAAGGACACTAANGAGATTTTAAAAGTTCCTNTACCTTTTATTGCCCAAAAGGATCATTCCTTTGTTCTCGTCACTGATATTGATGCCGAAGGAAANGGAATGAAATGGAAAACTTGCAGAGGAGAGGAATNAGGGACAACAGATGATTTNATTGGAGGATGCTCNGGGATTGTGCTGCAAGCGTATCCGGATGAGAATTCCATTGAGCCCGACTATTCNAAGCATCACCTATTGGAAATTGCAAAGGTNGCGAAGCGTTGGATACTGATTCTTTGNGCCTGCCTGTTAGGAGTATGGGGATTTGTTGCTGGGAGGCTTTACACGAATCTTTCCACAATTCTTCTTACNGCCGTGGATCTTGCCGGNCTGGGCGTGGCATGGCTTCTCACCTTGAAATCGCTGAAAGTGAAAAGTGCGACGGCCGACAGCGTATGCGGAGTGTTGCAGAAACATGGCTGCGATCATGTGTTGGAGGATAAGGCGTCAAGCTTTTTCGGAATCTTCAGTTGGAGCGAAGTAGGATTAGCCTATTTNTCGGTGAGTCTNGCAGTGTTACTGATTTTTCCACAGATGATCGGCACNTTGGCTTTAATNAATGCCTGCTGCCTCCCCTTTACGTTCTGGAGCATATGGTATCAGAAATTCAGGATCAAGACATGGTGTACGCTCTGCGTGATAACGCAATGTCTCCTATGGTGTCAATTTTTCTGTTATCTCTTCGGGGGATGGTGGAGCTATACCTTCCCTCTGAACTTGGGGATTATCCCTTTAGNGGCAGCATATGCCGGAGCTATGCTTGGGATAAATGCAGTGTGCAGTTTTATCAAAAAAAGAATATGANGCTATGAAGAAAATAGANCCAATAGCATTTGAGGATGCNGAAAAATTAACNGCTGCNGAGATGAATGCCCTCCATTTGGAAACAGGACTTCACTCGGATGCAGATTCTGTGTTGGATCACCATCCCCAGCGNCGCCAGCCATAACCACGNCGGTTTTCNCCGCGTCGCTCTTCGGCGGCAAGTTCCTCTTCGAGANGTTCAAGTTTTATGGAATAGCGATCCTCTAATCCGGCNGATTCAATATATTGCCGGGCGAGATCAAGATTACCCCGCGCACTCTTTATGGAGGGCGCGGGATTTTTTCGTTCTTTNAGCCATTGNATGTCGGTGGAGCATAGGAAGAGATATAGCTCGGCCACAACNTCGGGGTCGTAGCATATGGATGAGAAATATTTAAGTTCCTTCTTTATGGAGGTGATTGTGGGGCGTTTGCGCTGCTTCCCGGAGGGGGTGAAGAANAGACGATGNATCTTCACCTTATATTTCTCCAATTCGGCTTCCTCATTTGGATTCAGCCAATATTCGAGATATTCTTTCGCNTCGGGACGNGCATCATAGAGCTCGCAGACCATCTCCGCAATCTCTCNGGCATCCATCGATGCAAGTGCTTTCTTCAACTGCGCTTTCGACATTCTTTTTAAGGCTTTTTATAAGGTTCAATGGGGGCTATACAAAAAAGAAATATGCTATCACCACGGCGGCTATGGCTCCGGTGATATCAGCCAAGAGNGCGTAGCCGGCGGCATAGCGCGTTTTCGACACTCCTACCGATCCGAAATATACGGCAAGGATATAGAAGGTGGTGTCGGTGCTTCCTCTTACGCANGCTGCAAGTTTGCTGACAAANGCATCCGCTCCCTGAGTNTTCATCACGTCGAGCATCATCGCACAGCTACCGCTACCGCTNAAGGGCTTCATGAGCATCGTGGGGAGCGCTCCGACCCATTTTGTGTCGAATCCNAGCCAACCTACAAAATTCTCCACCCATCCCGTAACGGCATCCAAGGCTCCGGAGGCTCTGAACATCCCGATTGCCACAAGGATTGCCACAAGATAAGGGATAATCATTACGGCTGTCTTGAACCCCTCTTTAGCTCCTTCTATGAAGATATCATATACTCGCANTTTTTTTCTCACTCCGGCTCCCAAGAAGGCNATAATGACGCAGAAAAGGATNAGATTAGCACCAAATGTGCTATATAANTCNACTTTATCTGCCGGNAGAGAGGAAAAGAACCATGTCACGAGCGCCACGAAAGCCGCAATCCCTGCAAGCCAAGAGCATATCACCCGATCGAAACGTATGCGCTGCTTGANGCAGAGCGCCCCGAGACCCACGAGTGTGGCTATGGCCGTAGCAATGAGGATAGGNATGAACACATCTGTGGGATTGGCGGCTCCTCCTTGCGCCCGATACATCATTATGCTTATCGGGATGAGGCAAAGTCCGCTGCTGTTGAGCACGAGAAACATTATCATCGCATCGGTGGCGGTGTCTTTNTTCTCGTTGAGGCGCTGCATCTCCTGCATCGCCCGCAACCCCATCGGAGTGGCGGCATTATCAAGGCCGAGCATNTTGGCGGAGAGGTTCATGAAGATGGCNCCCATGGCGGGATCCCCTTTCGGTATTCCGGGGAAGAGACGGGAGAAGAAAGGGGAAATGAGGCGGCTTAAACTCTCCACCACCCCACTCTTCTCTCCTATCTTCATTATTCCGAGCCATAGCGTAAGAACCCCGGTCAATCCCAAGGAGATCTGGAATGCAAAGGCTGCCTGATCAAAGGAGGCATTCATTACATCGCTCCACACNTGCAGGTCGCCCATGAAGAGGGTCTTACCCAAGGCCATAAGGAAAGCGATCGCAAAGAACGCTATCCATATCCANTTGAGCACCATATCAGAAGCGACGGATACCCATTATCTCGCGCACATCGGCAAGGGTCTTNGCCGCNGTCTCTCTTGCACGNTCGGCNCCCTGACGCACCACCTTCGAGATATATTCATNGTTGCTTCNNATATCGAGGATTCTCTCGCGGATNGGGAGAGTGGTTTTCAGAATATCTTCTGCAAGCTGCTTTTTGAGGTCGCCGTAGCGGATGGAGCAGTCGGCATATGCNTTCTTGAAGTGTTCGAGGGTGGAAGGTTCGGATACGAGTTCCATCAAAGTGAAGAGATTCTTTATAGGCTCGCTCACGGGTGAGTTNGGTTCCTTGGGACCTTCATCTGTCACGGCACGCATCACCTTCTTGCGGAGCGTTTTCTCATCGTCGATAAGATAGATGCAATTACCTTCACTTTTNCCCATTTTTCCTGAACCGTCAAGTCCGGGCACCTTCACTGCCTCTCCTCCGAANTTGAAGTTGTAGGGTTCGTGNAANTAGGGAGTCTTATAGAATGAGTTNAAACGGCGAGCGAAACGGCGAGTCAATTCGAGNTGCTGCTCCTGATCCTTTCCTACGGGCACAAGGTCGGCGTGGTGGATGAGNATATCCACAGCCATCAGCGTAGGATATGTGAGCAGACCTGCNTTGACGCGCTGGTTNGTCTGATTGCCGATGATCTCTTTCTCTATCTCGTCGCCGTCGGAATGNATNCCGAGTGCCTTGCGNGCCTTATCCTTGAAGGAGGCCGTGCGCATAAGCTCGCCGATACCGACGTGCATGTTCATAAGCAGATAGAGTTCTGAAATTTCGGGNACATCNCTCTGCACATAGATTGTATTCTTCTCNGGATCAAGACCCGCTGCNAGATATTCGGCAAGAATATCCTTCACATTCTCGTGAAGCATCTTGGGATCGGGATGAGTGGTGAGGGCNTGAAGGTCGGCCACGAAATANCGGCAATCGTAGTCGTCCTGCATTCTCACAAATTTACTCAATGCCCCGTAATAATTACCGAGGTGAAGATTCCCTGTGGCGCGTATTCCGCTAAGNACCACTTTCTTCTTATCTGTATCTTTCTCTTTATTTTCCATTTTAATGTATATGTTTAAAAGTTCATACCAATGGTGAAGTTCCAGGCTTTNGTGCGCCCTCCATAGACCTTTTCAAGACCATTGTTNAGGCTGACATCCTTNTATGCCTTTACNGCACCGGCTTCATAATGCACCCCTACATAATATTTNCGCATNAGCTCNAAGGCNGTACCCATCTTAAAGCCGAAATCCACCGGGGCGATCTTCCCGTCGAAGGGAGGTTGGGCATAGGTNTCGGGNCGAGTGGAGAGCAGTTCCTTATTNTCNAATTTTGATTTAAGCATGAATCCGACATACGGACCGAAATCCACATGCCATCGAAGGTCGTCGGTGACATTAAATCTAAAAGAAGCNAGCACCGGGATGGTAAGATTATATGTGTGGCGATGTGCCGACTGCGTCACATAGCATATCCCTTCGGGAGTGGCAAGAGGTTCGGATGTGAAAGCTGAATTGCCGCTTCTTGATTCGAAGAACAATCCCGGTTCAATCGAGATATAGTTGCGGATATTGATTGAGGCCGTGACCCCGGCTGTGAAACCTGTGCCCCAGCTTTGAAAATTATAACTGCCTGCGGCATCATCGTTCACAGTTCGGTTNGAGGTGTTCACTCCAATTCTTGCCCCGAGTGTGAAAAGGTCGTCGCATTCTTCTGTGGAGAAGAAATCTGCAGCGCCCGCACTCATTGAGCCGGCAATAAGGATGGCGGTTGTAAGGATATGCTTCATATTTCTTTTTTTAAATGCTCTTATAAGATAATTCCTTAATCAGAAAATACTCTCATGGTTCTGTGAGGAAACTTTAGTTTCCTTAAAATAATTGAGCAAAATTATAAAAAACTATTCTATATCAAAAATTTTTGGCTAATTTTGCAACCAATACTTATCGACTAAATTAATTATTTCCTAAAAATCAATGGATTCACAGAAGTATAACAGCTTGATGACCAATACAAAGGATTATATCCTCATCGTATTCGGGCTCATGCTCTACGCTTTCGGCTTCACTGCCTTTATCCTTCCTCATAAGATTGTGATCGGAGGGCTGGCGGGCGTCGGAACGCTTGTCTATTTTGCCACCAACGGTCTAATCTCGGTCGGCGTCACTTCCTATGTGCTTAATCTCGTGCTTCTGGCCATGGCCTATAAGGTGGTGGGGAGCAAGTTTGTGAAGCGCACCATTTTCGGAGTGACGATCGTCTCTTTGGGAATCGGCTTCCTTGAAAGCTTTTTCATGGGATTGGGCCATCCGCTTATTCCGGATCGTGTGGTGAGCGTGGTGCTTGGCGCCATGCTTTGCGGAATTGGCGTCGGAACGGCTTTCAACCATAATGGCTCGTCGGGAGGCACAGATATAATAGCCGCTATGGTCTCCAAGGTGAGCAATGTGAGCATAGGCCGAACCATGATCTATGTGGATATGTTTATCGTGAGCAGCTCTTTGCTTCTCCCCTTCGACGGCTCTTTCGAGCAGCGTGTAGAAGCCCGCATCCCTACGATGGTATATGGTTTCATGGTGACTCTCATCGTGTCTTATGTCTGCGATATGCTGATCAATACCAACCGCCAGGCCACACAGTTTATCATCTTCTCTCCCAAATGGAAAGAGATTGCCGATAAAATCAATAATGAGGCTCATCGCGGCTGCACAGTGCTCGACGGCGAAGGATGGTATAGCAAGCAGAATATAAAGATTCTGCTGGTGTTCTCGCGCAAGATTGAGTCGGTGACGATATTCCGTATCATAAAGAGCGTGGATGAGGATGCATTCGTGACACAAGGTGCCGTCAACGGAGTCTATGGCAAGGGCTTCGACAAGGTGAAGATCCGGATGAAGAAGCAGAAAAATAAACCACTCCCTGCTTCTGAAACCATTAATGATTCTGAGTCGAAAGAAATGCGTCAGGTGAGACGTTCCAACAAAGAGGAATAATCTCGCGGTCGCGTGCCCACCATGTGAGCTGTTTCTTGGCATAGACGCGCGTATTTTTCTTTATCCTCTCTATCGCCACATCGCGGGGCATCGTCCCTTCAAACATGGCAAACATCTCTTTCAAGCCTACCGTATTCAATGAATTCAAGGCGCGCTGCGGATAGACGCGGCGCGCTTCTTCTTCCAATCCATCAGCTACCATTGCATCCACTCTTCTGTTGATGCGGGAGAAGAGCATCTCGCGCGGCATATCTATCATATATTTCTTTATCTCGAAGGGGCGGCTTCGTCGTTCTCCGGTGCGCAGTTCGGTATAGGTCTTCCCTGCCGCACGAATTATCTCTACGGCATGAAACACCCGCTTGATATTCTTTTTATCCACCTTCCCGTAATACTCCGGATCGAGATTCTGAAGCTGATCCAGAAGCCATGCATCCCCTTTTTCGGCATGTTCTTCCATCAATCCCTGACGTATCGAATCGGGAACCGTAGGGAGTTCGTCTATCCCATGGCATAACGCATCCACATACATCATCGAACCGCCACAGACCACGACTGATCCGGTGCGATTCATTACATCTTCCGCTATTCTCAAAGCATCCTCCTCAAATTGCGATGCACTGTAATATGCATCCAAGGGGAGCATATCAATGAGATGATGCTTCACGGCTGCGCGTTCCTCGGGAGTAGGCATTGCCGTAACAATGGGTATCCCTTGATATATCTGGCGGCTGTCGGCAGATATTATCTCCGTGCCGAGACGTCGGGCAAGGTCAACGGCAAGGGCCGACTTCCCGGAGGCAGTCGGCCCTGTGATGACATACATTGTCGGCTTTATTCCGATCATGCTTCAGCCACAAGTTTGCAGATATTCACAATCACCTCGGCTGCCTTTTCCATTGATCGGATACTTACAAATTCGTAACGTCCGTGGAAGTTTTCGCCGCCGGCAAAGATATTGGGGCAAGGGAGACCCTTGAATGAGAGCTGTGCGCCGTCGGTGCCGCCACGGATAGGCTGCACTTTGGGAGTGACTCCTGCCTCTACCATAGCTTTCTCCGCCACCTCGATCACGTGCATCACAGGCTCGATCTTCTCGCGCATGTTGTAATACTGATCCTTTATCTCCACTGAGCAGCAGCCGGGGAATTCGCTGTTGGTCTTATTCACGAGATGTTCGATCTCACGTTTGCGGCGCTCGAAGCGGTCGCGGTCGTGATCGCGGATGATATATGAAAGTGTGGTCTCCTCCACTGTTCCGTTGATCCCTACAAGATGATAGAATCCTTCGTAACCCTCAGTGTGTTCGGGTGTCTCCCAGCGTGGAAGCATGGTGATGAAGTTGTTGGCCACGCGGATGGAATTGATCATCTTATGCTTTGCCGAACCGGGGTGAACGTTTCTACCCTTTATAGTAACTTTTGCTGACGCGGCGTTGAAGTTCTCATATTCGAGTTCGCCGAGCGCACCGCCATCCATTGTGTAGGCAAATTCGCAGCCGAAACGCTCTACATCGAATTTATGTGCTCCCAAGCCGATCTCTTCGTCAGGGTTGAAGCCGATGCGGATCTTGCCGTGCTTGATTTCGGGATGAGCCTGCAGATATGCCACTGCTGTGAGAATCTCGGCGATTCCGGCTTTGTCGTCAGCTCCGAGAAGGGTTGTTCCGTCGGTCACGATAAGATCCTGCCCGAGATAGTTGAGAAGCTCGGGAAATTCTTCGGGGGAAAGTATGATTTTCTGCTCTTCATTAAGCACGATATCCAGACCGTTATAGTCTTTCACGATACGGGGCTTAACATTCTTTCCCGACATATCGGGGCTTGTATCCATATGGGCGATGAAGCCGATCACAGGGATATCCCCTTCTGTGTTTGCAGGGAGAGTGGCGAAGAGATAGCCGTTCTCGTCAAGGCTTATCTCCTCCAAGCCCATACCTTCCACCACTGTCTTAAGGTATTTTGCAAACTCCATCTGTCCGGGTGTGGAAGGAGTCATATTTGTCAACTCGTCGCTCTGTGTGTCGAATCTCACAAAGTCGAGAAATCTTTCTGTCACTGTCATTATGGTAAAATTTTAGGTTATTCCTTTTTGTAATCTTTTAATCCTGCCAAAAGCTTTTTAGAGGCTTCAGGCGTTTTCATCTTCAAAATTAACAATAAAATCCCAAATTATATTTATTTCTCCCTAAAATTATGAGATATATCTTCAAGTTTGGCTTTATTTCACTTTTTTTCATTACTTTTGCAACTCCTCTCCCTAATTAATTTTACATATATCCTCATTAGTCCCCACTGGGATATATAGGTATCTCTCACAGAGGGCACAGAGGCACAGAGTTTATATTTTATGGTGTCTCGGCTCTGTGGGCTTAATGCGGAGCATTCCTTACTCTGTGGGAAACAAATCCAAAGTTAAAGAGAACAAACGGCTCTGTGGCTCTGTGAGACCTCTGTGAGAGGAATAATCCGATTATTGTTAGAATTGGGATTTTTGAGGATATCCGATTTATTTTAAAATCAGTTATAATGAAAAAAAGTTATATCATCATTATCTTAATCGCTGCCGCCGCATTGATTGCCATCGGCGTCTATGGCCTAACATGCTCCCGTCAAAACAATTCTGCAGATTCCGAGAATTCAGCACCTATCACAGGGATCAGTTCCAAACCCTCCTCTTCCGTCTCCCCTTCCATGGATCTGATGAATGTAGCCATCCCCTCTTCGCTCCCCTCGGAGATAAAGGATTACGAAGGTTTCCGCCTCTCTTTCAATAATGAGAACCATACCCCAAACTGGGTGGCTTGGGAACTTTTAGGATCAGAAGTGCAAAATGGAGTAGCGCGTTCCAATAAATTTTGGACCGACTCTTCCGTGGAGGGTTGCCCCTCGACAAAAGACTATACCAATTCAGGTTACGACCGCGGCCATATGTGTCCGGCGGCCGACCAGAAATGGAGCCAACAGGCGATGGAAGATTGCTTTGTGCTCACAAATATATGCCCTCAGGATCATTCGCTCAACACCGGCGCTTGGAGCACACTCGAAAATAAAGAGCGTCTCTGGGCGCAGCGTGATTCAGCAATCGTGATAATCTCCGGACCTATATATTCAAAAGATGATAAAAAGCGCATCGGAACCACTGGCGTCAAAGTGCCGGGAGCATTCTTCAAGGTAATCGCTGCCCCCTATCTCGATTCGCCACGCGGAATAGCCTTTGTGTATCCCAATATGACCTCCCCGGGCAATATGGAGAATTATGTCATGACCATCGACGAGGTGGAGAAGCTAACAGGCTATGATTTCTTTGCTCCCCTCCCCGATGATATAGAAAATGAAATTGAATCTAAATCTTCTTTCAAGGAATGGAATCGCAGATAAACCCCAACCCAATCTCTTTCTCGCGTGATACAATTGTAGCAGTCTCCACACCTCCAGGCACAGGAGGAATAGCCGTGATCCGTGTTTCGGGTCCGGAGGCTGTAGATATAGTGGGTTCGGTATGGCGAGGTGTGCCGATGAAGAATTGCGAGTCGCATACTGCACATCTCGGAAAAATCGTGGATGAGAATGGAGAAGTTCTTGATGAGGTAGTGGCCACTCTTTTCCTTGCCCCTAATTCATATACGGGAGAAGATATCATTGAGCTCTCCTGCCATGGGTCGCGGTGGATTCAACGCGAGATTGTTAATCTCCTTATCCGATCCGGTGCGCGCAGTGCAGGACCCGGTGAGTTCTCACAACGCGCTTTCATCAATGGACGCATCGACCTTGCTCAGGCCGAAGGGATAGTTGACCTTATCGCCTCTAATTCGCGCGCTGCCCAGCGTCTTGCCATGATGCAGGCCAACGGCCATTTTTCGCGCCGTCTGGAAGAGCTCCGCAACCAACTCATAGATTTTGCATCCCTGCTCGAACTCGAACTCGATTTCTCGGAAGAGGATGTAGAATTTGCCGATCGTCTCCGGCTCATGGAACTTGCCGACCGGATTATCCATGAAGTAGATAGGCTTTCGGCCTCCTATTCTGCCGGAAAGGCATTCAAGGAGGGGATTCCGGTAGTGATTGCCGGTCAACCCAATGCAGGTAAATCCACCCTCCTCAACCTCCTCTTGGAAGAGGAGAAAGCGATTGTAAGCGATGTGCCTGGCACCACGCGCGACATCATCGAAGACACTCGTGAAATCGACGGAGTTCTTTTCCGCTTCATCGACACCGCCGGACTGCGCGATACAGACGACACAGTGGAGCGAATCGGCATTGAACGGGCCACCGACCGACTTCTTCGTTCCGCCATCATCCTCTGGATAGTGGATTCCTCCGCCGATATCCCCTCTCAGCTCGATTATATAAAGGAGAAACAGGAGGAAATCCGCGTCAAGCAAGGGGGGAATCCCGACTCCCAAGAGATTTCTCAAGCCAATGATGAAGACTCTTCTTCCATCATTCAGCACATCATCTTCAATAAGATAGATGCCTGCACAGAAGAGATTGACAATTCACAATTACCGAATCAGAATTCAGAATCAATCAAGCTTTCAGATTCACAACCAATCAAGCTTTCAGCCACACAATCTCTCGGTTTGGATGAACTTCTCAACATTCTTTCCGCCGATGCCCGCTCCATGCAAACGAGCGAAGGGGACATCATGGTCACGAATGCGCGCCACTACGAATCGTTAATCAAAGGGGGTGCAGCCCTACGCCGTGCCCGTCAATTGCTCAGCGACAATCTCTCAGCCGACTTCATTGCCCAAGACGTTAGAGAAGCCCTCCACCATCTCGGCGAGATCACCGGAACAATCACCACCTCCACCCTCCTCCATTCTATTTTTAGCCGATTTTGCATTGGGAAGTAATTAGTTAATTTTAACTGATGTATATTAATTATTACTGACCGATAATACTTATTGCTCTGGAAGCTTTACCTTATTCGTGATATGGCGCCAGTTGCTAAGTCAGAACTAAAAGTTTATACTAACAACATATCAGTGGACACACTCATTACTGAGTAAGTGTTCACTGATAAACCATATGACATAAATTAAAATTACAAATATGTATAACAAAGTCGAATATAATTATTATACTGGATGGCCTAGCGAAATAATCCGTTATATTAGTATCACCGTCGGATTATTTCGTTTGAGATATAGACGAGTTAAAATCGGAATAACAAATAACCCCAAACGACGTTTTTACGAGCATCAACGGCGTGACGGCTGGGAAAGAATGATTGTGAAGTATGAGACTAGCAGTATAAGTAACGCAAATGAAATTGAAAAATATTTTATAAATCGCCATGATTGGTTAGAGAACACATGGGCAGGATGGAGTAATTGTGGTATCGGTTCAAAATTCTATGTATATATTCTTTTAGCAGATAAGATATAATACTCCTTATCCGAGTTACCCCATCATAGCAATAGCAATGCCAAAGATACCATCAACTGGCTTCTCTAAATAATGGTGAGACAACGAAGATTTTAATCAAAGTCGAATAAAACAAAGGCTTTGGACCCAACCCCCTCTACCTCTAATAATAGCCAAATAAAAATTCATGACCTTCCAATTCATACACTGTTAACCGAACATAAGTATTTTTTCTTATTATAATTCTAAGGACACACTAAATCATAATACTAATAAATAAGAACATACAATATAGCAATTAGAATCCATTAAAAAAGTTTAGAAAATTTTCCAAAGTTTTGTTAAAAAATTCCCATTTTTTTAGTAACTTTGCGACATGGATAAATTCATACAAGACATACCTGATTTAGAACTATTCTCCGGACTGGTCAAAGACATTGTGCCAGAGGATCCATCAGCAATTGTATATGGCTCTCTGAAAGAGCAATTCAATGCACGAAAGGCTGAATTGAACTTAACGGATAACATCGTGTTCAAGATGCTCGATTTAGATGCAAAACAAGTTAAGCCCATTTTGGACGGAGAGGCCAAAAGAATCAGCCTATTTACAATAATAAAGTTAGCATATTTTCTGAACTCTTCTTTGGATGAAGTCTTAATGCTTTCGCTTCAAGACATGTCACCATCTCAGATATCAGATATACAGTTGGCCAAAGATGCGGCATACATTATGGCACATTTCGAGGTGGGATCATTAACAAAAATAGGCTTTTTTAAGAAGGGTGCATCTGTTACTGAATTAAAAGCACGAATCATTGACTATTTTGGATTAAATAATTTATACGAATATAGCCATACCCCTCTTGTTAAAGCATTTAGTCAAACGCGACGAAAAAACAAGAGCGATCTTATGCGTGAGTTTTGGCTTAGTTCGGCTTTTCATGTATTGGAGACTATAAACAATCCTTATCCCTATGACAGAGCCGCTTTGATCAGGGTTATTCCAAGTATAAGAGCTTGTACTTTAAATGAAAAGAATGGTCTAATAACTGTTGTAAAAGCTCTATACAGACTTGGTGTAACAGTCATTTATCAGCCAACCATCAAAGATTTACATCTTAGGGGGGCAACGCTCGTTGTAAATGATAAACCCTGCATAATCCTTTCTGATTATAATGACAGATATCCGACCGTTTGGTTCGCTTTACTTCATGAACTATGTCACGTTATATCTCATCTAGATTTAATTCGAGAATATCAATATCACATTTCTGATGGCGACGGAGATCTACTTTTACTTGACGAGGAGCGGTGCGACAATTTTGCGCGAGATTACTTTTTGAATGGTGATAATCATAAAATGATAATGCCATATCTGGATTCCCCAGCCATTGTGCAATCTTATTGCAAAGAGTGGAGGGTGCATCCATCTATAGTTTATAGCATCCATTGCTATTTCCACCCAAGCGATTGGAAAAAATATACCTCGCGAATCCCAAAAACTGATGAAATGCTAAAAGGATTAAATGCTGTGTGTTTTTCAGAAACCCCGGAGAACAAAGCACTACCCATTAACAAAATAATTGATTTAAAACAAACAATATATGTCTAAGGATAAAGAACTACGTATTGAAAAGGTTGGCAAACCCAATGAGATAGATTATGAACTCCAATCAATTCTAGCCGCTACGGAGATGCCCAAAGCACCGACGCTTAGTTTCGATGACAATGGAAATATCGAACTAATAGATGAATTGGAAAACCTCATACCACAGTCAATTGACTCTCCAGAGGAGAAATATGAACTTTTCTATAAAGTAAAAGAAAAATTCCTGCGAAAGCTTCTTCCTTCAGGAGACTCTCACAAAAAGGCGCGAAAAATCATCCGCGAGGAAATTAATACATTTTTAACCAGAGGTCACCGTGCTCAAGAAGGAAAACCAAGAGGAGCTGATCCGCGCATGGGATATCAGGAGGATATGAGGCAGATCGCTCAAATCCTAATTGAATGTCTTGCAAATAATTCAACCCCCTTTGAACTCTACACAAAAGTCTCTGACCTTAATAAAAAAATGGGGTATTAAAATCCAGACAGTAAAAGATATTTCATATATGAACAAACAGCAACTTGCTTCCAAAATATGGGCTTCGGCCAATAAGATGCGCTCAAAGATTGAGGCGAATGAATATAAGGACTATATTCTTGGCTTTATCTTCTATCGCTATCTGAGCACTGAGATTGAAAATTTCTACCGTAATGAGGGGTGGACCGATGAGGATTTACCCTCTATCGAAGAAGAGAATGATCCTGAATACACTGAATATGTCCGAAAAAACCGAGGTTATTTCATAGGTTATAAACATCTTTTTTCCACTTGGCTTGATAAAGGGTCAGACTTCGGAGTGAAAGATGTTTCGGAAGCATTGTCTGCATTTAACCGTCTTATATATCCCTCTCATAAAAAAGTATTCTCCGGCATTTTCGATACACTTGAAACCGGATTGAAAAATCTTGGAGATTCTGACACAACTCGCTCCTCTGCAATCAGTAAACTCATACAGCTGATAAAAGATATTCCAATGGATGGAAACCAGGGATATGATGTTCTGGGGTACATTTACGAATACCTTATCAGCAACTTTGCTGCATCTGCCGGTAAAAAAGCAGGAGAGTTCTATACGCCTCATGAGGTTTCAGTTCTCATGGCAGAGATTGTTGCTCATCATCTTCGCGACAGAGAAAAGATTGAGATTTATGATCCTACAAGTGGATCTGGATCACTTCTTATCACTATCGGTCGAGCCGTAGCAAAGTACAACCAAAATCCGGACAATATTAAGTATTACGCTCAAGAGTGGAAGAGAAACACGTATAACTTGACTCGTATGAATCTGGTTATGCGTGGTATCAAGCCTAATAACATCATCACTCGCAATGGCGACACTCTGGAGCATGGTTGCGACTGGCCTATGTTTGATGAAGAGGATAAGGAAACCTCTTACGAATACTGCCCGATGGATGCCGTGGTCAGCAATCCACCTTATTCTCAGGAATGGGATAGACCATCCGATAAGGATGCCGATCCAAGATATAAGGACTACGGATTAGCCCCGAAAAAGAAAGCAGACTATGCTTTTCTGCTTCATGATCTCTACCACCTAAAATTCGATGGTATTATGGCTATCGTCTTGCCTCATGGTGTACTGTTCCGACCTGGTGATGAAGCCGAAATCCGTAAGAATCTAATTGAGCAGAACAAAATTGAGGCAATAATTGGACTCCCGGCTGATATTTTCTTTGGCACTCCTATTGCCACTATTGTTATGGTGTTGAAAGCCAATCGTGATAACAAGGATGTGCTTTTCATTGATGCCTCAAAATATGCTTCTAAGGATGGTAAGAAAAAGAAACTCCAAGCATCTGATATTAAGCGAATTTTTGATACCGTTACCACCCGACCTACCTCAATTGATAAGTTCGCACGTCTTGTTAGTCTGAAAGAGATTCGCGAAAACGAGTACGACCTCAATATACCCAAATATGTCGATTCCTCGGACGCTGTTGAGAAATGGGATTTATACTCGTCACTTCTCGGCGGTGTGCCTCGTACTGAAATCGAACTACTCAAAGATTATTGGGAGGTAATGCCTGCCTTGAAATCCGCTTTGTTCCCCGAAGGTGAATATGTGGAATGTCTGTCAGACAATGTCGGTGACGCCATTCGGAATCATGATGATATAAAGAAATTCCAAGCATCTTATAATTCTGCTTTTGGCGATTACGAACATTATCTCATCTCCCAACTCATTGATGGGATGATGACACTTAATGTCGCCAAAGAGATTGACACATTAGGCGAAGACTTGTTCAGACGTCTTTCCTCAGTTCCGTTGCTCGATCGGTACGCTGCATTCCAAGCACTCAGCGATTGTTGGGAGCAGACAGCTACTGATATTGAAATCATTCAAACTGAAGGTATTGATGTCCTCAAAAAAATTGAGCCGAACATGGTCATAGTCAAGAACGGAGATGAAGAAGACGAAGTTCAGAAAGGATGGAAGGGACGCATAATGCCTTTTGATCTTGTTCAGCGGACGCTGCTTCCTGAATACCTTGACAAAGTTAATGAGCTGAAAAACCAACTTACCGAAACAATTGGAGAAATATCTGTTCTGCTTGAAGAAGCCGATGAGGAAGATGCTGTGATTCTCACCGAAGATGGTGATGCTTTTGATAACAAGAAAGTCAAAGCTCAACTCAAACTTATGCTCAAAGAGTATAAGAAGAGAAAATACACATATTTACCGAAGTTCCCCGATGGAAGCATGGAGGCTCACATAATCGCTCTTACAAAGAATGCCGATGAACAGAAACGGCTGAAAGCAGAGATAAAGGACGCGATGAACGAACTCGATGAGAAGACAATCTTCACAATAGAGTCGCTTTCTGAAGACCAAATCCGTGAACTACTTCGTCTCAAATGGGTCATGCCAGTAGTAGATGCAGTGAAAGCTGAACATACAAATGTTATTTCAACGCTTATAGATAAGGTTGACGCTCTTGTGACCAAATATGCAGTTACGCTCAATGATGTAGAGAAGTCAATTTCTGACTCCGAATCAAAACTTTCGGACATGGTTGCCTCTTTGCGGGGAAATGACTTTGACATGAAAGCCCTCGAATCACTTCAATCTCTTTTGAACCATAATAAATAATATTGCGCTGTATGGACATTACACGTGTTTCTTTTCATACCGATACCTTCAATAGCATAACCCACATCATCAAGGATGATGCGGGAAAGGATATGGAGGTTTGGTTTGCCCGCGAACTTCAGACTTTACTTGGCTATGCAAGGTGGGAGAATTTCCAGGTCGCAATCAACCGTGCCATCGACTCCTGTAAGACACAGGGGTTCAATGGGTCAGACCATTTTCGTGAGGTCACGAAAATGGTTATTCTCGGAAGCGGGGCGAAACGAAATATTCAGGATTTTATGCTTACACGTTTCGCTTGCTATCTGATAGCGCAAAATGGAGATCCTAAGAAAGAGGAAGTCGCTTTTGCACAAGGATACTTTGCGGTCCAGACCCGTAGAGCCGAATTGATTGCCGAGCATATGAATCATATCGCTCGTATCGAGGCTCGCGACAGGCTACGTGCATCTGAGAAGCAGTTGTCTCAAAATATCTATGAGCGAGGCGTAGATGATAAAGGATTCGGTCGAATTCGTTCTAAAGGAGACTCTGTACTTTTCGGCGGCAATACCACCGAGATGATGAAGAAGCGACTCGGTGTCAAATCCGGTGCGTTGGCAGACTTTCTGCCAACTCTCACCATTGCAGCAAAAAATCTTGCTACCGAGATGACCAACTATAATGTGGAACAGAAAGATTTACAAGGAGAGGCGTCTATTACTGTTGAACACATGCAGAACAATGGCAGCGTGCGTCAGATGTTGGGTCAACGTGGAATTAAACCTGAGGAACTTCCAGCTGCAGAGGACATAAAGAGAGTAGAACGTCGAGTCGCTTCAAACGAACGTAAAATTGAAAAGACTACGCCCAAACTCCCCAAAAAGAACGATGATGAAAAGTAAAAGGAAAGTTCCAGAAATACGTTTTGCCGGATTTGAAGGGGATTGGGACAAATTGCCTTTGTCCGAATATCTGACAACGTCCAAAACTAAAAACCGAGACAATACGTTCGGTAAAGAAGATGTGTTGTCTGTATCTCGTGAATTTGGTGTTATCAACCAGATAGAATACCAGGGACGTTCATTTGCCGGTGCTTCCGTAACTGGCTATGGCGTTGCGGAAACAAATGATATCATATATACCAAATCACCCTTAAGAGATCAACCATACGGAATTATTAAAACTAACAAAGGTGTTCCCGGTATTGTATCGGCATTGTACGCGATTTATCATCCAAATGAGAATGTTGAGCCGGATTTCATACAGACGTTCTTTGATAAAGATAAACGTCTGAATGACTATCTTCGTCCCATAGTTCACAAGGGTGCAAAAAATACTCTGAACATCGGTGATGTTGAAGCTCTATCGGGAAAAGTAATTTTCCCAAAGAGAGAAGAGCAGATTAAAATTGCTGGATCTTTCAAAAATATAGATGCGTTAATCACTAAGCAAATGAATGTTTGTGAAAAATTACGTACTCTGAGAGAAGCATTACTATCATCTCTCTTACCTCAAGGAGCAGAAACTAAGCCTCGCGTTAGATTAGGTGAATTTACTGAGAGTTGGACAGAATATTTTGCTTCAGATGTTTTTCAGCCAGTTTCTGACAAAGGACATCCAGAATTGCCAATTTTATCCGCTTCTCAAGAGTTAGGTATGATACCTCGCTCTGAAACAGGTATAGAAATGTCATATGGTACTCAAAATGTTGCCACATATAAAAGAGTACTATCAGGGCATTTTGTAATACATCTTCGTTCATTCCAAGGAGGATTCGCTCATTCAGCAATTGAGGGTATAACTTCCCCTGCTTATACTGTCATGCAATTGAAAGATGTGGCATCCCAATATGACATATTTTGGAAATACGTGTTGACTTCAAAGCAATTCATCAAGTGTCTTGAAGCTGTAACATATGGCATACGTGATGGTAAAAGTATTAAATATGAAAACTTTGCCACTCTTAAGTTTTTAGTTCCTAAAAAGAAAGAGCAAATAGCTATTGCAAATCTACTTGTGGAATACGACCGTCTTATTCAATTCAACGAGCAGAAATTGGATAAATTGCGGAATCTTAAACAAGCGATGCTCGACAAAATGTTTGTGTAGGTTATGGCAGAGAAATTTAATAACGAAACCCCATTTGAGATAGCAATGGTTGAGGCTCTCCGCCGTAAGGGTTGGGGGCAACATCCCGTATTGATGTACCCCACAGAAGCAGAACTTATTGAAAACTGGCGGCAGATACTATCAAAAATAAATAATGGCATAGACTGTCTTAATGGCTGTCCATTAACTGATGGAGAGATGCAGCAGGTTCTTCAGCAAGTGAGGGACCTGCGTATACCATTGCGTCTGAACAGCGAATTTATAAATGGCAAAAGCGTGTCGATTATCCGAGATAACGCCAATGATACACTACATAATGGTAAAACCGTCAGTCTTATTGTCTATGATAAGCAGAAAATCGGTTCTAATGATACGGTTTATCAGATAGCCCGCCAACCTAAGTTTACAACTAATTCCCAAATATTAGGAGAACGGCGTGGCGACTTCACACTTCTAATCAACGGAATGCCGCTGATTCATGTGGAATTGAAGCGTAGTGGTATACCTGTAAAGAACGCTTGTAATCAGATTGAGCGATACATGAATTCGGGTGTGTTCGATGGAATATTCTCTCTCGTTCAGATATTCGTTGCCATGAATCCGGAGGAAACTCTATATTTTGCTAATCCTGGACCTAATGGCAAATTCAATTCAGACTTCTACTTTCATTGGGAAGATTTCAACAATGAGTTGATAAATGAATGGCCTGATATTGCAGAGACTCTTCTGTCAATCCCGATGGCTCATCAGCTCATCGGATACTATACTGTTCCTGACAAGGGCGATGGAATTCTGAAAGTAATGCGTAGTTATCAATACTACGCCGCCAAAAGCATATACCAAAAGGTGCAACAACACAACTGGAAGGTATCAGACCAGCTTGGCGGTCACATCTGGCATACCACAGGTAGTGGCAAGACACTGACCAGCTTCAAGAGTGCTCAGTTAATAGCCCAGTCAAATGATGATGCCGAGAAGGTTGTATTTCTTGTTGACCGCATCGAACTTGGCGATCAAAGTTACAAGGAATACTCCGGTTTTGCCGAGGAGGACACGGTGCAGGATACAAGCAATACCAATAAACTCATCACCAAGCTCAAAAGCACAGATTCAAACGATAAACTCATTGTCACATCCATTCAGAAGATGAGCCGTATCAATGAAGAGAGCATGCAACAGCGCAAGAATGAGTTGGAACAGATTTGGGCTAAAAAGATTGTATTCATAGTTGATGAAGCCCACCGCTCCGTTTTCGGAGAAATGTATCCAACAATCCGAGAGACCTTTCCAATGGCATTGTTCTTCGGATTTACCGGTACACCGATTATGCCGGAATATGAGAAGAATATGAACACCACAGTTTCTCTCTTTGGCGATGAGTTGCACAGATATGTTATGCCTGACGGGATCAGAGACGGTAATGTATTGGGATTTAATCCCGTTATGTGCCCCACATATGACGACATAGATCTCCGTCAAGCCGTGGCACTTGAAAAGGCAAAGGCACATACCGAGGAGGAAGCACTCGCGGATGATGCTAAAAGGTCAATGTACTTGAAATACATGGACGATGTGCCAATGGCAGGTGAAATGCAAGCAAACGGTGAGTTAAGCAAGGGAATAGAAGATTATATCCCTCCTACTCAGTATGACCGCCCGGAACATAGGGAGAAAGTTGTTGATAACATCATAAAGCGTTTCACTCTTTTGAGCCGTAATCGCAAGTATCATGCTATTCTTGCCACAAGCAGCATTGCCGAAGCAGTCGAATACTACAAACTTCTGCGAGAAAAGGCTCCTCGACTCAATGTTACTTCACTATTTGACCCGAACATCGATGAAGGAGGCAGTGGATTTGATAAAGAGGCCGCACTGGAACTGATTATCGGAGAATATAATAGCCTATACAACAAGAACTATAATGTGGCGACATTTGCCGCTATGAAGAAGGATATGTCAAACCGCGTTGCCCATAAAGAGGCTTATAAGCATCTTGAACCGGGCAAGCAGATTGATATTCTTATTGTTGTGAATCAGATGCTAACCGGATTTGACTCCAAGTGGGTCAATACATTGTATCTTGACAAGTATTACAAGTCCGATCAGGCACACGACTTAATTCAAGCAATATCACGCACCAACCGTCCGCAGGATAAACGAGAGAAACCATTCGGCACAATCCGCTATTATCGCAAAGTACATTCAATGAAACGAAATATAGACGATGCCATCAGAATGTATTCAGGGGGCAGACCGTTTGGTGTTTTCGTTGACAGACTACCTCATAATCTACATCGAATAAACGACATATTCATTGAGATTAGGAAACTCTTTGAAGCGGCTGAGATTGAGAACTTCAGTAAACTACCCGAACTCGATGCTGAGAGAGGACGCTTTGCCAAGCTCTTCAAGGCTCTCTCAGACCATATTAGCGCAGCGCGACTGCAAGGTTTCTCATGGGATAAAACAGAATATGTAACAGACGATGGCGAGGTCTTGATTCTTTTAATAACGCAAGAGGACTTCCAGACTTTACAGGCTCGTTATCGTGAACTATATGAAGATAACACAGGCGGAACATCCTCAGGCAATCTTCCGTATGAGATAGACACTCACCTTACGGAGATAGAGACTGGCGCAATTGACTATGATTATATGAATAGTCGTTTTGAAAAGTATCTGAAAGAGCTACGCAAAGACGTTCTCGATGAAGATAGACTTCAAAAGCTGCTCGACGAAGTACATAAGTCATTCGCATTTCTCTCACAGGAAGAACAGCGTTATGCCAATCAGTTCTTGCATGATGTTCAGACAGGCAATTTGAAATATAATATATGCAAGTCATTTCATGACTACATAATAGATTATATGAACAAGGCGCAGGAAGGTAAAATTCTCTTCCTTGCTCAGAACCTCGGTCTTGATGCGGCTTTATTAAAAGAAATGGCTGACGCCCGTCTCACAGATCACAATATTGATGAGTTCGGACGCTATACCCGTCTAAAGGCATCGGTGAACCGTGTCCTCGCCAAGGCATATTTCCAGCAACGAGTAGGCACTCCACTCACTCCACCCAGACTCAATATGAAGATCGATGAAATCCTACGTCACTTTATCCTAACAGGCGAACTTAAATAATATGCAACAGAAAGTAACCCCAATAGAACGTCTTATAAGAAGAGTCAGGCGTAATAAAGTTACTCTATTTATAGGTTCTGGCTTTTCAATAAAAGCTGGAGCACCATCAGTTTATGAGTTAATCTGTCGATTAATGAAAGATGGTGATCTGAATTATGATTGTGATCCTAAAGATTTATGTCTTAGAGACGTTGCATCCGATTTTGTAGAGAAAGAAGGTCGCCATGAATTAATGCGAAGTTTATTCAAGCATTTTTCTTTTACTCCAACCGATACTTCTGATCATAAATTATTAGCTTCTATTCCGCATTTTAAAACAATTTTTACGACTAATTACGATTCCTTGATTGAGAATGCATATCCTAATGGTCAACGTGCGGTCTTAACATCTTCTCAAGGTTGTTCCAATTCTGATTGTGCGGCGGTCAATGTCTATAAGCTCCATGGCGATTTAACAACGTTATCCAATACCGACTCAATCATTATTACCAATGAGGATTACGATGACTATTTTCATAAGGCAAGTCTTAAGGCATTATGGGAAGATTTAAAATATTCTTTCCGTCATTCTTACGTTGTTTTCATCGGATACAGTCTTGCTGATGATAATATTTTTGATATTATTAAAACCGTTCGTGATGAGTTAGATGGTAATGTAAAAGGGATGTACCTTATCTCTCCTTACATTCATGATGCGCGAAAACAACAGCTAGAGTCTAATGGAATTACATATATTAAGCTAACAGGAGAACAATTCCTAACTAGGCTAAAACAGTCTATTGATGATACTATTGTCAATGACTTTACAGAATCTCGTCTGGAAGATAATAATGTTTTTTACCAATACCTTAAACAGAGAGGTTTAAACCCTACTATTCAATTCGGCGATAAAACTAATATAATAGATAAAATTGCCGGATATAACGGTGCGACTGTAAGTCCGGAGTTAAATCTCAAAATTACTCCCGAAGCGGCGGAGGCGATTAATAAAAGAATTTTTAATACTTCCCAATGTATCCCTGGCACTAAATTCATCCTGCCGGCATATCAAATTGATGTTTCATCTTTAATCGAAGGTGAATTACGCTATAACGGCATTTTGTTCGGAAGTAAATCTGATTGGAAAAATCTTTTGGTTATGCCTCCGTATCAACTATTCGACTGGACAATAAAGATACCTTCTATTAACTTTCTTGAAAGAACCAAGGTATGTATATACCATGATGAGAAAGACACAGTAGTCTTTAAAGTTGATATAAAAATTGGAGAGATCTCTATCACTCTGAAATTTGATAATAACCAACCTATTGGTAAAGTTAATATTGAGACTGACTTTTATGATTCCTACGAGTCATCTTCTAAGGCATTACAATGGATAGACGTACCCATTGCCTTACTCAATGGGGATCTTGTTAATTTCCAATTTTTTAAGATAGAAGAAGAATGTTTCGATAAGAGTGCAATAAACGTTTTTAAGCGTGCAAAATTATACTACCAAACGATTAAGCAACTCGAGTTGGAAAACGACGTTCATTTTTCCGAATATAATAACTACTCAAAAGATGGACTAGTGTGTGCTCTCATTTTGAAAAGCTACTTAAACAAGCATGGCATAGCCTATCCTCTAATCAGGACCTTTAAATGTGAACTAGAATCATCCTTAAGTAATAAAGAGGTGGAAGAACTTGTACACAAACGCAGCCCTCAGGTTATGGTGTTCTCGTATGTTAACTTTAAGGGGAAACTTAATGGTTACGAATTTCATATTCCCTACGTTAACATCTGTTTGCAAAAGAGTGTGGTAAAAGCTTATAATTTAATCGAGGGCAATAGATATACATTAGAAATGGAGGAAATTGCTGACGAGAACCTTATTTATGGATCGGACGTTCCTACAAACCAAGTTGGCAACATTTTTCATCTCCATTAATAACCTCGGAGTTCCATATTGGTGTTAAAAGGAACAACTATTATGACTGAGCAAGATATACTTCAATTGAGAGACTTGGCGGAAGCCGGGCAGGTGCAGTTCAAAGAACGTACCGTAAGCAAGTATGATAAGTATGAGATCGGCTGCGAGAGGGTTGCGTTTAGCAATTCTCATGGTGGAAAATTCCCCCATACAGGCGCAGGCAGTGGAGTGCGCCGAGCTCTTGAGTATGATCCTAATGCGTTTTTCTCAAATGGAGTTGATCAACGGGAAATCACCCATTCCGCCAACGAGTTCTTCATCACGATTCCTCGCAATGTTGACCAAGTAACTAACCAAGGTAACTTAGTTCCTGATACTTTGACAAGTGAGCAAGTAACTAACCAAGCTGAAAAGAATAGTAACCAACCTCAGGATAAAAGTAACCAAGTTCACAATAAAAGTATCCAAGAAAAGGATAACTTAGTTACTTGGAAGTTAACTAAGAAGGAACAAGATATACGGAATATCTGTTCAGAACTGCTCAGGAGATTATGGATAGATTGGGAATAACCAATCAGTCAAAGAACCGTAAAAAATATATTACCTCATTGATAGAGATTGCCGTGTTGGAACGCACCATCCCGGACAATCCCAATGATCCTAACCAGAAATACCGTAGAAAACAATAAAGGCAAAAGGAAGAGTATATCCAGTCATTGGTTGACAGCCGGGAGAATGAAGATTCTACCATAACTCAGGATGCTATGCTTCGTCACCACATTGCAAATCTCAATCGACGAACTTTACAGTATCAAGAAAATGACACTGTAAATCTGCAACCTGATACTGTAAATGACACTGTAAATTCGCAGAATGACACTGTAAACAAACTGAAGGAAGGTTTGAAAAGAATCTATATAGCCATTCAAAAAAATCCGGAAATTACCCATTCACAACTTATGGAAATCTTCAAGATCTCCGAATCAACAGCCAAGCGAGCAACCAGAGATCTTAAGAAATTAGGTTACATCGAAAGGGAAGGTTCTGATAAAACCGGTCGATGGATTATTCTTAAATAAAAGTTATGAGCGAATTTGACAAGTACATAGTTCACGGTGAGCCGGGACAGAAGGAAAAGGCTGACGCTTGGCAAACGGCAATCGGTCTTCAAGACGTAGACGGGCTAAAGGTATCGCCGTATCTAATCGATACCGCACGTCAGCATATTGAGGGAGATATTACCATTGATGAGGCTCGTGAACGCATCAAGACTTATTATGAGACAAAATCAGGACATGATGAAGTTGATGAAGAAGGAGACAAAGCGTCAGTTAACATCGCTAAGATTCTCAGTGAGCCGTCGTTTGCATTCTCGTTAGTTGGACTAACCTCTATTCATCGACGTATCTTTGACGGTGTATTCAAGTTTGCCGGACAGCTGCGAAAGGTCGAACTTAGCAAAAGAGAATGGGTACTTGGAGGAAATGCCTCAGTAAGCTACCAACCGGCTATTGATCTCCGAGAAGCTATCGAATATAATCTATCTAGGGAGAAAGAATTTGATTATTCAAATCGACCAATGACTGAGGTTATCAAGCATTTATCTCAGTTTGTAGCGGATCTATGGCAAATCCACCCTTTCCGTGAGGGCAACAGTCGCACTACTGCGGTATTTCTGATAAAGTATCTCCGCTCAATGGGTATTCCGGCAACCAACGATATGTTCAAAGAACATTCCTGGTATTTCCGCAACGCCCTCGGGAGAGCATCATACAAAGGATTGAATATCTCACCTACCACTGAATTTGTCGAAAAATTTCTCCGCAACGTTATTCTTGGTGAAAAGAATGAACTCCGCAACCGTGATATGCTTGTCGGAGCATCTCTTCCTGCTTCAAATTCCCAAAGTATCACGACAGCTATTTCAAAGTCTCAATTTGATACTTTGAATTGTACTTTGGAAGAGTTGGCAGTACTCAAAGCCATCAAGGAAAATCCAAAAATCACCCAGACCGATAAGCTAAACAATATTCCTGATATAGCACCTCTACAGTCATCTGCAAAGAACCGCAATATTCTTTTGCCGATATATGGAGATGAGCGACCACTATATCAGGGATTACCACCATTTATCGCGGACTCATTGCCCGATTCGTGGGGTAATACGCTCTTTGATAAATGGGTTAAAGACAATAAGATTCCTCGCAATAAAGTTACTCCGCTTTATAAACTGATGTTTATAGGCACACGTGGAATGGGCGCTTTGGAATATGAACCATGCGCTGATGAGCTTACCCATAATCGAAAAATCGACATCAAATCTCTATACGATATATCTCTGAAAATTCTTGAAGATAGGGATAATATAGTTCTGAATACAAATGAGGAGCTGACTTTACAGGCACTTCTCGCAGTTGGCACATCTGCCGGTGGCAGGCAGATGAAAGTTATTATTGCCATAAATGAAGAAACCGGGGAAATCCGTTCAGGACAAACCGATGGACTTGATGGCTTTAACTATTATATTCTGAAATTTGGCGATAAGTCCATGCCGATCGCAGAAATTGAGACAGCTTATTACAATATGGCTGTGGCTGCCGGTATCGTTATGGAAGAATGTCGTTTATTACCGGTTGACGATATTAACCATTTCCTTACGAAACGATTTGATCGAACTCACGGAAAGAAGATCCACATGCAGACTTTGGCTGCAATGAATCCCGAAGCACGCAGTTACGAAGACCTCGTGGCAACATGCCGGGAACTTTCTATTTCGGAATCAGAAATCGAACAGCTTTTCTGCCGTATGGTTTTTAATGTTATGACCAACAATACTGACGATCATAACAAGAATTTCGCGTTCCTTCTTGAAGAAAACGGCAAATGGCGACTGGCGCCGGCTTATGATATAACTTTCATTTTCAACACAAACGGAACCGGTCCCAATATCGAGAGAAGATTAAGCATCGGAGGTAAAACAAGCGAGATTACAAAAGCCGACTTACTGGATTTCGCAAAACAAAACGATATTAAGAATGCCAACGCGATGATAAACCGAGTTGCAGATGCCATCAAGGATTTCAAACGGTACGCGACCGAATATGGAATTATCCAACCGTGGCGCAGCATTATTCAGAAAACCTTAAATCAATGGGAAGCGCGACCGAAAATTCATTCGACCGAATATGGAAATCTATTCCGACCTGATGAAACAAGACATTTTCAACCTTCCCTTCCAAGATAAAATCCGATTAGTAGAAACTCTCTTCCCTTTGGAATAAATCGATACATGTCCGGTAGATTATTTTTGCCGATTGTGGGATTTCTACTAATTTTGTTATCGGCAACACGAACCTACCGGTACAAGTGTGATATACGAAGCCCCTTATTGCAAGCTAATTGCATTTTTTTGCTTAAATTTTCAGCAAATACGTTGGAAATGAGCTGTTTAAGAGCGCAATACTTGTACATTACAAGACGTTATAACGCTGTTTATTAGATTTTTATGTAGTCTGCATCGGCAAGTAGATAACAGATTGAAATCATATACTTACACAGTGCCATTGGGCTTTCCCCCACCCTCAAGTCTTTTGACGGTCTTCACCATCTCACTTTCTGTAAATCTGTCTTTCTTTATTTGACTGCAAAGTTAATAATTTTTGTCAACTTTTATCCAGTCCGATTTTTTGGGAAGACGATAGTCCTAAAACAAATCACCGCAAAAACACCGATTAAAATACCACAACAACACCGATTGAATCAACAAAACCCATGCTCAATATATCATATAATAAATATTTTTACTATCTTTGCTCTACTAAATGATATGTTGAGCATGGCAAAAAACACTATGGGAACAAATTTGCCCCGAAAACTGGAACAAAAAATGGCGATTATGGGCGAGCAGATTAAGCTTGCCCGGTTGCGTCGCAACCTCTCTATAGCTCAGGTTGCTGAACGTGCTACCTGTTCGCCTCTCACAATAAACCGCATTGAAAAAGGTTCTCCGACCGTTTCAATCGGTATATATGCCCGTGTTCTCTATGCCTTGCAACTTGACGATGATCTCCTGATGATAGCAAAAGAGGATACCCTCGGTCGCACACTTCAGGATTTAAGCCTAAAACATCGCCAACGCGCATCAAAGAAAGAATAATTTATGAAGAAATTATATGTATATGCCGATTTTGATTGGCTCGACACTCCCCAACTGATTGGTGAATTGTCGTATGACTCGGTGCGTGGCAGCGAGACATACGGGTTCTCGTATGATAAGGAGTGGCTTGCAAAATATGGCGATGTATTCTTAAGTGAAGATTTACAGAACTATCCCGGCATACAATACACACGTCCTGAAAAGGATATATTTGCTTGTTTTTCTGACGCTCTACCCGACCGCTGGGGACGGACACTTCTGAACCGTCGAGAGCAGATTACGGCCTCTGAGCAAAAACGACCGGTGCGCCGTCTTACTTCCTTTGACTATCTGATGGGTATTGATGATTCGTCTCGAATGGGCGGATTTCGCTTTGCAGAAACGCCCAATGGCAAGTTCATAAATTACGAGGCAAGTTTGCGTGTGCCACCGTTGGCAAGTGTCAGAGAACTGATGCACGCAGCACATGAGATTGAAGCCAGTGAAGAAAAACATCTGTTACCCTCAAAAAAATGGCTTGCTCAATTATTACATCCGGGCACATCGCTTGGTGGCGCAAGACCTAAAGCATCTGTCATTGACGAGGATGGCACGTTGACTGTTGCAAAGTTTCCATCCCGTAAGGATGACTATGATGTCGGTCTGTGGGAACATTTCTGTCATGTCATGGGGCGAAAGGCCGGAATAAATGTAGCGGATACTCGTACAATTATGGGAGAAGATTATCAAATATTGCTTTCAAAACGATTTGACCGAAATGATAGTGGCAAGAGAATACATTTTGCATCGGCGTTGACTCTTCTTGGACTAACCGATGGTGACAACGCATCAACGGGCTATGGTTATCCCGACATTGTTGACTTCATTATTCAGCATGGAAGTCATGTCGAACAAAACTTAGAGGAACTATATCGCCGAGTTTCCTTCTATATCATTGTCGGCAACTCAGATGACCACTTCCGTAATCATGGTTTTCTCCTGACGCGCAAAGGTTGGGAACTGTCCCCTGCATACGACATCAATCCGACACTTTCAGATAATCAAAGTCTGCTCATCAACAGTTCAACAAGTGAGTCAAACTTGGATATACTGTTGGAATCTGCCGGAGAATATATGCTTTCATCTGAAAAAGCTAAGACCATCATAGCTGAAGTAAAGTCTGCAATGATATCATGGCGAAATGAGGCGCGAAGGCTCGGATTGCCACAACGCAACATAGATATGTTCGCATCACGCTTCGATAAATGGAATGGATAGCCAAGGCAACATAAGTCATTGGAAATATGGCATATCGCTCGTAACTGCTTCTTTAGAACCAATATATTTAAGGTGCATGCGAGACATTTAACAGATACAAATAGATTATGGAATCACAAATAGGCTGGATTGATTTCTCCCCAAAAGACCGTAACAGGGTAAAACGATTCATGGATATAATGGGAATGGGTGGCGTTGTTGACGAATTGGGAATCGGCATGATTCGAGATGCAATGTCAAACAAGCTGTTCCCCGGCTTTTCTACTCTTTATACAAGGGCGAAGTATTTTTTTATTACTCCGTATATTCTATTGGAGAAGGATAAAAAACAGACAAAGCGTCAATCCGGAATGGATTATTTTCACAAGGC
>JAAVGM010000007.1 GCA_014800245.1 Bacteroidales bacterium | reverse complement strand
ATTGTAGGATAGAAGGATTAAAGAGTGATTTTTAAGGGTATCGCGGATAAGCCTCACGGCTTGGTGAGGCGCGGATCAATGCTGTGCGCAGCCTACCGCGAAAATCCGCTTAGATCCGTTACTGCAATCATATCATGATTGNGGCAGCGATCCTTAAACCCGANCAAGAGATAAAAAGATCCGCAAAAAAATCCGCATCGATCAGCGAAAAAGTCTTAATGTATTAAGACCCGCGATTCCATTTTTCCTCTGATTATCCCAATAATATGTGTATCTCGGCTCTGTATTGATAGATTTGGGGATTTTTGAGGATAGTCAAATAATAATTTTACTATACGTATATTTCCGGATTCCCCGCGCCTTACTAATTTTACGAAAATTTCCGTCTCCCCTCNCGTCTCTTCAATCCNTATGATCNANGAGACNCATTGAAAATACTCACAGTCTACCTCGAATAAAAATTTATAAAAAATTTTCATAATGCTGAGAAATTTTGTAAATTCGCAACGTCGGAATAGTCCGGCACACATATTCNATGCGTTTTGTGCTTCTACGACAACTGAAAATCGCCAAATATTTNAAGAAGACGTAAAAGCAGTCAAAGACGCTTCATGCATGTATGTATCAGTTTCATCCTCACGGATNAACTCATATTCATACGTATGCGTGAGGTAGACTGTTTTTCTTCAATGGCGTTTGGCGATGCCTCAGTTGTAAAACAGNTTCGCCTTACGCATTTTTTATTGTTACTAACCTCAAATTGTTTAACTTTTTAAATTTTGAATTAAAATGGGAAAGAGATCTAAAACAAATGACATCACCAAAGACCAAGGTGATACCCTCAAAACAATCTTTGGATGGATTGTGGATATTTTCGTTGATAAAGACGAAAAAAGTAAAAAGTAATCAGTAAGGTCTACCTCACAGAGAACTCAAAGGCGCAGATAAGATTTATCTTTTATGGTTCATTTCCACAATGGGAGACATGCTCCGCATTAAGAGCCTAGCACCGAGATACACATTTCAGTTACTGAAACTCCGCGCCTACGGAGTTTTCTGTGAGAGATTAGAGCTAATTTATACTTCTTAATTATTACTGGAGTATTATGAGAACANTTATTATTAAAACTGCCTAACTAAGGGAACCTACCGAGTTTCAACCAAAGGAACAATGAACAGTGCAGGCAACCATATTGAACCTGACNTAAATGTTGAAATCAGCGTCATTTTCCCCATCGTCATGATGAGCAGTTTGATAGTCCTCTTCTACAAATACGGTGTAGAGCTTAANGCAATGAATTATCTCCATGCCAACTTTCTTAAAATACTAAAACTGAGTTAACTNAACATGGGAACTTGTCTTCATANACTACGCAGCTAACTCCGAAAGACCAATTTCATGATGTAAANTGAAAGGATAAACAGAAGTCAGCGTGAGATAGACATATAACAGAATCCNATATNCTCCTCTATTGAAGTGTAAAAGTTAAAAATTGTAATCGATGCAAAACTTCACGTGTTTTAACGTGAGTTGTTGTTACTTATGCATCTTGGGCAATTCATAAGGTCCTTACTTCAAATATTTGGNACCGTTTTTTTTGTTATTCTAAGTATCTGCAACCATTCACTCTAAACATTCTAGAACCTACATAATATGAATTATTTTAAACTAATGATNAAGACAATNAGTATATGCGTGATTGTCTTTTTAACCTCTTGCAGTGGAAAACACGAAATANCTCATGAGAAATANACTTCGATGAATATTTCTNAAAAAATTGATTANCTGTATCAGATATTCCCTGATACAAATACAGTATCAAGAATGACATTAGCTCTTCCAGAAAACATTCAAAATATACAGAGCGGTAAGGTTAGACCATCTGAAAAGTTTTCTCAGCGCGTTGATGAAATATGTCTTTATTATATTCAAAATGACTTTAATAATCCAAAGACTCTAAGAGAATATGATCCTGAGTTTGGGTGGTATGATAAAGTATGGGACATCGACTACCTTTATGGGTGGTATTGGTTTTGGGGCATATTAGCCCTCGCCATTCTATTTACTATTATTTGCAAAAATAGTGCACCTCTTATAATAGTTAGTGTATTTTATTTTTTATGCGGATTGTTGTCCTTAATATTCTTTATGTTAGCAGATCCTATAGAGAAAGAGCCTTATCCATCGTATATTATAATAAATACAACTCAAAATAAAAACAGTCATTTAAATTCTACGAAAATAAGGACAATAGAACCCCAAACGTCATCTAACACTTATGTGAAAGCTATAAACGGATGAAGCTACAAACGGAAAATCGGAGAGTGCCAGCAGAGTGTAACACAAGAGGTTATTTATATACCGAAAAAAAGGAAATACCTAAACTTTTTAGAACCATTAAAATAAGCACTCTTCTAAAGAATCTATTTATTTATCACGAGGATAAGATTCATTAGTTTTTTAATATGTCTCTTCTCTCAATTATTTCAATGATAATTTAAAGTGCTATAATCGATTCTTTTAAATGAGTATCTCCGCTCTGCGATCTCAATGCGGAGCATTCCCTCCTCTGTGGGAATGAACCCTAAGAGATTGCTCTGCGCTGTCTCTTTGTGCACCTCTGTGTGAGCAATTTATAAATCAGCAAAGGAAAGCGAAATATTGAGAATAATCAACAAAAATCTTTTACTTATGCCTAAAATAGAATATCCTACCATTTCCGATTCGGACATTCCTTCCGGATCGGGAGGTATCAACCGCGAGGGATATACCTACGGGGAACTGAGGCGACAGCCGATAATTCCGGAAATAATGCGTGGCATCACAGATCCGATTGTACGCCGTTGGGCGGAAGAATGCAACGCTCGCAATAGATCCGGTTTTATCATGCGAAAAGTGGATGATGAATACTCTTTCGATGGCCTCCATGTCGGGCCGAAGGTGAAACTCCCTTCAAAGGTGGAGCTGATACGCCTTGTTGGATCAAACCCTACAGCAGAGGATATTCGCAATGTTTCATATACCCTTCTCAGAGAGGAAATAGCCCGACAGACAGGGATGAGCGTAGCCAAAGCTGCCTCGGCCATCGGGAATATGCTCGACTGTGTGCCCCACGAAGACATCTCGGGATATGTCTATATGGTGCCCAACTGGGCCCATCGATGGTTCCGCCATCGTGGATATGTCTCTGCTATGCTTTCTTGAAAAATTCCCAAGCGGTATCATAGGCAATAAAAACTAATTCGCTATCCTCATAAATCCCCAAATCTATCAATAGAGTGCCGAGATCCACATATTATTATTGGGATAGTTAAAGAAAAAAGGAATCGCGGGTCTTAATCCATTAAGACTTTTCGCCGATCGGCGGCGGATTTTTTTGCGGATCTTTTTATTATCTATCCTCGCTTTTAAATATCGCTGATACAATCATTCGATGATTGTATTAACGGATCTGGACGGATTTTCGCGGTAGGCTGCGCACAGCATTGATCCGCTCTCATCCGCCTCTTCAAATTGCGAAGCAATCTGAACTGCGATAAGCATGCACTGGCTTCCATCCCCAATAATCCCTTTATTTATAAAAGAAAACTATAAAAAGATCCGCACCCCATCCGCGCCCTAAACAAGCCGTAAGGCTTATCCGCGATACCCTTCAAAAATCAATTTATAATCCATCACTGATATCTGAATATTGAGGATAATCAAAAAAAATTATTTGCTTTATTCTCCATATAGTGTTAACTTTGTAGTCTTAAAATTAAAAGAATCTTATGGATTTCAAAATAGAGGCTACTGCACCAGATACCGCGGCGCGCGCCGGGGAGATCACTACCGACCACGGCAAAATACCGACTCCTATCTTTATGCCTGTCGGCACTGTCGGCAGCGTTAAAGCTGTCCATATGAGAGAACTTCGCGATGACATAAAAGCAAAGATTATTCTCGGAAATACATATCATCTTTATCTTCGTCCGGGTCTTGACGTGCTTCGTCAGGCAGGCGGATTGCATAAATTCAATAGCTGGGATCGCCCTATTCTGACCGACTCAGGCGGGTTTCAGGTATTCTCCCTCTCTGCCAATCGCAAATTGAAGGAGGAGGGCGCATGGTTCCGCTCGCATATCGACGGAAGCAAGCATCTTTTCACCCCCGAGAATGTTGTGGATATTCAGCGCGTTATCGGTGCCGACATTATGATGGCTCTTGATGAATGCGCCCCGGGCACAGCCGATTACGACTATGCCAAGAAATCGCTTGGTCTCACCCACCGTTGGCTCGCCCGTGGATGGAAACATTATAATGAAACCGAAGGTCTTTACGGCTATAAGCAGGCGTATTTCCCTATTGTCCAAGGTTGTGTATATCCCGACTTAAGAAGGGAATCTGCCAAATTTATCTCTGATCTGGGTGCTGAAGGGAATGCCATCGGCGGATTGGCTGTGGGCGAACCCACGGAGAAGATGTATGAAATGATTGAAGTGGTCAATGATATTCTTCCCACTGACAAGCCTCGCTACCTTATGGGTGTCGGCACACCTGCCAATATTCTTGAGGCGATTGATCGCGGGGTGGATATGATGGACTGCGTGATGCCTACGCGCAATGGTCGCAACGGAATGCTCTTCACACGCAATGGCATAATGAATATGCGCAATAAGAAATGGGCCGACGACTTCTCTCCGCTCGATCCCGGAGGACCCTCTTATGTAGATGAAACTTATTCAAAGGCATATGTGCGTCATCTTTTCATCAGCCAGGAGATTCTCGCAATGCAGATTGCATCTATCCATAACCTCGCTTTCTATCTATGGCTTGTAGGCGAAGCGCGGAAGCATATCATTGCAGGAGATTTCAAGACCTGGAAAGAGGAGATGATCATTAATGTGACCCGACGTCTGTAATTCTACTTTCAATGAAAGATCAGAAGCAAAATATGGGAAAGATTCTGAAGTGGATATGGCGCAAGATTGTGAATATTTTTGCAATACGCCGTATCGACTGGTTTATTCTGAAAAAGTTTCTCGGCACATATCTTATGGCCACTATCCTAATGTTGGCGGTGATATCAATGTTTGATGTCACCGAGAAACTTGATGCTTTTCTCTCTGCGCCCTTCTCTGAAACGATATTCGATTATTTCGTGTCGTTTCTCCCCTATTTTGCATTGATGCTCTCCCCTCTTTTCGTGTTCATCTCCGTAATCTTCTTCACCACCAAATTAGCAGGCAACTCCGAGATTATCGCTATCCTTTCAAGCGGAATAAGTTTCCGGAGGTTACTGCGCCCATACATGATAGGCGCAGCGATAATTGCCGCACTCACTTTTGTGATGAGCAATTATCTGATTCCTCCTACCAATCAGCGACGCATAAATTACACCAACAAGTATGTGAAGAACAAGAGTGTCACTACGGGTCTGGATATTCAGTTGATGGCGAGTCCGGGAGTGGTATGCTATATCGGGCGATTTGAGAATGACACCAAGACAGGCTATCGTTTTTCTCTTGATAAATTCAATGGCAAGCAGTTGGTATCGAGAATGACAGCTCAGACAGTGGTTTACGATTCGACACGCATGTATCATTGGACAGCCAGGGATTATATGATCCGTGATTTCGATGGCAAGAGGGAGAGAATAAAATCGGGTGCAAAGTTAGATACGATTATCCCTATCGAGCCTCGTGATTTTCTTATTTCAGTGAATGATCAGGAGACAATGACCACTCCTCAGATCAATGAATATGTTGAGAAGCAGAAGATGCGAGGAGTGGCTAATATCAAAGGATTTGAGATTGAGCGTGAGAAACGATATGCATCCACTGCAGCTGCATTTATTCTGACTTTGATTGGCATGTCGCTCTCAGCCAAGAAATCCAAAGGAGGGATGGGCTTGAACATCGGAATAGGATTGGCATTGAGTTTCAGCTATATATTATTCTCTACTGTCACCAGTTCGTTTGCCATCAATGGATTGACTTCCCCATTCATTGCCATGCAGATTCCAAACGTAGTCTATCTCATAATCGGACTATATTTATATCATAGAGCCTCCAAATTCTAAGAACCATTCTTGCAATTGTTAATAAAAGATAAGTGTGGGCAAGTTGAAGGGAGGGAATTTTGCTTATTTCATAATTTTAATTAACTTTGCAATAGGTAGCGTTTTATTGTCTCGACATTAGTTTATACTATTTTCTGACTATAAAATCGGCCCCCTAAAAACTTAAGATAGAATTATATGACAACCCAAGATTATAATTTTTCAGATATATCGCCTTACGACGATTCCCAGTTTCATGAGAAAATGGAGAGCCTTATAAAAGAACCCGGCTTCCTCCATGCTATAAAATATACTATGCCGGAAGAGGATGTGCCTAAACTCCTCGACGAACTGGAGAAGATTGACAATAAATATGATTTCCAGACAAAAATCATGTACCCCTTCCTGGAGATGCTTGCAAAAACCACTACATCAGGCATCTCATTAGGGGGAGTGAAATATTATAATCCCTCGATGAACTATGTCTTCATCACCAATCATCGAGACATTGTGCTCGATGCTTCTTTCCTCAACCTCGCTTTCCTGCGACGCGGAATGCCTACGTCGGAAGTGGCAATCGGGAATAATCTCCTTGTATTTGATTGGATCAACGATCTTGTGCGCCTGAATAAAAGTTTCATCGTGAAACGCAATACAGGTCTGCGCGAGGGTCTTGAAGCTGCAAAAAAACTTTCCGCATATATCCGCTTTGCCACTTGCGAAAAGCATGAATCCGTATGGATTGCGCAACGCGAAGGCCGAGCTAAAGACAGCTCCGACCACACACAGGAATCTCTTCTCAAGATGCTTGCCATCAGCGGAGAGGGAACTTTCAATCAGAAACTCGAAGGCCTGAATATAATGCCCGTATCTATCTCCTACGAGTATGATCCTAACGATTATCTGAAAGCCCGCGAATTTTTGATGCGTCGCCGAGATCCCGATTTCAAGAAATCTCAGCGCGACGACCTTTTCAGCATGGAGACAGGCCTGCTCCAATTCAAAGGGAAAGTGCATTTCCAGATGACTCCCCGAATCAACACCAAGCTCGAACAGATTGGCGATATGAAGGACACTAACACAGCTGCGAAATATGTTGGTGCTCTTATTGACAATGCCATTCATCGCAGTTATGAAATCTTCCCGATAAATTATGTGGCCTTCGATCTCCTTCATGAGTCGAAACGCTTTGCATCGAAATACACCCCCGAGCAGAAACAGGAAGTGGAGGAATATTTCAACCGTCAGCTTAATAAAGTGGAGTTGGAGAATGTCACAGAGGAAGAACGAGCCTATATGATGGAGATGATGCTCACAATGTATTCCAACCCTCTGAAAAATAAACTTAAAACCCTTCTTGGCGGTATAGTGTAATCCTTAAACCAAGTAATTCCTATGCGACTCCCTATTGTGTTTGTAGTGGTGCTTTTCTGCATCTCAATCCTTATCGACTGGTATATTCTTCGCGATATCAAGAACCAGAACTATACCCGTCGGAAAAAGGCGTGGAGAATCGGATATTGCATATTGTCGGTCATCAGCTATGGCTTATTGATTGCAGTGGTGTGTATCCCTGTGAGAGATGAATCTTCGGATATTCTCCCGGTGATGTGGTGTCTGTATTCTTTTCTTACAATCTTGATTCCAAAGATGATTTATTTCATCTGTTCGCTTATCGGCAAACTATGGAGAAAGATTTTCGGTAAAGATAACAATATTGGATGGCATAAGAGGAATTATGGAGCAGTTGTAGGTTTTCTTGCAGCCGTAGCTATCTTCGTCATTCTATGGTGGGGTGCGCTTTTCACAAGGAGGGAGATAGAGGTGAATAAGGTTACAATTACCTCCTCTCGTCTGCCGGAGAGTTTTAACGGTTATAAAGTGGTGCAGTTCAGCGATGCACATGTAGGCACGTGGGGAGAGGACACTACATTTGTAGCAAAACTCGTGGATCGGATTAATTCCCTTAATCCGGATGTGATTGTTTTCACAGGCGATATCGTAAATCGTCGCACCGATGAGTTGCGCCCGTTCCTTAGCGTATTGTCTCGTCTGAAAGCTAAGGATGGCGTATATTCTATATTAGGCAATCATGATTATGGCGACTATATCGATTGGAAGAATAAAGCCGACCGTACAAAAAATAATGAACTTTTAGCTCGTTGGGAAAAAGAGATGGGATGGCATCTTCTCAATAACGAGCATGATTTCATTAAAAGAGGGAATGATTCAATCGTGATGATAGGTGTAGAGAATTGGGGCGAACCTCCTTTCCCTGCTTATGGACGTTTGAAAGACGCTTATCCCACGAGCAAAAAATCTCCGGATAATCTAAACGATGGTAAATTCAAAATTCTTCTGACGCATAATCCTGAACACTGGAATCGCGAGGTGTTGAATATTTCTAATATAGATCTCTCCCTTGCGGGTCATACTCATGCAATGCAGATGATGGTGCGCTTAGGAGGATGGACGTGGAGTCCGTCTGTGTTCAAATATTCACGCTGGGGAGGTCTTTATCAAGAGAAGAACCCTGCCGGAGAGTTGATGAATCTCTATGTTAATATCGGTTCAGGCGAGGTAGGAATGCCTTCAAGGTTATTGGCTGCATACCCCGAGATAACAGAAATCACCCTAAAGCGATAGGCACTAATTACAATCATTAAGGCTCCATCTAATAATGCATCAGATAATGGAAGGAACTCCGTCGTTAGATTCAATGGAAACGGTGGTTTTATCGTTCGGAAGTAATTATGGCAATCGTCGTGAGAACGTGGAGAAGGCTCTGGCTTGGGTGGATTCAATCTTAACAGAAACAATGAAATCGGGAGTGTATGAAACTCCCGAAGTGCATGGCTTTGGAGCTTCTTATTATAATGCCGTGGCTTGCGGCAAAAGTTCGGTTGGGTGTGATGAATTAAACGCTCTTCTGAAAGAGTATGAAAAAGCCTGCGGACGCAATGAAGAGTCGCGCAGGCGTAAAGAGGTGCCGATTGATATAGATATCGTGATGTGGGGAGATAAGATAGTTCGACCGGTGGATTTTTCCCGTGACTTCTTTCAAATCGGACTTCGCCAAATCAAACCTGTTTTATGACTCCCTGTTTGCTACAGCCACTCCTTATACCAAAACATGGGAACACCGAACTTAAATTATTTAAGCAGTTGCTAATAATTATATTTGCGTAATGAAAGAAGATGAAAAGAAACCCCTGCTCCAAACTGAGGACAGCAAGGATAATGATGAATCGAGAACTATTTCTTCGTTCGATTTTACATTAAGTAAACGTTGGATTTCCGGCATACCGTACGAGGTGGCCTTTTGGAGGAGTTATTATAGAAACAGAAGTTCAAGAGAGACCCTTATGAGCTGGTCGCAATATGGAAAAGAGTGTGAGCTCGACCATTTTGATGTGGCATCGTTTATTGAAAGTCAGGAGATGGAAAATCCTGTCATTGTGGATGTCGGATGCGCACTTAGCTATATGTTCAGTAATCGGATCGGAGGAAAAGAACGCAGTGTGATATATCTTGATCCCCTTGCGCCCTACTATAACAAGATTCTCGACGACTATTCCTTATCATACCCTCGGATAAAATTCGGATTGGGTGAGACTCTTTCCATTCACTTCAAAAAGAACAGCCTCTCACTTATACATGTAAGGAATGCCCTTGATCATAGTGTTTGTCCGATGATGGTGATATGGCAGGCTTTGATATGCCTTCGCCCGGGGGGTGTACTATATCTTAATCATAAACCTAATGAAGCGGAGCATGAGGCATATATCGGATTCCATCAATATAATATAGATTGTCAGAATGGGCGGTTTGTGATTTGGAACAGGCAGGAGCGCATTGACGTGGGGCACGAACTCGCAGGATACGCAGATGTTAAGGGTTCCGTAACAGATAGCGGTCGAATTGTGGCGGTTATTACAAAGACATCTAATATACCGGATGATCATAAGGCTGTGACTGAAAACGGAGTCTATGCATCCGGAATGTTGGAGACGCTTATCACGTATTTTCATTCTGCACCGAATGTGATTGGTTATCAAGCTCGTCGAGGTGCATTTTCATTAGGACATAGAATGATGAGGCTCCTTCCCGGAGGGTTAATCAAGAAAATAAAAAGTATCATCAGTGGTAAGAAGGCCACTATGTAAAAGTGACTTTTGTGGATGAATGGCTTTTGAAAGTCGGAATAATGCTCCATTCAATAAATTTTCATAATGTCTTAGTCGCACAGACTTGCTTCGGCATAATGAAAATTTATTGAATGGAGCATTATTTCAGATTTCAGGAAGATTTATATTCGCGCCATTTCTCTATAAGAGCTGTCATATCCGGCGGCACGGGTGCCTCGAAATCCATCTCCTTTCCGGTGCGCGGATGACGGAATCCCAATGTACGGGCATGAAGCGCCTGCCGCGGACAGATATCGAAACAGTTGTTGATGAATTGACGATACTTGGCAAATGTCGTGCCTCGCAGAATCTTGTCTCCTCCATAACGTTCATCATTAAATAAAGGATGACCTTGACTAAGCATATGCACGCGAATCTGATGCGTTCTTCCGGTTTCGAGCACACATTTCACGAGCGTTACATATCCGAAACGCTCCAATACCTCATAATGCGTCACGGCATGCTTTCCCTGCTCCGGGTCTTTCAACACTGCCATCTGCAATTTATTTTTAGGGTTCCTTCCGATATTACCGGTGATTGTGCCCCTGTCTTCATCAAAATCGCCCCACACAAGTGCATTGTATTCTCGACGGGTGGTCTTATTAAAGAATTGAGAACCCAAATCGGTCTTCGCTTCAGGAGTCTTTGCCACAACAAGCAGACCGGAGGTATCTTTATCAATTCTATGTACCAATCCTAATCGTGGATCGGAAACATCATAATTGGGGTTATCCTTGAAATGATAAGCCAACGCATTCACGAGCGTGCCGCTGTAATTTCCATGACCGGGATGAACCACCAATCCTGCCGGCTTATTCACCACCAACAGATCATCGTCTTCATATACTATATCAAGAGGGATATCCTCCGCTATAATCTCAAAATCATAACGGGGACGATCCATCACAACGCTCACCACATCACCCGGCTTGACCTTATAGCTGCTCTTCACAGGTTTCCCATTCACAACCACGCAATCCGCATCAGCTGCCTGCTGGATACGATTACGCGAGGTCTTCTCCATCCTGTCGGTAAGAAATTTATCAACACGAAGCAATTGCTGCCCCTTATCTGCCACAAAACGAAAATGCTCATACATCTCCCTGCCGTCGGGAGCAACAAACATCGATTCGTAGTCTTTATCCACGATCCCGGTCATATCTCTCCCGTCCGTCGGGAGATCTTCGAGATCGAAATCATTTTCTATCAAATCTTCTCTATCCATTGTTTACTTTCTTTTATCCGGAAGCCCATCAATCCCTATGGCTATCCTGAAAAGATTATAAAAGCGACAACACCTTTTCATCCGGCATTGTCGCTCTATATTTAATTATCGATTTATTCGAGATATTGCGAAGGCGTTTCCGGCTCATCCGGTTGCTGAGAAGGCTGTCCATTCGAGGAAGAGGTTTCACCCTCCGTTGACCCTGAATAATCATTGCTTGACACTCCATTCTCATCTTCATATCCCCCATCCGGGTCGATATATTGCGGATAGGGCAAGTCGGTCTCGCCTTCTCCTTCCATATAGGAGCGTCTTAATTCCTCGTTTTGCAGAGAATCACGAAGATCAGCCAAACGACCGTCGGCAACCTCCAGGACTATAGCCGCATTCACAGGCACTTTCTGCATTTTCCTCACCGGGCGTCCGTTGGCAAGCACCTTCACCACTCGGTCGGTGGCACCAAGAACGCGCACAACGCGAACATTCTTGAATCCGAGTTCCTCGAATTTTGCCAATGCCGTGCGATAAGAGATCCCTTTCATTGCAAATTCCGTGGGATGATTCACATCGTCGAGGATCACCTCTTTGGGATGTACCGCATTAATATATAAAAATATCTTGCGGCCCGGCTTTACCATTGAATTAGCCTTCGGAAACTGCTCAATCACAAGTCCTGGCTTTACATCATCACGATATACCGAATCACGGATATCCACCCGAAAGCCTTCATCATGAAGGAGCTCAAGCGCACGTGTGTAGGTCATATTCTCCACATTCGGCACCTTGTCGCTCTCCCCATGCTTTGTGAACAGTGCAAGTGCAAGAAACACCATATACAATCCTGTTACAGCTATCACTATGATGATAACTATATTGAACAGGATGGGGTGACGGCTTTTCATCTTGATGCGAGGTAAGACTCTACATTCTTCCCGATACGCTCCTCAAGATCGGTGTCTTCGGCTTTCACAAACTTCTTGCCTGTGATATGCTCGTACAACTCAATATATCTCTTGGATACGCTGTCGCAGAATTCGGGAGTCATCTCGGGAACTGTCTGCCCTTCCTTACCCATGAAACCGTTCTCAATGAGCCACTGGCGCACGAATTCCTTTGACAACTGACGCTGGGGTTCACCCTTCTCAAGACGTTCCTCATAGCCGTCGGCATAGAAATAACGAGATGAATCGGGTGTGTGGATCTCATCGATAAGGATTACCTTGCCGTCATACTTTCCGAACTCGTATTTTGTATCAACAAGGATCAAACCTTTTTCCGCAGCCATTTCCGAACCTCTCTTGAAGAGGGCCAAAGCATATTTTTCAATCTGCTCATAATCCTCTTTCGACACGATGCCGCGAGCAATGATCTCATCGCGTGAGATATTCATATCATGGCCCTCATCCTCTTTAGTGGTGGGGGTAAGGATAGGCTCCGGGAATTTCTGATTCTCCTTCATCCCCTCGGGAAGCTTCACGCCACATAGCTCTCGACAGCCCTTTTCGTAGTCGCGCCATGCGCTGCCGGCAAGATAACCGCGGACAATCATCTCAACCTTGAATCCCTCAGCTCTCTTTCCGGCTGTAACCATAGGATCGGGCACTGCCTCTTTCCAGTTGGGAACGATGTCGGAGGTGGAATCAAGGAAGTATTCAGCAATCTGATTCAACACCTGACCCTTGAAAGGGATACCCTTGGGAAGAATCACATCGAATGCAGAGATACGGTCGGTGGCGATCATCACGAGAAGATCATCTCCGATGCTGTAAACGTCGCGCACTTTGCCATGATACACTCCTGTCTGACCGGGGAAATTATAGTCGGTCTTTACCAATGTTGTTTCCATAAAGCTCTTATGTTGTATCTATTTTTATTCGAATTTTTACGCAAAATTTTTTCTTATCGCAAAGTTAATACTTTTTAAGCAAGCATACAAACATCCAACCACTTTCCCTGCATAAATCAGCCACAAATACACATGTATCTCCTTAAATAATAATTTTTATAAAAATATTTCACACTTCCTATGGAATAATGAAAAAAAATTATTAACTTTGCATTTCAAAGCGGATTAGGCATTATTGTGTCTTATCGCTATGATTGTTGAATACAATTTAAAATAGTAAAATGCGCAAATTACTATATTATCTGCCCCTCCTCATCATTATGTGTGGCTGCAGCGAATACAATAAAGTGTTGAAGAGCAGGGACCTCGATTATAAATTCGATTATGCCAAGAAAGCATACGATAAAAAACAGTATCTACAGGCGTCAACATTGCTCTCTGATCTTATCACCCCCCTTCGCGGAGGCCCGAAAGGCGAGGAATCTCTTTTCCTTCTCGCTATGTCGTATTATGAGAACAAAGACTATCTGAATTCCGCCGTATATTTCAAAACTTATTATAACCGTTATCCTAAAGGGAAATATGCAGAGCTAGCTCGTTTCTACAGCGGCTACGGTTATTATCTTGATTCCCCCGATCCGCAGCTCGATCAGACCAACACCATCAAGGCTATTCAGGAACTTGAAGCTTTCTTGGATTATTTCCCTAAATCGGACAAGGTGACAATTGCGCAGAATGCAATATTTGAAATGCAGGATAAGCTGACCCTCAAGCAGCTGCAGAATGCTCAGCTTTATTACAATCTCGGCAATTATATGGGAAACAATTACGAATCCGCGATTGTTGTTTCTCAAAATGCCATAAAGGATTATCCTTATTCAAAATATAAGGAGGAGTTTGAGCTCCTTATCCTCAAATCCAAATTTCAGGAGGCTAAGCAGAGTGTCAGCGAGCGTCAGGCCGACCGTTATCGTGATGTCGTGGATGAATATTATTCTTTCATAAATAATAATCCCGAATCAAAACACAAGAAAGAGGCTGAGACAATATATAAGATTGCAAGCAAACACGCCGGTATTTAAGCCGGCTTCTCTCCCGCTTTAATTTGAAAATAAAACATAAATCATAATAGAACTTATGGATTATAAGAAAACAAATGCTCCCCTCAACACTGTCACCCGCGATATGATCGCTATGGCAGAACAGACCGGAAACGTGTATGAAACTGTTTGCGTGATTGGAAAACGCGCCAACCAGATTTCTATTGAGCTGAAAAAAGAACTTGAGAAGAAGCTTCAGGAGTTTGCTTCTACCGATAATCTTGAAGAGGTGTCGGAAAACCGTGAGCAAATCGAGATCTCAAGATTTTACGAGAAACTTCCGAAGCCTACCCTCATCGCAACACAGGAGTATATCGAAAAGAAATTGTATTTCTCTAATCCCCTTAAAGAAAAGGAGAAACTTGATCTCGACTAATTGATATTTGTCGGATCCCTTTTCAGTCCGAACGTTTCTATTCAAAAAAATAATTTGCCGTGGGATTTCCACGGCATTTTTCATTCTTATAAGCTTTATTCTTTCTAATAATAGGATCAATGTTTATGAGATCTGTATTTATCTTTAATCCGGAAACAGAGATTATATTGGGTCTCGACCGAGATTCCTATACCCCAAATCGGAATGTGATGCATTTCCGAAATCGACTGGCTCTCCTCCCGGCTCTTTATGCCGGAGAGGGGGATATAATTGCCGTGGATGAGGAGAATGTGGATATTTCTTCACTTCCTTTATATGATATCGCAAAGTTGAAAAAATTAGATATTGTAAAGATAAAGGAATTGGGTAAATGGATTTCTGCTTCAAATGATATAAGGATTTCGCCATGGGGATGGAATAAAGAGATTGTAAAAAGGTTCCAACGTGCCGGAATTGATTCCGATCTCCTTCCCTCATCCGACCAACTTAATCTCTTGAGGAATCTGGCCCATCGCAAAGTCACTGCAGACTTCTTTGAGATTTACGGATCGGGATTCCCTTCTATATCCACTCCTCGCGCTCTTGAATCATTAAAGGATTTGGAAATTTTTTTAGAGAGAAATAGAGATTTCTGTCTGAAAGCTCCATGGAGCAGTTCGGGAAGAGGAGTTATATTCTCTGATTCTTTCGACAAGCGAAAGATTTCGGACTGGGCGGCAAATGTGATCCGTACGCAGGGAGCGGTGATGGCTGAGCAGAGATATGACGTGACTTTGAATTTTGCCTCTGAATGGGAAACGGATAAAAACGGAGTCCGTTTTAAAGGACTCTCATTCTTCGATGCATCCAAAGGAGGAAATTATATGGGCAATATTCTTAGACCACAAACGGAGATAGAGCATTATATCAAGCGTAACACCTCTTTTACCGATTCAATTATTGAAGTGCAACGAAAATTCATCGAATCAAGAATCCAACCCCATTATTCTGGATTGCTCGGAATCGATATGTTTTCCACTCTCGACGGAACCGTGAATCCCTGCGTGGAGATAAACATGAGGCGAACAATGGGCCATGTGGCGATTGAGATTGAACACCAAATGAATGCTCCTTCTAATCCCTCTCTCGCCGAGAGGCTACAGACGCTGTTCCCTGATCGCCTCTTTTCAGCAATAAGTTTTATCTGATAAGTGGCCATCCCCCTTAAATCCCTTAAATCCCTTAATCCCACTTAAATCCTTTACACCCCTTACACCCCTTACAAAAAATTAAGATAATGAAAATAAATATAATAGGCCGTGGAAATGTCGCCACTCATCTTGTGAAAGCCTTCCAAGGGAAGGTGGAGATATTCCAAGTCAATCCACATTCTCTTGAGAATCTTAACCCCGAGGTAGATATCACCCTCATCTCTGTCTCAGATTCCGCCATAGCAGAAGTTGTAGCAAAGCTCCCTCCACTCTCCGGGATTGTGGCACACACTTCGGGTTCGACCCCCATCTCAATATTTGAAGGGAAAGTGAAGGAGAGATATGGTGTGTTCTATCCTCTCCAGACCTTTTCAAAGAATAAGAAACTTGAATATAACAAGATTCCATTCTATATTGAGGGTTCGGATAAGGAAACGGCTCAAAAGCTATTCAATGCAGCCTCTTTAATATCCTCTAATGTAAGGATGGCCGACTCCGAACAAAGAAAAAGACTGCATATAGCGTCTGTGCTATCCTGCAATTTCGTGAATCATCTATGGGCACTCTCTGATACATACCTGGCAGAAGGCGGATTGGATTTCAATGATCTCATACCCCTCCTCTCCGAGACAATGAATAAGGTGAAGACGCTTCGTCCGAAGGAGGCGCAGACCGGACCTGCGGTTCGTGGAGACAGGAATATAATCGAAAGCCATCTTTCTCAACTTGAAAATAAACAGGATCTCCGCAATATTTATGCCATCTTATCCGATTCTATTTTAAGGATGTATTGGAAATAATCTCATCTTAGAATTTAAAATGATATAGAAAATGAGTGGAATAGCCTATGATTTAAACAAGATAAAGGGGATAGCATTTGATATCGACGGCGTGCTCTCCCCCACCGTGGTTCCTATCGACGATTATGGGAAGCCCGTGAGAATGATGAATGTAAAGGATGGTTATGCCCTTCTTATAGCCGTAAAGAATGGACTTAAGATTGCTATAATTTCAGGAGGATCTTCGGAAAGGGTGAAACCTCGATTTGAGGCTATCGGAATCAAGGATATCTATTGTGACGTGGCTCACAAGCTCCCCGTTTTGAAGGAATGGATGGAAAAGGAAGATTTGCTTCCCGAAGAGATAGCTTATATGGGTGATGATATTCCCGACCTTCAATGCATGCGTGCCGTGGGATTGCCATGTGCGCCTCACGATGCATCCAATGAAGCTATTGCCACAGCAATCTATATATCCCGCTTTTCCGGAGGGTATGGTTGTGGGAGAGATATCCTTACCCAAATTCTATCGGCACAAGGGAAATGGATGTCTTCGGAAGATGATTTCATATGGTAGGATAATTTTTTTAAGTAGTTGCCAATAAGTAATAAACGTCTGCTTAGTTAACGATAAAATTATGTTAGAGAATCTCAATAAATATCATGTGCTCTTAGCGAGCAAATCGCCTCGACGTCGCGAACTGCTTAAAGAGCTTCGCATCCCCTTCAATCCAATCTCTATTGGAAATATCGACGAATCATATCCTGATACCATCCCGGCAGAGGATGTGCCGCAATATCTTGCCGACAGGAAAGCAGACGCATATCTTCCCATAATCAAGGATAATGAAATGATAATCACAGCAGATACTTTAGTGATTAAAGATAACCATATCTTCGGCAAACCCCATTCTTCAGAAGAAGCCTACGATATGCTTATGGAATTATCGGGAGATACGCATCATGTGGTGTCGGGCGTATGTATCCTTACAAAGGATCGAAGAACATCATTCACATCCACTACCGAGGTGAGATTCGCTAAAATCTCCCATGAGGATGCAAAATATTATATAGAGAATTTCCGTCCATTTGATAAAGCCGGAGCTTACGGAATCCAAGAATGGATCGGCTTTATCGCTGTGGAATGGATTAAAGGGAGTTTCTATAATGTAATGGGTCTTCCGATCCATCGCCTATATCAGGAACTCAAGACCTTTTGATTCGTCCATTATCTCCAAATAAGATTCTATACCTAATTAAAAAAGTCTCCCCGATATTTTCTTATCGGGGAGACTTTTTTACTTTATCAGATTCTTATCTTATTCAGCTTTGCCATCATTTTCCGCAGCTGTGCCGGGAGCCTCATATCTATATTTAGCCTCCCAACCGAGTGCAGATGCGCCAAGCACAGCTGCATCGCTCTCTTTAAGTTCGGAAATGATCACTTTTGTCTTGCCCTTAAAGATAGGCATGATATTCTTCTCAAGCGACTCCTGCAACGGACGGAGAAGGAGATCACCACTCTTTGCCAATCCGCCGAAAAGCACAATTGCCTGCGGGCTTGAGAAAGCAATCATATCAGCAATTGCCTCTCCAAGAATCTTGCCGGTGTATTCAAACACTTCCTTGGCAATCTGATCGCCTGCCATAGCAGCGTCATATACATCCTTGGATGTGATATCCTCAATGTCTATATTACGGAGCAAAGAAGGCTCTGTGCGGATCTCAAGGAATTCACGGGCTGTACGAGCCACACCTGTAGCAGAGCAATAAGCCTCAAGACAGCCTGTGCGACCGCAACCGCAGATACGACCGTTATTTCTCTTCATCACGACATGGCCAAGCTCTCCGGCATTGCCATCATGTCCATAAACAAGCTGACCATTGACCACGATACCGGATCCTACACCTGTACCCAACGTAATCATGATGAAATCTTTCATACCACGCGCTGCGCCGTAAGTCATCTCTCCAAGAGCAGCCGCATTGGCGTCATTGGTGATTGCCACAGGAATGCCACCGAACACTTTGCTCACTGTCTCAGCCAATGGGATGATCGGACCCCAGGGAAGGTTTGGCGGATTCACGATCTGACCGGTATAATAGTTGGCATTAGGCGCGCCGATTCCGATACCCTGAATCTTGTCTTCTGCATCGTTGAGCTTTATCAAACGCTCTGCGCCATCATGTAATTCCTTAATATAATCGTCAAAGTTAGCGTGTTTACGAGTTTTGATGCTGTCGCTTGCAACAACATGACCACGAGCGTCAACGATACCGAACACCGTGTTGGTGCCACCGATATCAATACCCATCACATAAGGTTTGATCATTGTCATAATAAGTAGATTTTATTTAGGTTTTGGTTTTATTCTTTTTAAGTAGCTGCGAATAATTAATGAACAGATAAAACGAAGTTATTTTTGAGCGGATTTTGCTGCGGAATGAAAGAGCATACTCTCGTATGCGACTGAATGACAAAGCAAAATATGCCAAAAAGAACGAGTTTTAGCGTTCAAGATATTACCAATTACTTTGTTTAACATATATCGATTAATTATTCGTAGCTACTTATTCAATTTATAACAAGGCAGGACTCAGGCGCGATTAAAAATATGCTCTCAAACATTTTTGAAACACTTTTTCACACTGTACATCCACGGAGAGAATTTATTTGGAGAGTGTAGAAGCAAGGCTAACTTACGGTTATATACACATCTTCTATCTGCAAATTTACAAATAATCCTTAAACTACAAAAGAATCAGATGAGAAAAAAGCACTTTTAAAGCAAATTAATAAGAAATAGTGAAAAGAGACGAACCCATTTTAACATATATTTGTTAATAATACAGAATGAAAAATAAACGATGTCTCCTTTCCTCCCTTTCAGGGTTATGAGATAAAACTTATTCTGAAGGGTGAACGGAGTCCTTAATCTATTTAATATATGAATTTTAATAATTTCACTATCAAATCGCAGGAGATTGTCCAGAAGGCCATCGACTATACCAAGGAGGCCGGACAACAGCAGATCGAACCTGTCCATTTGCTTAAAGCGATTATTTCCGAAGGTGAGACTATTGTCAACTTCATTTTCCAGAAGCTTGGCGCTAATCTCAACGGAGTGAAAATGGCAGTGGACCAGACGATCGCTTCTCTCCCAAAGGTGAGCGGAGGTGAGGTATTCCTCAGCCGCGAATCTAATGATGCACTACAGAAAGCCGTAGAATTCTCCAAGTCTATGGGTGATGAGTATGTCTCTGTCGAGGCTATGCTCATGGGTATCTTGAAATCTAAGAGCAAGGCTTCTCAGATTCTAAAGGATAATGGAATCACAGAGGATGGCCTGAAGGCCGCAATCCAGGAGCTTCGCAAGGGCAACACCGTGAAGGATCAAAGCGCAGAAGAGTCTTATCAGGCTCTGAGCAAATATGCAATCAATCTTAACGACCGTGCCCGCAACGGCAAACTCGACCCTGTGATCGGTCGTGACGAAGAGATTCGCCGTGTGCTCCAGATTCTTTCCCGCCGTACGAAAAACAACCCGATGCTTGTCGGTGAGCCGGGTACCGGTAAGACAGCTATTGCAGAGGGTCTTGCAATGCGTATCGTGCGCGGTGACGTTCCTGAGAATCTGAAATCAAAGCAGATTTATTCTCTTGATATGGGTGCGCTCGTGGCGGGTGCTAAATATAAAGGTGAGTTTGAGGAGCGTTTGAAGGCTATCGTAAATGAGGTGACTCAAAGCGACGGCGAGATCATCCTTTTCATTGATGAGATTCACACTCTCGTTGGTGCAGGTAAGGGTGAAGGTGCAATGGATGCCGCAAATATCCTTAAACCGGCACTTGCTCGTGGCGAACTCCGTTCAATCGGTGCGACCACTCTCGATGAGTATCAGAAATATTTTGAAAAGGATAAGGCGCTTGAGCGTCGTTTCCAGAAAGTGATGGTGGATGAGCCTGATGAGATGTCGGCTATTTCAATCCTCCGTGGCTTGAAGGAGCGTTATGAAAACCACCATAAAGTGCGAATCATGGATGAGGCGATCATCGCCGCTGTCCAGCTTAGCGTTCGTTACATCACTGATCGTTTCCTCCCAGACAAGGCCATCGACCTTGTGGATGAGGCTGCCTCAAAATTGCGTCTGGAAATGGATTCTCAGCCGCAGGCTCTTGATGAGGCTTCACGTAAGATCAAACAGCTCGAAATCGAAAGAGAGGCTATCAAGCGTGAGAACGATACTTATAAACTGAAAGAGATTGATGAGGATCTTGCCAACCTCCGCGACACAGAGAAATCTCTCCGCGCAAAATGGCAGGCTGAGAAGACTGAAATCAACAAGATTCAGCAGAATAAGATTGATATCGAGCAATTGAATTATGAGGCTGAACGCGCAGAGCGTGAGGGCGATTATGCAAAAGTTGCCGAAATCAGATATTCCAAGATCAAGCAGAAGGAGGATGAGAATAAAGCCATCCAGGAGAAACTTCGTCAGCTTCAGGGCGAAGGAGCTATGATCAAGGAGGAGGTTGATGCGGAAGATATCGCAGAAGTTGTGAGCCGCTGGACCGGAATCCCTGTGAAGAAGATGGCTCAGAGCGAGAAGGAGAAGCTTCTCCACTTGGAAGAAGAACTTCACAAGCGCGTCGTTGGGCAGGAGGATGCAATCCGTGCCGTGTCGGATGCAGTGCGTCGTTCGCGCGCAGGTCTTAACGACCCTCGTCGTCCTATCGGTTCTTTCATTTTCCTCGGTACGACCGGTGTGGGTAAGACTGAGCTTGCCAAGGCGCTTGCCGAATACCTCTTCGATGATGAGGATATGATGACTCGTATCGATATGTCGGAATATATGGAGAAACACTCCGTGTCGCGTCTTGTCGGAGCGCCTCCGGGATACGTCGGTTATGACGAGGGTGGTCAGCTCACTGAGGCCGTACGTCGTAAACCCTATTCAGTTGTCCTCTTCGATGAGATTGAGAAAGCTAATCCGGATGTGTTCAATATCCTTCTGCAGGTGCTTGATGATGGCCGTCTGACAGATAATAAGGGACGTTTCATCAACTTCAAGAACACAATCATCATCATGACCTCCAATATGGGTTCGGATATTATCCGCGATAACTTCAAGGGATTTGCCGAGAAGAATGAGGAGGAGAAGGAGAATGTCATCTCTACCACCAAACAGGATGTTATGGATCGTCTGAAACAGATTATCCGTCCTGAGTTCCTCAACCGTATCGATGAGACTGTGATGTTCACTCCGCTTGACAAGAAGGAGATTCTTGAGATTGTCGAGATTCAGGTGAAGAGCGTTCAGAAAATGCTTGCTTCGAATGGCATAACCTTAAAGGTTACAAAAGAGGCTCTCGAACTTCTTGCCGAAGATGGTTACGATCCTGAGTTTGGTGCCCGCCCTGTGAAGAGAACAATCCAGCGTATGGTGCTCAACCAGCTTTCTAAGGATATTCTTGCTCAGAAAGTGGATCGCGAACACCCGATTGTTATCGATCGTGAAGGCGACGAACTCGTGTTCAAGAACAAATAATTGAATACCAATATTATCCTAAATAAAGAGGGGTGCGGCTTTCGAGTCGCACCCCTTTCTTCAATTATATATGTTGTTGGAATCTTCTTTTTACCACTCCAACCCCGAGAAAATATTACTACCGTAGCTATCCCCTATCGAGCCAACGACACATTTACCGACACTCCATAGTTGGAGTTGCTTGTGGGATATGAGGAATTGCTCACAAGCGGAGTATTGGTCTGATGATCAAAGAATGCATTCAGAGTGATGCGCTTGCTTAATACGTATGAGGCCATGAAATTTATGGAGAATGTCTGGGTTCCCTGTGTGGCCTGTGTGTATGCTGTCTCTATTCTTCGTATCAAACCTTGATTGTTGGAGAATGCCAGGTCGAGATTCAAAGAAAGGTCGTTTGAAACGCCACCCTGGCGGCTTCCTATCTTTAGAATCTTATTAAAGTTGGCAATCTTATATCCTGCTCCTATCTGGATCTGTCGGCTCGTGGTCTCCACCACCTGCCCTGCCGAACTGTTGAGGTTCAAGGTTCTTGAATCCCGATATTCGGCATTAAATGTAAGGTCATTCATCAAGGTAGCCTTCACTCCGAACAAAGGCGCAAACTTTTCAGTGATTGCCACAGAAGTGATATTGAAGGGGGTAGAAGGGATAGGATTTTCTGTCTGCACATCCTGTATAAAACCGAGATCTCCCTCAGCACTCACCCAATTCATATAACTTGAATATGATCCTATAGAGTAGGTGCATTGATAAGCATGACTCAATGTGAATGCCTTGAACCATTTGCTAAGATTTCCCAACTTCACCAGGCCGTCGTATGTGATTCGCCAATTGGGGCGCATCGCTGAGAGACCGTCGAAATGCGACAATGAAATCTTGTCGGGGCTGACTCCGCTATATGCCGCCAAGAAGGCAGGGATTAGCACATCCGAACTTGTGGCGCTCACACCTCCAACTTCCGGATTATATACAGCCCCTCCCATCGGAGTCCCTTCAAGGAAGCCGGCATTGGGATAATGCATTCCTGCATATTGACTCTCCACTCTTCCCGCCACCTGCGGAATATACTGAAGGAATTTTGTAAAGGCGTCCGAGGCATAACCATCCTCCGCCTTGGCATTGCGGAGAGCTGTGGCAAATGCCCAATGTGTCCTCACATATGATCCCGAATAAGAGGTAGGATTGCCGGAATACATAAATTGCATCTGCTCTGTTCGGGAGTCGGTGAGATTAGAGGTGAGCAGAATTTTCAAGCCCTTAATCGGCTCTAAGGTAAGCTCGAAATTAAATTCCTTGCTCTTGCTCCATAATGCGGGCGACACCTGATCGCTGTCAGTGATGAGCCAGCCGCGGTCTTTGGCTTTCTCCACATAGTCGTCGCCATAGAAACCGAAAGCAAAGTCAAGACCCGGCGACATCGGTCCGTAGCTCTGCGACTGTCCGAAGATATTGCCGATGTTGGGCGCAAATAATGGAAGATTAAGAGAATGAGAGCTCTTATATCTGAACGACAGCGAGCGAGCCATCATGAGGAAACGAAGGCTATAGTCGCCGAATTCCGTAGCGAAATTCTTCTTTTCTTTTTTCTGGTTCTCTCTGACAGTTACCTTCACATTATCTGTGCCTCGGTCGAGAATCTCGATTGTGTTCTCATCCACAACCTTGAAGTTCATCTTCTTGGGTTTACCCCCAACCTCCGCAGTGAATCTCACATTCTTGGTCTTGAGATTATGCTTCACAAATGTTGAAGTGTCGGGGTTTAAGGTGAATGCGCGTTCGAAATTCTTTGCCTTCTTCGCTGTCTGGTTCCTGTTATTTGCGCGTGCAGAGTTGGTGCCGCGTGCAGATGAGGATGTGGAGAAGCGTTTATTGATGTTCTGCAGATATTTGGATTTATTATACAGAGTTTCAAAATTAAATCTTGCATCCGCATTCCATGACGACTGGTTCTGGATTGTATTGCCCAGATAGAGATCGTCAACAGTGGCCCCCTTATCCCAACGATACACTGAATTATATGTAAGCGATCCGGTGAGATAATCAAGGAAAGGGATTTTATTAAATGGCGCGCGATAAGACCCCGTGAAAGTCTGGTTGTAGTTCCAAGGCGTTCCAAGATGTCTTACGGATGTCAACACCGTCTCCTTCCATTCACGATATTCGTCAGGGAAAAGCTGTTTGTTCACCGCTCCTACAGTCTCCTCGATTCTTGCTGTGGTATTGCTTGAGAACGAAAGCTGCAATGACTTGATGAGGTTCCACGTGATCGAGAACTGACGATCCCATGTGAAATTCTTGCTCACCTGCACCGGAAGCTGAAAATCAACATCCACTTCGCTTCGTGTCTGCTCCTCATAATAGTAACGCTGAATGCCTGTATAGAATGTAAGATTATTGAAGAGCCAATTGATCTCCCATTCCTTAAAGAATTTGGCAGTCTTCCCCTTCCCGTTTATGAATGAGAAAGGTTTCCACGGCTTGATATAAGGCGTGTAGGAATATGAGAAGTTTCCACGATAATCATTCGTGTTCTGATATTCAGTGGTCGGATCCATATTCTTCTGCTTATTGAAGGAGAATGAAACCTGGAAGTTGGCGGGATCCCATGGCATCGGAACTTTGCTCTGCACATTGAATTTGAGATTAGAAAGCGAAAAACTTTCCACCACTTTCTTCGTCACAGCATAGTTCTTAATCGAATCACGCTCCGCCTTGGATGTCGTGGCATCAAGAGCCTCCTTAAGCAGGATATCCTGATCAAGGGGATTATATTTAGGTGTTGTTGTTTCTTGTGATCGCGAATAGTAGATCGGAGCGGAAAGTTTGGCCTTTTCAGGGAGGAATTTACCCACATCCCCTTGCACAGCTACATTATACTGCTCATAGTCGTCGAGACGACGCTGCGAGAGACCCTGATCCACGCTGCCGAATCCTGCTGTCTCCTTATGTGCCGAGAAATTGACCATGGCAAGGTCGCTCATTGCAAGATTAGCGTTCACATTCGCTGCCCATCCTCCTGATTCATTGAAGTCGGTAACCTTGAGTTCATTCACCCATACATCGCCATCCTTCACGCTGTTTGAACGGTTGCGGATACCGATAAGCATCACGCGAACATCACTAAGCGAAGGATTACCCAACACTGACACCGTGTTCTGATTATTCTCAGGGTCATGATCTGAATACACAACGTTATAACCCACCCCGTCAACATTTGCACTCTTATCGCGATTACGCTGAGTCTTCAATGTTGTGAAGAGATCGAAGGGAACGTTGAGGAAGTTTGCGAGCGGCCATACTCTCTCTCGGTCGGTGGTGCTCATGTTGTTATACGAACCCGGAGGTGTAAGCTGCAACGGAATCTCATATTCGTAGTAGTTGTTCTTTACATCAGAACCCAATCTGACGAAGAGAGATAAGTCTCCGTTTTTAGTATTGGTGATATTGTCGATCAGAGCTTCGGCATGCACCCACATCTGCATTCTCTTGTAGATACGGAGGTCGAGCTGTGTGTTCTTGTAAATTCCGCGTGCATCGCCGGGCTGGAGTCCCGTCACCTTCATTGAAAGCGACTGCTCGTTAAGCTGAGTGGCCTGCGACTGTCCCGGATCCTGAATTCGGGTCACACCCGGAGGGAGAACATAGTTGACCGGCGTGCGGGCATTGTTCTCTTCAATATTCACCACAGACATATCCAATTCTCCCTCTGCAGGAGAATCGTTACGGCTATTGAGATTAAACTTATAGTCGCGCCACTCCCCTCTCACTAATTCAAGGGTGGCGAAACGAAGATGCGTGGTCTCCTTAAACCCGGTCATGAACATACGGGCGAAACGCACTGTGGAGAAATCCGTGATTCCCCCCACTACCTTATCCGGCGAACTCAATGGAATCTTGAATTGATACCATACGGCACGTTGTTTCCCCGATGCAGTGTTCACTTCTGATTCCTGAATGTCGGTGATATAGTTTTTCCCTACCTCCAGATCTTCCGGACGAATTGAAACCTTATACTGGAAGTAACGCTCATATTCATTAAGCGTGTTATCTTGATTGATATCCTCCACATCGGGCACCGCGCGTGCCGACTGATACTGAGGATTGGACGACTGATCGGGAGAAAGCGAGTTCCCCTCCACCCCGTTATATCTCTTATATCGGGTGAGAATATCTGCATGAGTCTCATCATAATAAGGCGAACGGAAGAAATGATAGTTATCTCCGGCAGGGTCGTTCATCGCCGAGAAGGGATCGTCCTGCATCTCTGCTATAGTCGAAGCAGGGAGTTTTGCACGGAGGCCATCAAGATAATCCTTATATGACGAGAATGTATATTCCTCATCATTGGGAAGCCCATCGAGACCCACATCCTGACGTGGACGGGCATCCTCCGAATTTTCGAAGGCATAGGTCAATGAGTTCTGGCGGGAGACACGACCCCAGTTGGTATCGGTGATGAATTCATAGTTTCCATCAATCGGCAAACCATTCTCATAACTTTTCATTCCATCTTTAAGAATATCCTCGCTGATCTCTCCGAAATTGAAATATAGATCTCCCCCTTCAGTGTTGGGATTATCAGGGTCAAGGAAGGGATCGAGCATCCAGAATTGGAGATATTCCACATTTGAAGTCTCAAAGTTGGTATTATCCATCTTACGCATGATACCTCCCCATCGTTTCTCCGGATTAAGCAGATTCCCTTGATCATCAATCCGATCAGAATCAAGGTTATATGGTCCGCGCTCTTTGGGATAGAATGAGAGGTTGAGGGTCTGGATATAGTTGGCTTCTCCATATGCAAGATCGCGATAAGGATAAAGCTCGCTTATCTTCACCTCACGCACATAGGGATTGGAGAGGAACCATGGGTCGCTCTTCATATATCCCGGCACCATTGATGAGTTGCGCTGTGTCCACATACGATCGATGTAATACCAAGCCAAAAGGGCACGGTTCTTGCCATAATCCACATTGTTGGTGAGCGATGCTTCGGGGAACAACGCATCTGCCCCCGAATCGTAGGGAGTAGATGCTAAAAACCATGAATAAGGTGAACGGAGATCGATTCCGGTCTGCGTGGCCTCGAAATCGTCGATATAGCTCGATCCTTTATTTGTGCCGCTCTTCTGTTTGGCAGGTACAATCTGGGCAAACTCTGCATTCAGGCTGAATGTGGATGGAGCCACAGCATTCACGGTGGGGATCTTATTCACGAGGTTGGTGAGCCACATGAATTCCTTATTATATGAGAGATTCAGACCCCACATAGTGTTGTTGATAAGCTCATCTCCAATATTCACCTTCTCAGTGAGAGCTTTCTCTGAGAAGTTAAGGATTGTTCCTCCGATAGTCAGGTCTTTATTGAATCGATATTGAGCGTCAAGTCCAAGAAGGGTCTTGCGCTGCATACTGTAAAGCGATTGATTTTCAAGAGTAACGCTGACATTTGTTCCGGAGTCGATGATACTCTGGTTGGTGATAGTGACAATACCCATTGAATAGTCAACGGTATAATCGCTGTTTTCAGTCAGAACCACGCCTCCGGCCATTACCACCACTGATCCTCGCGGCACATTCATCGCATTCAATCGAATCTGTGCGCCTCCGGATGATTGATATTCTCCTACAAGCGAAAATTTATTCTTATCGGCAAATTGTCGGGCCACAACCAATGTTGAGTCGTAAAGCTCCTTATATACGTATGCCTTGGCAATCTCGGGGTTCCCAATCTTTCTTTCAAGGTGGGCGCCAAAAGGCTCTGCCACAGGGAAGATGATCTTTCCGGATGAAGATTGCACGGTGTAGCCCTCCACATAGTCGAAGAAACCATCGGAATTCGATTCCTGATTGGAGTCGATTCGGTCAAGATTCATCACCTGCAGAAGAGGAACATTGCTTATAGGCTCAACAGGGAGATAATTAATCTCGGTGCCTGTAGTATCTGACAAGTATTTAATATTCAGTTTGAAGTTCTTGCTCTGAAGCTGGTAGGCACCCAATGCATAGACATTCTTCATCATCAGCTTCCACATCGGGAGCTTTGTAGAGATTGTCGTGCTTCGCAGCATCTTTAGATAAAGGGATTCATCAGTAGTGGTAACGTCGGATGAAAACTCGCCCACTTGATACACTCTTCCTCCATAAGTGTATTCATATGCCACTGCCAACACCTCATCCGTATTTAGCGCGGATTTCAATGAAATATAACCTAATTCAGAGTTGAGTGTATATTCGCTTGATTTCAAAAGTCGGGCACTCTCCACCTTCTCAAAGTCTTTTCCGCCCTCAATTCCATAGGCACGCAAAGGCTCAAGAGCCTGAGTCACCTGATTGATGTTTCTGGCTCCCGGATAATCATTCTTTATCTCTTCGAGAAGGTTGTTGGATTGGTTGGTCGGAACGCTGATCGACGTATTTGGAATCCAGTGGTCGTTGGCAAGTCGGGTATTTTCGCCAAGGTCCATGAATCCTACAAAGTTACGGCTCTCGTTGAAGTTGCTGTTCTTATTAGTGACCCACACCTCAATTCGCGTAATCTTTATTCCTGAGGAGACGTGTGGCAGCTTTGAGGCGAATGTATCGTAATTATCGTAGAAGTATTGGGCAAGGAAGAAGTGACGGTTGGCGTCATAGTTATCCACCTTTATCGAGAATTTCTGCGTCTGTACGCCGCCCGATGTATTCACGGTCTTCGATTCCGAATTCTGTTGGGAAAGAAGACCGGTGAGAGTCAGCTTGCCGAATTGCAATTTTGTCTTGAAACCAAAAAGCGCCGTTCCTCCTCGGATAAGGCTCGAACCTGTGGTCATACTCACATTTCCGGCCTCTATGCTTTTGATTATCTCATCCTCTTTCCCTTCATAATTGAGTTTTAGGTTCTTGGAGTCGAAATCAAAGGTTGCATCAGTGTTGTAGGTCATGTTGAATTTGAGCTTATCCCCCACGGATGCATTCACAGTGGCCTGTATCTTCTGATCAAAATCGAAATATGTCTTTCGGCGGTTTCGAAGGGAAAGAGATGGATTATCGGTTTTATTGCTCTTCACTCCCATCGACAGCTGAATCGATCCTTGAGTGGTGAGACGCACGCCTCCCGGTCCGAACACCTTCTCCAACGGACCCAAAGCGAAATTCATGTCAAGGATATTGAACGGCTGCTTCTCTTTCTGCTCGAAGCTTTCCGAATTCTTCTCCCTGAAATAGGAATACATATCCTTGCGCATCATTGCGGCGTTGTATTCCTCTTGAGTCATCATTGTAGGAGTCACGATATCCCGGTCGCCAATCTTTGTGTGGATTATATACATTCCCGATTCGGGATCGAAAATAGCCTCGGTCTTCACATTCGAGGGAGTGCGAAGATCGGCAGGATATTCCTCCTCCGTAGTAAAGGGTTCGATGGTGGGAGCCACAGTGGGCCTCACCTCATAGATCATCTCAGTGGAATCTCCCTTCACCGTTCCGGTCGATTCGGGCGTGGCCGGCGGAGGGGTTAGTTCGCTTTTATAATATTGAGAATAGCCTATAAGCGATAAGAGCAGTGTTGAAAACAACACTGCGAAAGCAAAGTATCTTTGTCGGAAAAACCTCATCTAAAGCATCTTCAATGCCTGCTTGATCGCCTTCTCTGTGGTGATGGAGGGTTCGGATGCGAAAATCTTTTTCAGCACTTTCTGACTTTGCTGTGCAGTGAAACCAAGCATCACGAGGGCAGCGACGGAATCATCATACGATTCGCCTGCAGGCGTACTTGTTAATAACGTTGTTTCGCTTGCTTTTATTTTATCTTTGAGATCCACTATTATACGTTGGGCTGTTTTTCCTCCGATCCCTTTAACTGCTTTCAAAGCAGAATCCTGTCCGGAGGCGATAGCGCTCTCAAGCTGCTCTACAGTCATGGAGGAAAGGATAAGACGCGCCGTGTTCGGCCCTACCCCGCTCACCCCTATTAAAAGCTGAAACAATTCCCGGCTCCTCTTGCTCAGAAATCCAAAAAGAATATGCGCATCTTCGCGTATGGATTCATGAACATAAAGTTTTGCCTTCCCGGCGGCCGGGATATTGGGATAATCTATGAGAGTTATGTTGATGTCATAGCCCACTCCCCCGCAATCAATCACTGCATTTGTGGGAGTGAGTTCGGCCACATTTCCGCTTATATAGTCTATCATAACAATAATAAATATTATTTCTTCGTTTTAAATAAACTATAATTGTACCTCTATATTGTATGATGAATTCTCTTAATTCGCCTTTATTGGATAATGCAGTGGCAGAGCTTGCAAAGCTTCCCGGAATAGGAAGAAAGACGGCTTTGCGTTTGGCGTTGCATCTTCTACGGCAGGATAAAGATATAGCCCTCTCGCTTGGAAAATCAATTATTGAGATGAGGGAGAATATAAGATATTGCAAACGTTGCCATAATATTAGTGAAGAAGAATTGTGTCCTTTCTGCAGCGACTCGCGTCGCGACAGCAAGACGGTATGTGTGGTGGAGAATGTGAAGGATGTCCTCACGGTGGAATCCACCCACGAGCATCATGGTCTGTATCATGTGCTCGGCGGACTGATCTCCCCTCTCGACGGCGTTTCCCCTTCTGATTTGGAAATAGATTCGCTGGTGAAGAGAGTGAAAGAGGAGGGTATCGAGGAGATTATCCTTGCGCTTAGCCCGACGATGGAGGGCGACACCACCAATTTCTATATTTATCGCAAGCTGGCCGACCTTCCCGTGAGAATCACTATGCTTGCCCGCGGCCTGGCTATCGGCAACGAACTTGAATATGCCGACGAATTGACTCTTGGCCGTTCGATTCTTAACCGCACTCTTTTTTCTGATACATTCCATGAATAGATTCCTCTCTGACGATAATCTGACGCTCCGCCCTGTCGAACCGGCTGATGCAGAGTTTATGTGGTGTGTGGAAAGCGACTCTCTGCAATGGGTGCAGAATTCATTGGTGGCCCCTTTTTCGAGGGAGAATATCCTTCAATATGCCTGCAATTATGAGGCTGACCCATATTTAGCCGAACAATTGCGGCTTATAATTGTGGATAAGTCGGATAAAAGAATCGGCATTGCGGATCTTTATGAATTGTCGCCTCAGCATCACACTTCGATGGTGGGAATCTATATTCTTCCTGAATTTCGCAATGCAGGGAATGGGATTAATGCTCTTAATCTTCTTGAACAGTATGCTCTGAATATTCTCAATCTGCGTCAGCTGGGAGCTAAGATAGTGGATGGGAATGATCTTAGTATGCAATTATTCCTTAAGGCCGGATATGAATGGAGCGGTACGCTTAAAAACTGGATACAGTCCGGCCGACAGACTTTTTCTTTACATATTCTTCAGAAAGCCTTGATGTAATATCATTTGTAGCGTAAGGATATGATAACAATTGCAGCGTGAAATCAATTGAGTTCAGGATCCTGGGGTATAATCAGCCAGCTTCGGAAGTCGTTTCCTAACTTCTCTACTTCTCTCCTCCAGTAGGCATTCCCCTGCCCTGTCAAGGACTCTTTCATATCCCCGGCTTTAGTCAAAGCCCAGGAATGATTAAGAATCTCGGAGGTCAATTGATGTTTTGTCCATCCGCTATATCCCAAGAAAAATCTCATTTTCCCTTCTATGCTCTCTGTGGAATTCAGATATTCCATCACCTGATCCAGATCAGCACCGACGTATAGGCCCGGTGCCACCTCGGTTGCCCCGTCAAATCTGTCTCCTAATGTGTGAAGCATAAAAAGTCGATCAGACTCAACAGGGCCTCCGGAATAAACCCTTACCTTTTTTCCATTTTTCCACTCAGGAAATATATCTTGGAGTGTCACCGGGGTGGGCACATTGAGTGTCAGGCCAAGATGCCCATGATCGTTGTCTTCCTCCAAGAGAAGCACCACGCTCCTTTTGAAATAAGGCTGGTCGAGCATTGGCTCTGCTATCAGAAGATCTCCTTTCTTGGGAGTCACATTCCTTGGCTCCTTATATATAAGCGACTCTAAATCTATGTCGGTATCTTTTTCCATCTCTAAGTTTAAGTTTTTCATTATTGCAGATTTTCATTAGTATGAACAGTCTTCAGTATGAACAGTCTTCGATAAAATCAAATCGATATTCTATATTTAAAACGATTTGTGCAATTATTAGTTGAATTGTGACCGTGTTTTAACGTTTCTTCTAAGAATCCATCCAAAACTGAATATTAACAATTTTTATGAACTGTCTGATCAATCCAATAAGACAATCTGAATGTTATAATAGCAAATAGAAATTTTTAACCCTAAAACACAAAATTATGAATCTCGATGAATTAAAAGGCAAGGCTACTTCTCTTGCCGGACAAGCAGAACAATTAAAAGGGAAAGCCGAAGCATTTTTGAATAATCCCGAAAACCAGGAAAAAATTCAAGCCGCAAAGGAAAAAGGCGAAGAACTTTTAAACAAGGGCAAAGAGTTCCTGAATAGTGAGAAAGTGCAGGATCTTAAGGACAAAGCCGGAAGTCTCGTGGATAAAGCTGAAGATTTTGTAGCCGACAAGACTGACGGAAAAGGGATCTTCGGTTTCGGAAAGAAAGAATAATCTAAGCAAACCATAAAAAACATTAGCGCAACCACCCCGTGACTTCACGAGGTGGTTTTTTATTTCTCATCATTGGATGTATTCTAATTTTTTCTTAACTTTGCAACCATATTTCACTATTTATATTGACTTGCAATGAAAGAAAGAATACAATCCATCCTGGATTATATCTGTCGCGATACGCTCGAACGTGAGGAAGTGATCTCGCTTAGTCTTCTCGCCGCATTATCGGGCGAAAGCATTTTTCTGCTCGGTCTGCCTGGTGTTGGTAAATCAATGGTGGCCCGACGTTTGAAAACAGCATTTCACAATGCGCGTAGTTTTGAATATCTAATGTCGCGCTTCTCCACTCCTGATGAAATCTTTGGTCCGGTCAGTATTTCCAAATTAAAGGATGAGGATTCTTATGAGAGAATCACAAAAGGTTACCTTCCGGAATCTGAAATAATATTCCTCGATGAAATCTGGAAAGCAGGGCCGGCTATTCAAAATTCACTTCTCACTGTGCTCAATGAGAAAATATTTCTGAATGGAAATAAAGAGATGAAACTTCCTGTAAAAGGGATTATCTCTGCCTCCAACGAACTTCCGGCTGAAGGAGAGGGGCTGGAGGCTCTTTGGGATCGCTTCCTTATCCGATATATTGTGGAGCCGCTACAGGATAAGAAGAATTTCGCTTCCCTCTTGATGACACAATCTTCTTCAAAAGCAATAAATTTTATCCCTTTGACAAATGATGATTGCCTCCGAATATCGGAAGAAGCGTCAAAGGTTAGAGTTGCGGAGGAGATTATTGACATAGTCTATAACATCCGCATGAGAATGAATAAGAAAATGATAAGCAATGACTCGTCAAAATCTAATGGCAAGGATGATTCGGATGTTGATATGAAATTCTATGTTTCCGACCGTCGTTGGAAAAAAGCTATCGGCGTGATGAAGACCTCCGCTTTTCTCAATAAGCGTACTTTTGTGGATTTCAGCGATCTGCTTCTTCTTCGCCATATGATCTGGAATGAGGAATCTATGATTTCGCAAACCAATGCTTTTGTGGCGGAGGAAGTGGTGAGCTATCTCTTTAAGGAGATTCTACAGAAAAATAAAAGTTCGAAAAGACATGCCACCCGCGCCGTCACCTCCACCATTTTCTCTCCGGATAATAAGCATTACGTGATTCAATGTGACGGATTTCAATTAAAAATTGCCATCTCCGACTATAAAAAACTAAAGAAGACCGGTGGATATTATCTTGCCTCGGAAACCCGGGATGAAGTTCTAATCCTTATGGAGCAGGGACAGTATGCAGTCCAGGTGCTTAACGAGGGCTATATTTCCATCAATAGTTTCACCTATCCCCTCCTCACCACAGCCGATAAACAGATATCTGATAGTTTCCTAAAGGAGATGGGCGGCACTTTGGAAATGATCATTCAGAATCTTAACACCAGTATCGCCAATAATATATTTGTAAAGGATTCTCCTGCAAATGCCACCCTCTATCAGATCATAAATGAATATCGGAAGAGATTGGGATAAGATTTCATATTATAATCTATAATGGCCCTCCACAATGTTAAAGACTCATCTCACATTCCTCAAAAAAGCGGTAAGAATTAGCGTCAATACTCGGTCGGCAGATCTCATTTTGTCGGCTTTAGAGAAGATGCGCATCCCTAAGACCGCGATATATAGTTTAATCAAGGATATTGTTGCTGATGCCCGATTCTATAGTGTCACGGAGACGTTCGATGATTTCTGGAAAAAATATGGGGTCGTTGTGATTTCTCATTTTATCGACACCACCCCTCCTCCGGTATGGAACGATGAAATTAAACTCACCGAACGAAAGGAGGATTTCTTGAATGAATGGATGGCCAATCATATTCTTCCATTGTCTATGGGAGAGAAAAAAGAGAGAATGGCGCTCTATTGTCCTGATGATAACTCAGATTATATTCCGGGAGAAGAGTCGGGCCTATTTACTCATCATTTTAATAATTCCAGATTTGAAGATAAAACTTCCTCTTCAAAGATTGATTTAGAGGCGCTCCCCTTTCAGATGAAATCTTTTCTGCAACCACAAAAGAGTCATGGTAGAGGAGAAGGCGACGAACATTCGTCGGAAGTGAACTATCTTAACCAGTTGGATCCTGAATTGGTGAGACTGGCTGAGATGATTGGTCGATCGGGAGGTGTAACGGGCTCTTCGGGGAAATATCACCATGCCAATAAGAGTGATATTAATGGAATCACTTCGGGGAATGACCTTAATAGTGTCATTCCGTCTGAATTAGCCCTCCTGGGATCCCCTCAGACGGAAAATATTTTTCTTAAGAAGTTCACATCCAACCAACTCCAGATATTCTCTTCCGCATCCTCTTCTTCTGACAAGACGAATGATCTCTGCGGACCTATCTATGTCTGCGTGGATACCTCGGGAAGTATGACAGGATCGCCGGAAGAGATGGCAAAGACGTTGGCTCTGGCTATATCGATCATAGCCCAAAGGAAACAACGTCCTGTGATCCTTATTAATTATTCACATAAAGTATCTTTCTTTGTTCTGACTAATCTAACAAAACAGAAATTCGCTCTTCTTTCTTTTCTCTCCTCCTCTTATGGGGGTGGAAACAATGAGAATCTTCTATTTGATTTTATCTTTAATGGCTTGCCGAATAATCCCAAATATAAAAAAATAGAGAAACGTTTTGATGGAGCCGATCTGTTGGTGGTTTCAGATTTTGAATGGTGTCCACTTATGGATGATACTTTAAACCTTCTTGAAAATGCTCGTAAAGAAGGAATGAAAATTTTTTCTTTACGCGTGGGCTATGATTTTGGGATGGACTATGATGTAGATATGGATGATGACTCAGATCCGGACTTCAATAGGAATCTATATAATGGACATCACTTCTTCACAAATAGTGATTATAAATTCAATTACGCCGACGGTTATATACAGGAGTTATAGGAGCCAATTCTGCTTGCGTACAAATTTATAAGCTCACATTACTAATAATATTCTTCCACCTTCAATTGCGAAAACGGTTGGAAGCCGACGGACAATAGCATAAATCTGTCGGCTTGAAACCGGCTTTCCATCTTGTCGCACATGAAGTGCATTCCGGTTGATATATTCAGCAAGACGTTCAGTGGTCATTCCATGTCCACAAGACACAAGCGAATAGACCATCGCATCTTCCAATTTCATTTTTATGCGCATAGATTCCTATATTATATATTATGGATCTCTTCATTAATCCCCATGCCTATATTTAATTGATATATATTGGGGAATTATGAGGATAATCATTAAAACAAAAAAAGCAGAGCGAAAAGCTCTGCTTTTAGTGATTCGTGCAGGATTCAAACCTGCAACCTTCTGATCCGTAGTCAGATGCTCTATTCAATTGAGCTAACGAACCATCGTTGTTTTGTGGGTGACTCCTGCAGGATTCAAACCTGCAACCTTCTGATCCGTAGTCAGATGCTCTATTCAATTGAGCTAAGGAGCCAATCTTCAATATCAATAAGCAACCATGAAAATTGCCTTGTGATTCGTGCAGGATTCAAACCTGCAACCTTCTGATCCGTAGTCAGATGCTCTATTCAATTGAGCTAACGAACCATGCTCGCCGTTCACTTTCGTTCCCGTTTGCGACTGCAAAATTAGTCTATTTTTTTGAATCTGCCAAATTTTTTGAGCATTTTTTTAAAATAAATATTCAATTCCACATTTTCCATCTATTCCCGCAATGGGAGGAGCCATCTTATCTATGCTTATCTTCCCCCCTTCTATCTGGGGCCAACGTGCTGTAAGTTTATCCTTTATCTTTTTAGCCACTGTCTCCAAGAGCAACCATTCGGCGCCCATCACCTCTTTTATCTCTAAAAAGACATCTGCATATGAAATACTGCTTTCCAGATCCTCCTCAATGAATGTGGAGGCCGAAATTCTAACCTCCACATTCATCAAGAACTCATTTCCCACCTTTCGCTCCTGCTCAAAGACCCCAATCTTTGAGAAAAAACGAAGATCGTTCAAGCGAATATTGAAATATTCCATTATTTATGCAAATTTCCTTTATGCAATGACTCCTACCGGTATCTTATTGATTCGGCGCACATGCCTGCCTCCTTCAAATTCTGCATCAAGATAGGCATCAACAATCGCTTTTGCCTCAGCTTCCGAAACAAAACGGGCAGGAAGCACACAAACATTGGCGTTGTTGTGCTGACGCGCAAGCGCCGCTATCTCAGGAAGCCAGCACAATGCAGAACGGATCCCCTGATGATGATTCAGAGTCATATTGATTCCATTGCCCGAACCACACATGCAAATCCCAAATGCACACTCCCCTTTCTCTATGGCCTCTGCCGCAGGATGAGCGTAATCGGGATAATCGCATGAATCAGTGCTGTTGGTGCCGAAATCCACCACCTCATAACCCTTCTCTGTAAGATACACCTTTAGTGTCTCTTTTAATTCATAGCCGGCATGATCACATGCCATAGCAATCTTTTCCATATCGGATGATATTATATTTTAGTTAAGTCTTATTTTTCTTCCACCCCTTTTTCCGAAGTCTCAACCTCAGATTTTTTCCCTTCATCAACCTGCTGATCCGACTCCGCTTTCAATTCCTCTTCAATCACGGGTTTCTCTCCTTCTGCAATCTCTTTATTAAGAGAGAAGATATAATTCAGGAGTTCGTCGCGTCCGGTCTTTTTCTCTGAAGAGGTAACAAACACCGGTGGAAGCTCCTCCCATTCTTTCAAAAGAACTTTTTTATAATCCGCCACTTTCGCAGCTCCGGCATTTGTGCCGAGCTTATCAGCTTTTGTGAAGACTATAGCGAATGGCACTCCATTCTCTCCAAGCCATCTCAGAAATTCCAAGTCGATTTTCTGCGGTTCATGTCTTATATCGATAAGCACAAACAGACATGTCAGCTGCTCCCTGCCCAGAATATATCCTTGGATAATCTTTCCGAATTGCTGTCGCTGATCCTTCCCTCGGGCTGCATATCCATAGCCGGGAAGGTCAACAAGATACCATGCTCCATTATCCATCTTGAAATGATTGATAAGCAGCGTCTTTCCGGGCTTTTGGGAAGTCTTGGCAAGATTCTTGTTCTTTCCAATCATATTAATGAGCGAAGACTTTCCAACATTCGATCTGCCGATAAAAGCATACTCCGGCACATTCGTGGCCGGGCATTTCTTGTAATCGGCATTGCTTATCTCATATTTTGCATTCTTTATATCCATAGTAATTTCTTTTAAATCGCCACCTAAATAGCAGCTTCATGTATAAGCGTAAGCGCACGGGAAGCATCCGCAGACCTGACCACAATGGCGATAGTTGTCTCTGAAACTCCGTCGGACACAGCCTTCACTTCAATCCCGTTTCGCCAGAGCGTATTGACAAGACGTGCTCCAAGTCCGACAATCTTCTTGATCGACTCACCGACCACTGCCACAATCGACATCTCCTTATCTCCGGCAATTGTCTCTACGTCGCCTTCCCTTAATTCCTGCGAAAACTCAGATTCAAGGAGACCTAATCCCTTCTCCACTTCATTCTCAGGCACGACAATGGGAAAGTCGGCATTTTCTCCGGGATGCCCCACTAACAGAACACTCACCCCATTTCTTGATAACGCATTATATGCGCGAGTGTTCAATTCTGCGAAATTTGAAGTAAGAGATCCTTTAATATTTATCACGCCTGTCTTCCCAAGCACAGACACTCCTCTTACTCTCCCATCCCCTTCGCAACTTTCGGAAATGAATGTGCCCGGGGCCGTGGGATTGAAAGTGTTAAGTATCCGGATAGGGATATTCTTATGAAATACTGGATAAATTGTCGGAGGATAGATCACCTTTGCTCCATAGCTGCAAAGCTCCATGCTCTCCACAAAGGTCATCGTGGGGATTATTCTTGCATCCTTCACAATTCGGGGGTCGGTGGTAAGAAAACCATCAACGTCGGTCCAAATCTCAAGTTCGTTGGCATTGAGGGCCGCTGCAATAAGGGCTGCAGTGTAGTCGCTCCCCCCTCGCCCAAGATTGGTGATCTCTCCGGAATCGCGGTCGCGTGAAATGAATCCTCCTGTGACGCAATGGCGTCTTAATGGGAGGGGGAACTCCTCTTTTATGAGACGATCAGTGAGCTTTCTATCGGCTATATCTTTATTAAACCATCGTTCCGTGCGCATGAATCCAAGCGAATCATGATGCTCAGCATCCTCCAGGATACCTGCCACGATTATAGAAGACATTCGCTCTCCATAACTTAAAACGAGATCAAGAGTGCGATCCGGAAGGGAACGTATAAGCGATAGACCCTTGAAGATATCTCCAAGTTCTTTCAATAAAGCCGAAACCTTCCCCCATACAGCCTCCTTGCGATCATCCGGCACAAGAGATTCCACTATATGACGATGTCTTTCGGAGATCTTAACCATCTCTTCTTCAAAGTCATTTTTCCCTTCTGAAGCCGAGCGAGCTGTAAGTATAAGCCTATCGGTCAGACCTCCCAAAGCTGAAACCACTACTATGGCAGGTTCAGCCAGTCCATCCACAATCTTTTTGACATTAGCGAGGCTCTCTACCGTCCCCACTGATGTACCTCCAAATTTGAGAACTTTCATGTTGCAAAGTTAACACTCAATTGGAGAAAATCCAAAGCGGAAGTGTGAAAATATAATAACCGGCGCTGTTACCGCTGCCAAAAGCGGCTGCAACATTGGGATTGCTCACTACATCACTGTTACCATATGGCATTGACAACGGCCAACGGTTCTCCCCATTGCTGGTGTTGTTCGGATTCTTCATCTCTACATAGGTCTCCCCTATTGCGCGGAGACGACGCAGGTCGTTGTATGTTTCTATCTGCTCGTCGCGGCTCTGCGATAGATATTTCTGCACCATCACTTCTTTCAAATCTATTCCGGGCAGAGCATCGATATAATCTTCAGCTGAGAAGGATGCCAAAGAGACCTCTCCGTTGGTTACATAATCTTTCCCGCTTTTTAGATAGTCTTCAAAAGATGCTTTCACACCCTCTTTGAAATCTTCTTTAAAATCTTGTCCGAGGCGAGCCTTGCATTCGGCGAGTATGAAGCGAAGGGAGGCTTTGCTCAGCAAGTGAATTGCAGCGCTCTCATTTCTCACCCATGCCGGAGCTCCCACATAGTCGATAGTGGCGGCCAGGGTGGAATTTCCCGCCGGGGCATAAATGATTCCTGTTTCAAATATATCGTCGGCATAGATTTGCAAACGAGGGTCGTTACGCTCTTCCATCAGGTTAGCTACTGTGGAGCATGATCCGGAATAATGACGGCTCCGGAAATAAGCAGCCCATGAATTGTCGGCATCAACTCCGTTGAATATACTTAGTTCTGCTCCCTCAAAACCATTCTCAAGTGCTTTCTCTCCGGCCTCCAGGGCGAGCTTCACGTTATCTCGATATCTCGCAGATCCATTGAGAAGGAGCCGCGATTTAACAGCATAGGCGAATGCAAGCCATTTCTTCATGTCCCCTTTATAAAGGATATCCTCCTTCACCACACTCACCATATTCTGCTCCACAGCTGCATTCAGATTCCCAATTGCTTTATCGATCTCTTTCAGAAGATCGGCATAGATTTCCTCCTGCTTATCGAGTTTCGGATTGCGGATAGCATCGTTCAAGGCTTCGCTATAGGGGATATCGCCATGAAGCTCGGTCAGGGCTTCATATCCCAAAACCTTCAACACCTGCCCCATACCTAACAAGTCAAGCTGTCCGGAATTAATGCCGGATTCGCATTTGGTAATCATCTGGGATATGTTAAGGAGGTTATGGTAGGTATTGTTCCATTCGTTGTTGAATGTTGTGGGAGCTGCCGTTACGATAGGATCACGGAGCTCGGCATACATCATCTGGGCATTACCATCCCCGAAGATCTGCTCTGTATATGAGGCCACATGCCATGCATACGCACCGCCATATGTGGTGAAGGCCATCGACATTATTGCATCAGTCAATTGAAAGCGGGCATCAACACTGCTCACGGGGGGATTGGATGTATTTTTATTAATCTCATCCATGATGGATTCCGAGCATCCCGTGGTGGTCATGAGAAGCATCGCAAGCAAGAATAAATATATATATGATTTTATCTTTTTCATTGTTAAGTCAATTTATTTTGCAACCACTTAAAATACAACCTTGAATCCTCCCCCTATGCTTGTTGTGGCAGGCATTGAGAAACGCTCGAAGTATCCACCCATATTGCCGTTGCCCTGCGAGGATTCGGGATCAAAGTTAGGCAGTTTGGTCCAAAGCAAGACATTGCGAGCAAAGGCAAATACCTGAAATCTGAAATTACCGAATTTAGGAAGGTCATAGGTCAAGGAGATATCTCTAAGTTTTACAAAACTCATATCATACACTCCCGATTCTGTGATGGCATAATAAGCCTGATAATATTTCTGACGGTCCACCTCCACTGTGTTCTTTTCTCCGGTGGCAACATCAATACCTTCAGCCACGATTGTCCCTTCATGCCATGGAATTGATTCTTTTGTTGCTCCGGAAGCATTGAGCGTCATGTTTGTGCCGTGATACATTCTTCCTCCATGCTGCCAGCTGAGTGTGGCGGAAAGTCCGAATCCCTTCCATTTTCCGTTTAGGTTGAAGCCGGAAATAAGGTCGGGAGTACAGTCGGCTATACAAACACTTCCGGCTGTAGCCACGGGAAGCCCCTTGGATAGAAGCAACTCGCCATTTTCATTGCGCTGAAAAGCTGTTCCGTAGATGCTGGGATATGTATGTCCCTCTTCTGCACGAATCTGGGGAGAGGTGAAGCCGCCGAGCATTATCGATTCCACACCGGGAGCGAGTTCGACAACCTCGTTATGGAGCATGGATAGATTCACTCCCAAATTCAATTCATAGTCGGCTCCTCGGAGAATCACTCCCTGAATATCTATCTCGTTAGACCATGTGGAGATTCTCCCTGCATTGGCTAAGATATATCTATAGCCTGTAGATCCGGCTGTCGGAATGCTGAATATCTGATCCTTTACATCCTGATAAGATGCAGTATAACCGAACTTCAATCTATGATTGAAAAACTCCAAATCGACCCCGGCTTCTACATTCCTTGTGTTCTGCGGGCGAAGATTGGGGTCATACACCTGCTGATATGGCACATAGGAGGTGATCCCATTTATCGGATAGACCACCGGACTATAAGTGTACATTCCTCCACTATAGGTCGGCACACTCATGTAATTCTCTTTGTAGCTTCCTCCCTGCCCTACTTCGGCAAAAGATACACGAAGTTTTCCATAATCAAGGACTCCGTTCCCTCGCAAGCCTCCTAATTCGCTGAATACCCATGCCAAAGAAACCGACGGATAGAAGAATGTGCGATTATTGCGTGGCATTGAGGAGACCACATCAGTTCGACCCGTAGCATTCAGGAATAGCATCGACCTCCACCCTAAGGAAAGAGATCCGAAGAATCCTACCGTGCGTGCCCTTGATTCATACTCCTTGCTTGTATATACTGTGGCATTCCCGATTGTAGGCATTCCATAGAAATTAAAATTTGATCCCGAATAGCTGCGGTAAAGAGAACGGCGATCCTCTATTTCGGATCCCAACATTGCATCGAAATCGAAATCTTCACCAAAAAGTGCGTTATAATTTACAGTGAAAAGATTATTGAATATATTCTTTGTCACCCCGTAATTGCTGATAGATCCCCCTCCGCTTCCTGCCGACCCTTTTTCCATGACATCTGAATCGGAGGTGGTGTAAACATCAAGTCCGGCTTGCTCTCTTATCTTTAGATTCATATTTTCTTCAGCGCCGAAACGGATTGAATATTCAAGATACGCATTCCCGAATCCGCGGTTGGTATGCTGATAGTAAGAGTTGTTGGCTGCCCACCAATAGGGATTGTCATATACTGTGGGTCGATACGAGATCTGCACTGTAGGATCTGAAGGGATATGATATGGTATCCCTTTCAGATTATATTCAGCGGGAGCCTGATAGACGCTGTTTACGATGGCATTGTTTGCCCCGGGAGCAGAATGAATGGTTGTGGAGACATAATTGGCTGAAAATCCGGTTTTCCAATTCTTCGCAAGCTGCCAATCCACGAGACCGCGAACATTCCATCGGTTCATGTCGGTGGTGGGCACCACTCCATTCTGGTATGAGTTGCTGAGAGCGAATGAATATGTGGCTTTATCAAGCGTCTGCGTAATGGAAAGGGTTGTGTTCTCTGTGAAACCGGTATTGAAGAAGTCGCCTATATTGTCGTAGATTGCCGGCGCAATCCAGGGATCAAGTCCTGCCTGTTCGAGCTTTGGATTATAATACATCCCTGGATGTCCTTGATTGTTCCCGCCAAAGACGGGATTATCGGGAAGCGAACTGATTTTTGGTCCCCAGTTTGTGGCGGCATTGGGGTCGTAGGATTGGATACCGGTGCCTTGTGAATATATCTCTTGGGGATGAAACTTCCGGCTCAGGATTTCAGCCGAAAGGTTTGTAGAGAAGGTAATGGTAGGTTTGGATTCTTTTTTATGTGCTCTTTTTGTTGTGATGACCACTACTCCGTTAGATGCACGGATACCATATAGAGCGGATGCCGCCTGCCCTTTAAGAAAACTTATAGACTCGATATCGTCGGGATTGAAGTCGATAGATCTATCAGCAAGGTCAGCTCCACGGGTGGAATTTCCGGTGCTGTAATCCGGATTGGCAGCCACCGGCATCCCGTCAATCACGTACAGAGGACGGTTGCTGTCGGAAAAGGATCGCGCTCCTCGAATCACAATTTGTGAGGATGCTCCCGGCGAACTTGAAGAAGGGCGTATATCCACACCCGACACCTTTCCTTGAATGGCACTTGTAAGTGAGGTGGTGCCTGAGGTGTTCAGTTCTTCGCTGCTGAGGTCGGTTACGGAATATCCCAGGCTTTTACGTTCCTTTCCTATACCTAACGCCGTCACGACAATCTCATCAAGTGTTGTATCGTATGCAGAGATAGCCACGCTGTCAGGTTTATTTGGCTCTTCCGCGCTTATACTTATAGAGAATGCAGGAGAGAGCATGAGGGTTGATAAAAAGAATATAGATTTTCGCTTCATCGTTCATGTATAAATACTCACTAATAATACGGTTTTTATACATCCGCTATCAGTGTTATGGAATCGCTGACAAAATTAACAATTTCAATCAAATATCCAAAGAAAAAACATAAAAAAGCGACCCACTTTCGTGAATCGCTTTTATTTACCGATTTTGAGGTATGGTTTCAGTCTTCTTGAGGGAGATTTTACTTTATTTCAAGAGCTTCTTTGCAAGTTCGTAATCGGGCTCGTTCGTAATCTCTTCCACCAATTGGCTGCCGATCACTTCTCCGTTCTCATTGATCACTACAAGCGCACGGGCATAGAGATCTGCAAGAGGACCGTTTTTCAGGCGTACGCCATATTCATCGCCGAAATCGGAACGGAATCCTGATGCTGTCATCACATTATTAATGCCATTCACAGTGCAGAAACGAGATGCGGCAAATGGAAGGTCCATTGAGATGCAGAGCACAACAGTATTGGGAAGCTCCGACGCCTCTGAATTGAATCTTCTCACAGACGCTGCGCATACGTCAGTGTCAAGGCTTGGGAAGATATTGAGCACAACCCTCTTCCCTTTGAAATCTTCAAGCTTTATCTCTGAAAGATCCTGAGCTACGAGGGTGAAATCCTTTGCTTTCTCTCCGGCTTCCGGCAATTTTCCGGCAACCTCAAATGTCATTCCGTTGAAATTTACTTTTTGCATGATTTATAATATGTTTTTAATGTTTTCTCTCTTATCATAACAACTCTTCGCTATGGTATGTTTTTAATAGCCCAACCAATAATTCCACTTTCCTGCGCTATCTTTTTCCCTTTTTAAACGTTATTAAAATAGATTACATTATTTTTTTTAATTTACAACTATGGAAACCACAATTATTGACATAAAGAAACCGGCCGTATCCACATTGCTCAAATTTCGTCGCGCCACGCTCGACACTATCCCTATGCTCCAACATTATATTGCGGAATATCCGTCGCGATCATGCGATTTCTCTATTGGAGGAATCTTAATCTGGGCTGATTATTTCGGGTATGAATATGCAGAGTTTGGCAATACCCTCTTTCTGAAGGGGAGCGATGAGAAAGGCGTCTTCTTTCATCAGCCTCTTGGCGAGTTGGCGCAGGAGGAAGCGATGCGTCTTATCAAGGATTATTGCGATGCAATGGAGATTTCAGCAAGAGTGATAATTCCCGGAGAGTGCGAGGCGGAAGCTATCCAAGATATGGAGTCTATGCATTCCGATTCTCTTCCGGGATGGAGAGAATATATGTATAATATCGAACAGTTCCTTCATTTTTCAGGGAAAAAGATGGAGAAGAAACGCAATCATCTCAATTATTTCATGAATCATTATTCGGATTATGAAATGGAGATGCTTGATGGGTCGCAATCAAAAGAATTGATGGAATTCAATGATAAATTCAATCTCTATCACAAGGATGATGAAACCTTCGATTATGAAAGTTCGGCAATCGGGAAAGCTATCGAAAATTATAATCTCTATCCCTTCTACGGGCTTTTGCTTCGTTACGAGGGAAAGATCATCGGCTATACCTTCGGGGAAGTCGTGGGCGATACATTCATCATCCATGCTGAGAAGGGGGATATTGAATATCGTGGAGTCTATCAAGCTCTTTCATCTCTCTTAAGCCAGAGGATAAGCGAAGATTTTCCGGATGTGAAATATCTCAATCGTGAAGATGATATGGGGAATGAATACCTCCGCCAAAGCAAATTATCCTATCATCCCACAAAATTTATTGCAAAATGGGAAATTTCCGCATAAATTTGTTAATTTTGCAGAGCAAAACCAAATTTATTTCTCAGAAATTATGGCAGACGTTCTTGTAATCATACCTACCTATAATGAAATTGAGAATATCTCGAATATCATAGATGCCGTGATGGCGCTCCCTGATAAGTTTGATCTCCTTGTGATCGACGATGCGTCGCCCGATGGCACTCAGGATGCTGTCCGCGAGAAGATGAATCAATTTCCCGGAAGAGTTTTCATGGAGTGCCGCTCCGGAAAGCTCGGGCTTGGCACAGCCTATATCCATGGGTTCAAATGGGCTCTTGACAAGGGGTATGATTATGTGATAGAGATGGATGCTGATTTTTCCCATAATCCCGAAGATCTTCCCCGTTTATATAAGGAATGCAAGGAGAAAGATGCGGATTTGGCAATTGGATCAAGATATATCACCGGCGTGAATGTGGTGAATTGGCCTATGGGGCGCGTATTAATGTCATATTTCGCCTCCGCATATGTGAGATTAATCACAGGTATGAAACTTCGGGATGCCACTGCCGGATTCGTTTGCTATCGCCGCAGAGTTTTGGAAGCTTTGAATCTTGATGCAATCAAATTCAAGGGTTATGCATTTCAGATTGAAATGAAGTTCAAGACATATTTCCTAAAGTTTAAAATTGTGGAGGTTCCTATCGTTTTCGTCAATCGTCAGCTCGGAACATCCAAAATGAACTCCTCCATCTTCGGGGAGGCGCTCTTTGGAGTGATCTCCTTAAAATTGGGAAGTATATTCAATAAAAAGAAATTTATTGGAAAATAAGTCGCCGGTTATGGAAATTGGAAGAAGAAGACCTTTGCGCATAAACTTGGAGGCGCTGCCCAAAGAAAAACCATCTAAAGTGATGGATAGGGAAAAGTCCGATAATTCCAATATTTCTGATAATTCCAATAAGTCTAATATCTCCAATACTTCCAATAAGAAAAAGAAACTTAGAAATCATACCTCCGCCCACTCTCCGGAAAGCAATCCGAATAAAGTGCTCCCCCTTATCGAGATTGATCTTCATATCCACGAATTGCTTGATTCTACAGCAGGAATGGATAATTTTGCAATGCTTCAATATCAGCTTGACACCGTGCGCAAGATAATGAAAAGCCATTCCCGCAGGATTGGTCAGAAAATTGTATTCATTCATGGCAAGGGTGATGGAGTGTTGCGCAAGGAGGTTCGCAAACTCTTATCAAAAGAATATGCATCCTGCGATGTGCAGGATGCATCATTTCTTAAATATGGATTTGGAGCCACAGAGGTTACAGTGCGTCAATCTCATGTGTAATAACCTACTGTCAATCTCCGGTATAATACTGCTGAAGATAGCATCGTGCGATGAAGTCTTGATTGTCAGCCACAAGCTTATAATCGTTTGAGCCGGGGAAATGAGCATCCGGAAGCCAGCCATTCTCAAATATCACTCTCAGAAGATCGCCGGGGCAGAGTCCGCGCACCGTAAGAAGATCAAAGGCGTGTTCATCCGCATACTCCTTATCATAATATGGATTTTCCGGCGAGGCGATGCATTTAGCCACATTTCTTGCAGCCAACATCCCCTTGTGCTTATTCACCATCAAAACAAAATCCTTCTCCTCTTTCATCATCGGCAGATGTTCTTCGCCGGCTTCCCAACCAAGCTGATCAATGAAGAAACGGTTCATTGCATCATATGTATCGAAAAATGCAAGAGTTTTCCCTCCTGTCGCTTTAGTGAATCGCTCATAGTATGGATGCACCTCCCCTTTCTCCTCATTATGCTTGAGCAACTTACCATTCAAGATAAGATAGAGCCATTCCGAGATGAATAGGGCCAAAGGTCCGGTCGGGTTCTCCATTAGTGCCTTATCCAATTTCTCATGCAGCATGGGCACATTCTCGGCCTTAATCAGTTCGGGATCGCTCACAATCTCACCAAGAGTCATGGCGAAAGCGGGAGTGATCAGATAGCAATGAAGGAAAAGCCATTGCCCGAGATGATATATGGCTTTGCTGTCCTCCGGATCATTAAAATCAAGTCCGCGCGCAATGTTATAGCTTTCAGGCACAGGAGCATCCTCGTAGATGCTTTCCAAATGGTCAAACCAAATATCGGCAAGGTCGAGGAGCATTGGATCATGGGGGAAGATATCGCGCTTCTCCTCATAACCCATAGCTAAGGCATACCATGCAAGAAATCTCACATCTTCGCGGTTGAGTTCGTAGTCTATATACTCTTCCGGAGTCTCGTGGAAAGGAACCGACCAACCGTAAAGTTTACGGTTGGCCTCTACGAATGATCGCCAGATTCCTGCATCAGATACTATATCCTGCATATATCCTGTGAGACAAAGAGCCATACGCTTTATCACACTCTGAGGGAGAGTAGGATAAATTGCGGATTCCTCTGCAATCTCGGCAAGCTTATTGGCCAATTCCCAATAATAGGGATCAGTCTCCGTGATCTCCGGATACTTTGGCTGCCATGCCAGGAAGTCCTGTTTTGAAATCAGATTTTTCATTGTATGTTTTTCAATCAAAGGTTTTACGATAAAAGGTGTATTATTTCAACTTCTCTATCATCTGCTCAATGGTGAGTTTATCTTGCGAACCTTCCACCATATTTTTGAGCATGATCGTGCCTTCCTCCAGCTCGCTCTCCCCTACTATTGCTACAAAGGGTATCTTCTCTGAATCGGCATACGACATCTGCTTTTTCATCTTTGCAGTATCGGGATAGAGTTCGGCGGATATTCCGGCTTCGCGGAGTGCTTTGATATATTTGAGCGACTGAAGTGCTTCATTCTTTCCGAAGTTGGCAAACATCACTTTCACAGCCTGCGTCACGCTTTCGGGATAAAGGTTGAGCTGGTTCATCACATCATAGATGCGGTCCGCACCAAATGATATGCCTACACCTGAAAGACCGGGCATACCAAATACACCTGTAAGGTTGTCGTAACGACCTCCACCTGTGATGCTTCCGATCTCTACATCTTTTGCTTTCACCTCGATTATAGTCCCCGTGTAATAGTTTAGACCGCGAGCAAGGCTAACATCCACATCCACGTCGCAGTTATGCCCCAGAGCGTCGATACCTGTCAATACCTCTTTCAATTCCTCCACGCCTTTCATGCCTGTTTCAGAGGCAGCCAACATTTTAGAGAGGGTCTCCACTTTCTCTTCATTTGATCCTGAAAGGGTGAGCAGCGGACGCAGAGCCTCGATTGCAGCTTCATCAAGACCTTTCTCTCGAAGTTCGGCATTTACGTTCTCAATTCCGATCTTATCAATCTTGTCGATGGCCACAGTGATATCCACTATTCTGTCGGAATGTCCGATCACTTCTGCTATCCCAGCAAGAATCTTTCGGTTGTTAAGTTTGATAGCCACGTTGATTCCCAAGTTTGAGAATACAGTGTCGATGAGGGAAAGGAGTTCAATCTCATTATTCAGGGAGTCGCTCCCCACAACGTCGGCGTCACACTGATAAAACTCTCTGTATCGACCTTTCTGAGGACGGTCTGCGCGCCACACGGGCTGGATCTGATAACGCTTGAATGGGAGTTGAAGCTCATTCCTATGTTGCACAACAAAGCGTGCGAAAGGCACTGTGAGGTCATAACGGAGACCCTTCTCGCAAAGCTTGTTGGTCAATTTCGGGAGCACGCGGGCAGTCAATTCTTCATCTGAACATGATTTCAGAAAATCGCCTGAATTAAGAATTTTGAAAAGGAGTTTATCACCTTCTTCTCCATACTTGCCCATGAGAGTGGAGAGGTTTTCCATTGCAGGGGTTTCAATCTGTTTGAATCCGAAGAGTGCGAAACCCTTTTTGATAGTATCGAAAATATAATTACGTCGCGCCATCTCCAGGGGAGAGAAATCGCGCGTTCCCTTAGGTATGCTTGGTTTCTGTGCCATTTCTATCTAAATTTAATCTTTATAAAAGCAAAGATTTCTATCTTATGATTTTATTACGCGAATTTAATAAAAAAACGATAAGCAAGCAATATTTGACAACTCATTTAGGTCACTTTAATTTACAAGAAGGGAAAATATAATTTACTTTACTTTCCAAGAAGGGAAAACATCGCAGCCTATGGAAGGAAGTTTCCTATTTCCGCTAATTATTTTATCACCTTTATCTTCTTCTCTTGATCCATCACCTCTAAGTAGTTTCTGGGGAGGGCAAGCATTGAAAGCATAGTTGGGAAAACTATCGAATCGGAAAGATTGCAAATATATTTGTCGCGCTCTAATTCGTATTGGCGATTCAAACGCCAGTTTCGACCTAAGAAGATTATAAGCAACCGGCCTTCTGCTAAAAGCTGAACATACTGGGAAGGGATGTTCCTGAATTTCTTTCGTACAAGCACCAATATCAAAGAACCCTCATTATGCTCCGCTATATTCCAAACATCCTTCTCCAATTCTGTGGAGAAACCTCCCACAAGAACCTGATTATCCCTTATCGCCTCCTTCGCCCAAAGACGTGTAGAAGCTAATGTAGATGGAATTAACCTTCCCGGAGCAAGGAAAGCCACCTTGGAAGATTGCAACAGATCTTCATTTCCCAGATATTCCACCTCAATGTCTTCCATATCTTATTCCTTTGGCGTCTTCTCTTTTTTAGAATCTCGACTCCAAAGATCCATAAGTGAAAGAAAATAAGTGCATAAAGAAAGCGGGAGTCTTACCGATGCTCATCCCGCTCTTTCAAAGCCTTTCCACGTGCTTATCATACCAAGGATGAGCAACAGACTCCACGCTATATATGCACATACCCAAACCCATTCCAAGCTTTTGGAGGCTTGAAATGAGCCGAGTAGGTATTACATACCCGTGACGTCTATCGCTGCATTGTCGAGTGGCATGCTGATTCAAATTGTGGAAAGTTCTGAAAGAGCCAAAGACAAAGCGCCAATATACGCTTTTCTAATCTATGTAAAAGATTCCCACTCTCTAAAGCAACAGAAATTGTTCCCATAGCGTGGAAATCCGTGTACAAAAGTATAAAAAGATTTTTGATTTACAAAGAATTATCTCAATTATTTGAATCAACCCCCCAGATACTTGTAAGAATTAAAATTCTACAGACAATTTCACATTGAATTGTCGGCTTGTAAGGTAGTTGGGGACAGCATATTGTATGCGATTGACGTCAGTTACCCAGTAATAGCTGCTCACATTGCTTATATCGAAGAGGTTGAAACAATCCACTGCAAGAACTATGCTTTTGAAATTCTTCCAGAAATTATCCTTTCTCGGTGTTTCGGAGGGTGCCCCTACAAATTGATAGCTTAACCCAATATCCAAACGCTTATATGCCGGCGCACGGAAATAGGATTGATCGCGCGATGTGTGGGGAGGAGTCATTGTCAAACCATCGGCAAATATTCCTCGCAATGCAAATTTTAATTTCGGAAATTTCGGAAAATAATCTGTGAAGAAGAGCGAAACAGAATATCTTTGGTCGCTTGGAAGCGGCACTTTCTTACCATTCAGATCCTGTTGCGTTTTCATCAGCGAAAAACTAATCCAAGAATCAGAACCCTCCACGAATTGACCGAAGAGCTTGAAGTCAAGACCCATTGTGTAGCCCTTTGCATCATTGATTCCGGAATAGCTCACTTTCAGATTATCATATTCATAAGAAATAAGATTTGTCAGATTCTTATAATATGCCTCTGCTGTAATCTTAAATGGGCGACTCATGGCTCGGAAGGTATAATCCGAACCTAAAACCACCTGTATGCTCCTCGGAGATTTGATATTATTGTTGAGGAAAATGGTGGTATTCCCCAATTCATCTGTCTCAGGCTTTCGAAATTCCTTATAGAATGGAGATTGGTAGTACATACCTATAGCCGCACGATAATTCCAGTTGTTATAATTCACGGGAGAGAAACTGAAATTCACTCGTGGCGAAACAAGAAATTCTTTATTGAAATCCCAGTAAGAGAAACGCAAGCCAGCATTAAGCGACATGAAAAAAGCGTTATTCTCGAAATGTAGTGCATCTTCAAGATAAGCAGCCATTCGATTGGTGGAGATATCTTGCTTTGATGCAAGATTATAAATCAGATGCACACCCTCAGGAAGATTCGGCAACGAATATCCCGCTGAATCACGCCATTCCCATTCCTTAGTTCGATCACGGAAATTTTCATGTTGATAGTTTATGCCGTAAGTAAAGTTATTTGATTTGAAACGAGTAGTTCCTTTCAAACCTAACTGGAATACGGAAGCTTTAAGACGAGTGCGGGCATGTTCCATATATTTACCTACACCTAACTCTCCCCCTACTCCATCGCTGCCTGAAGTGCCGGCCTGGTTAAGCCAGTATTCTCCGGAGATATCATAAGTCACCAATTCATTAGTGAGGAAACCTGAAGCGTTGAGAGTAAATGAAGTTGCGCGATTATGACGATAGGTCAATTGCAACGCACCGAGATAAGTTTCAAATTTATCTTTCTCCTCGCCATCAAAATATACCTTAAATTGTTTCACATCCTCAGCAGTTCCGAAAGAGGTCTCGCGGTCGGTAGGCTTAAAATTATAACTATTCACAGCAATGTTCCCCAAGAAATTTACAGTAAATTTCTCAGTAGGTTTCCAAGTGATATTAGTCTGATAATCGAAAAAAGTCGGGTCATACTCTCCCTTAGTATCCATTGTGGAAAGGAGGGAATTATTTTTCTTAAATCTCAAACCATGTAATTGGGAAAATTTTCCTGAATTCTGACCCAATGTCAAAGATGCACCCATAAGAGAAGCGGAAACAGCCCCTTCAAATGCTTCAGGCTCACGATAAGTTATATCAAGAGCGGAAGACATTTTATCAGCATATCGAGCCGGAAAACCTCCTGCAGAAAATTTAAGATTCCCTACCATATCCGGATTGATGATACTAAGGCCCTCCTGCTGACCTGCCCTCACAAGCTGTGGGCGATAAATTTCCACACCATTTATATATACAGAATTCTCATCAAATGTTCCGCCACGCACAGAATATTGCGAACTCATCTCATTAGAAGAATTCACACCCGGCATTGTAGTCAGCATAGCCTCGACCGAACCACCGGAAACATCGGGAGAAGTTTTAAAACTTTCAGTGTCGAAAGTCTGCATCCCGTTTATAGTGTTACGGAAACCTAACACCTCAACTTCCTGCAATTCCGTATCAGTGGTATATAGTCGAACATTAAGAGTAACATTCCCCTTAGCAGCTATAAGATTGCGCTCTACAGTCTTAAAACCAATGCAACTGAACACCATAGGAATCGTATCTCTTTCTGAAAGTGTAAGGGAATACATTCCTTGAAGATCCGTATTAGTTCCAATAGCAGAGCCTGCCACTCGGACAGTAGCAAATTCAACAGGTTTATCCTTATCATCCACCACCTTGCCGGAAATAGTGACATTCTCAGCAATGGAAGATAAAGAGAAAAAAGATATAAGGAAAATTAGAAAAAGATTTTTCAAAACAGAATAGAATTAAATACATTATCTTAACGAGAAATATATAATGATATTATATTAAAAGAAAAGCCTCCGGTGATTTCTCATCGGAGGCATATGCAAAAAAAGAAGGATTAACCATTGCTGATTAATCCTTCTTGAAGGTGGCGGTTACCTACTCTCCCGCTTTCGCAGTACCATCGGCGTGATAAGGTTTAACTTCTCTGTTCGGAATGGGAAGAGGTGGAGCCCTTATGCTATCTTCACCTTAATATCTTTTTCGTCGCTGGGCTTGCCCGGCGCGTGTGCGCTGAAAGAGATGACCCGGAAGCGGGAGAGACATCGGCGAAACCATCTCACAATCGTCTATGGTCCGTTTTGTTTGTTTTTGTT
>JAAVGM010000006.1 GCA_014800245.1 Bacteroidales bacterium | reverse complement strand
TATTAAGGTGAAGATAGCATAAGGGCTCCACCTCTTCCCATTCCGAACAGAGAAGTTAAACCTTATCACGCCGATGGTACTGCGAAAGCGGGAGAGTAGGTAACCGCCACCTTCANGAAGGATTAATCAGNAATGGTTAATCCTTCTTTTTTTNCATATNCCTNCGATGAGAAATCACCGGAGGCTTTTTCTTTTCTGCTGAAAAACATTTCCTTTCCTTTCTTTTTTTTATATTTTTTCATTAATTTTGCATCAGACTATATACAATACATTCTTAAATCTNNATTTTATGAAGAAATTTTTACTTTCATCTGCATTTTTNGCAGTCTCTTCATTTTATGTTTGTGCAGAGACTGTTACTTTGCAGGTTGCTGATGGCACCAAATTTGATGGTACNGAATCTCCTGAAAAACGAAAGGATGATGGCTCGTTACAAGAGGCTCGTAAGNTNCAACCTCTGAATTCNTTTGAGATTGATGGTTACACTATCTCAGCGGATAAGGCTGAGGGTTCTACTGCTCCGGCAATTTATTTTCCGGATTCGCAGAAGCCTGAGAATCCAACAACTTTCAGAGTTTATAAAAAAAATACAATCTCAATTGCAGCTCCGGAAGGAGCCGAGATTAGNTCTGTTTCTTACGTTCTCAATGGTAAAACAGAAGAGGTAGAAATGAATGGCTCATTTGCTAATGGTGTATATACATGGACAAATGGGACGGGAAGTAACGTTCAAATTGTAACTTTGATGGTTACACTTGGAAACGGCGGAACTGTAACTCCAGATCCTACACCGGACCCAACTCCTGATCCCACACCTGACCCCGCAGATCTTGTTACTCTTGATGTAGTAAATGCGGCTGATATGCAGGGNGAAGACATTCCNGAAGTNCCTAAAACTGACGAATCTAATGGNGTAGGTCGTCATGTNCAGCCTCTTGAATCCCTTGAGATTGATGGTTATGTTTTCACATTCGCTCAGGGNACAAACGANAANACAGCGCCTGCTTATTATTGGCCCATGTCAACTAATGAGTCTGGAAANCGTTCAATCCGTATCTATAAAGGGAATGAGATGACAATCACTGCTCCTGAAGGAGTGAATTTTTCTAAGATAACGTACATTCCCGATAACAAAACCACAGAAAGCGAGTTGTGGAGTGGTGAGGCTGTAAATACACTCAAATATGTTGCAACCGGAACTGTAAGAATGAGTGTGATTTATATTACTACCGGCGAAGGTGGTGGTGATACTCCCGATGAACCTAAATCGGATGTAGTGTTTGAAAATACATTCGCTTCCAATCTTGATGGTTTCACTGTTAAGAATTTTATTGATAATGATTATCAGGGTTGGAAAATGAACGCCTCTCCTGTATGTGCGATTGCTAATTCTTATACTAACGGAGAGAATCTTCCTGCCGAAAGCTGGTTGATCAGCAAAGAGCTTGATCTTAGCAACAGAACAGAGTGCTCACTTTCTTTCGAACAGGGCTTCGGCTTCACATTCCCTGAAAGCGCTGATGATAACTATCAGGTTTTGGTTAGAATGACCGATGTTAATACAGAGTCGTGGGATGTTCTTGAAATGACTTCTTTCCCAGAGAAACCCGCAAGTGGCAACTGGACTAAGGAATGGGCTAAGAATACATTCGATCTTTCTGCTTATGAGGGTCACAAGATTGAAGTATCTTTTGTTTACAAAAATGATGGATCTGCTTCACGTGCATGGGAGATTAAGAACTTCGTAGTTAACGGTAAAACTACAACTGCCGTATCAGAGATTGAGGCTGAGAACGGTGTCGCTGAGTATTACACTCTTCAGGGTGTGAAGGTGGCAAATCCTGAAAATGGTCTCTATATCGTGGTGAAAAACGGCAAGGCATCTAAAGTTATTGTAAAATAATCATTTAGAATATTTGCTACAAAATCAGATGAAATCTAAGAAATTAGATTGTTCTGATTGTTGTTTGAACAAAGTTTTAAAAGGCAGCTCTATTATTGGGCTGCCTTTTTGATTTATATCGAAAAATCAAAATAGAAATATTCTTATTTATTTATTTGGAATATTGATTTTTAATATATATTTTTGTGTATTAAAATACGCCTAATAATGAACACGAACTGCACAATCCCACGAAGACCGCGTATATTGATGATATATACCGGTGGCACCATCGGCATGAAAGAAAATGTCGAGACGGGGGCTCTTGAGCCTTTCGACTTTACTCATCTTCTTGAGAATGTCCCCAGAATAAAACGATTGGATTATGAAATTGACAGTTATCANTTTCTTCATCCCATCGATTCCTCGGCTATGGAGCCACGACATTGGGAACAGATTGCTCGTGTGGTTGAGGAGAATTATGAAAATTATGATGGGTTCGTGGTTCTTCATGGCACTGACACGATGGCTTACACAGCATCGGCTCTAAGCTTCATGTTTGAGAATCTTCGCAAGCCTGTGGTGATCACCGGCAGCCAGCTNCCGATAGGGGAAGTGCGCACAGATGGCGAAGAGAATCTCATCACNGCTCTTCAGATTGCNGCCGCCAAGGATGAAAACGGAGAACCTATGGTGCAGGAAGTGGCGATTCTTTTTGAAGATTATCTTTGGAGAGGAAACCGNGCCACTAAGCATTCTTCCGATAATTTCAATGCCTTCAAGAGCAGCAATTATCCTCGNCTTGCCAAAGTGGGATTAGGCATAAGCTATCGTCGTGAGGTGATGTGGCGTTCCCCTAAAGAGAAACCGTTCCATGTCAACTACGGGATGGATACCAATGTGGCCTATATGGATCTCTTCCCGGGGATAAACGAAAGAATTGTAAAATACATACTNCATACCCCCGGATTGAAGGGACTTGTGTTGAAGACATTCGGGTCCGGCAATGGTCCGACAAGTCCATGGTTCCTGGATGCTGTGAAGGATGCTGTTGACAGGGGAATTGTGATTGTCAATGTGTCGCAATGCGAAAACGGCACTGTTACACCCACTAAGTATGGAGCCGGCTGCGGGCTGGANAAGGCAGGCGTGATTTCCGGACACGACCTCACTTCCGAGGCTGCCATAACAAAGCTCATGTATCTNTTTGGTCAGGGATACGATTCTGAGAAAGTGAAGGTAGAGATGGAAAGTTCATTATCNGGAGAGATGAACTGACTTTCGATCTTAACGANAAAAATAACGAAAGAATTAGAAGTTGAATAATCCNAATATCAACAAGGAGATAATACGACTTGCGGCGCCGGCGATATTAAATAATATCACGGTGCCGCTTTTGGGATTGTGCGACACGGCGATTGCCGGACATCTCGGCTCCCCCTCCTTTTTNGGGGCTGTGGCAATTGGAGCCACAATGCTNAATGTCTTCTTCTGGCTTGCCGGATTNCTGAGGATGGGCACCACCGGACTCACAGCCCGTTCCTTCGGNAGGGGAGATATGNGGGAATGCNGGGAAGTGTTGAGAAAGTCGTTGATNCTTGCAGCCGCTATCTCAGCAATCGTATTAATCTTGCAAATCCCCTTGATGAATCTGCTCATCCGGCTCATTGCCCCCGACTCNGANGTGGCAGACNTTGCNTCGTTATATTTCAGCATAGGGGTGTGGGGAGTGCCTGNCCAGCTCTCGGTGATGGCTGTAAGCGGATGGTTTATCGGACTTCAAACCACCGTTGTGCCGATGACAATAGCGATAGGCACAAACATTNTGAATATAATAGCAAGCATTCTCTTCGCNTTTGGATTGAGAAAAGGTTTTCNGGGAATAATCTATGGAACATTATTGGCAAATTGGATTGGAGCAATAGCCGCCCTTACTTGGGCAGCCATACGATACCGAAAACTTAAAAACAGGGAAGGCGNACAGAAAGTAAATGCAAGCTTGCGTCGATCGGGGGTGAAATGGAGGGAACTCTTCTCTGTGAATGGAGCATTGTTCNTCAGATCCGCATGCATAATGGCAGTAACGCTCACGGTCACTTCCGTGGGNGCAAGACTTGGCGAACTCACCCTCGCCGCAAATGCCATNATAATGCAATTCTTCATGTTCTTCTCCTATTTCATGGATGGATTTGCATTCAGCGGAGAGGCATTGGCAGGACGCTTCTCCGGAGCCGGACAGCCGGAAATGATTACAGCCACTATGAAGAAGCTATGCGGATGGGGAGCGATAATGGCCGTGGTTTTCTTTACCATCTATGCTTTCGGAAGCAGAGATATCACAGCGCTGCTCACCGACTCCAAAGAGGTGATAGCCGAGGCCGAACACTACCGGCTATGGATTCTTCTGCTTCCTCCTGTCACTGTGGCGGCATTNATATTCGACGGTCTTTTTGTAGGTTTGACCAAGACACGGGCCATGATGGCAGTGACTATAGCCGGAGCAGCTGTCTTCTTCTCATTGCTCTTCCTGCTGAAAATACCTCTCAGCAACAATCTGCTATGGCTGAGTTTTGAATCCTATCTTTTCATCCGGGGGAGTGTATTGGCAATCATATTTATGACGATGCAGAGAAATAAATTTCGCGAATAGTCGTGGAATTAGAAAGAAAAAAGTTATCTTTGTAAGGTTAAAACATATAAGCGGCAGTANGGAGATATCACCNTCTGCCACTCACCAACCGATCTGAACAGAATTGGAAGAAAAAACTACATACAGGGCAGTGAGGATAGAAGACACTGCAGATTGGCGACTGATAATCTATATCAGCCGCACAGGGATGTCGGCCTATCTCAAGAACGAAGAAGACCCGATGGATCCCCTCGTGACTATCTTCTCCGATAGTTGGGCACGCGCAGACGAGACATTGCTCCGCAGAATAGAGACAGCNGTATATGACCATCCGCAGCTTCTCGACGATTTCTCCACAGAGATTGTTATAAATACNGAGCGCGCGTTATGGATTCCGNGTGCGGTTGCCGACAGCGCATCCGATGAAGAGGAGGGAGATTATAAAGATGAGGCAGATCTCTACAATATGGTGTATAAAGCGCAGGAAGATGATATATTCACCGACGAATGGGGCGATACGCTATGCCTTTATACTCTTGTGCCCGGACTTCATAGNTTCATACGNCGNACNCTCCCCGGCGCACGCACATGGTGNCAGCAGACATTGGCTGTGAAGCGNTTCTCGGAGCAGACTTCCGATATGCCGCGTCTTTATGTGGATATCCGNGACAANGAAGCCGATTATTACGCTTTTGACGGGCGTAAGCTCCTGCTTGCCACCACGCATCCTTGGCGAGATAAGATGGATATCGCATATCAGCTTTTCAANATAGCNGATGTGTGGCATCTNGACACTGCCAANACTCAGGTGATGCTATCAGGCACGAGGGATGTAAGAACCGAGCTGACCGGGATTCTNCGCGAACATCTGCAATATGTGATGCTCACAATGCTTCCGTCGTCGATAGCCAAATCCGAACTTCCTTTGGCAATCGGATTGGCTATAGCGAGAAGATAANAGATANGAGAAAAGGGGAGGATTGAAAAAGGGAACTGTAACAGAAAACAGAGGATAGAAAAAGATGAGAATAATCAGAGGAAAATATGGGAAAAGNCGGTTTGATGTGCCNAAGAATATCACGGCGCGTCCCACCACCGACTTTGCACGCGAAAATCTCTTCAACATCATAGAGAATATGACCGATCTTGAGGGGAAACGAGCNCTCGATCTCTTTGCNGGNACAGGAGCCGTCAGCTGGGAATTGGTGAGCCGCGGATGCCGGNAAGTGGTAGCTGTGGAGCAGGCACAGGTTCAGNCCGGCTTCATNCGTTCGGTNAAAGAGAAACTCGGCGACACCTCCCTCAAATTAATAAAAGGGGATGTGTTCAGATATCTTGACCGNGCCACGGAAAGTTTNGATATAATATTTGCTGATCCTCCATATGANCATCCTCGCTTTGCGGAAATTCCCGGACTAATCCTTGATTCCAAGGCTTGCGCCGACGGAACATTAGTGATTGTGGAGCATAACAGAAATCACGACTTCAGCCGTCTTCCNGGTTTCCGNCGTCATCTCGCCTACGGAAGTGTGAATTTCTCGCTCTTCATTGTGGGGGATGCGAAAGAGGAAGATAACGAAGGGGAAGAAACGATAGAAAACTAAAAATAAAGATTATGAACAACGAAAAGATAAAGTTAGACAGTATAGAGGAAGCTCTCGAAGACTTCCGCCAGGGTAAATTTGTGATTGTAGTGGATGATGAGGACCGCGAAAACGAGGGCGACCTTATCATAGCCGCTGAAAAGATCACTCCCGAAGATGTGAATTTCATGTTAAAGAATGCAAGAGGTGTGCTNTGCGTTCCGATCACATTGGAGAGATGCAAGGAGCTTGAACTCGAACCTCAGGTGAATGACAATACCTCCGTTCTTGGAACTCCATTCACAGTGACTGTTGATAAACTCGAAGGGTGCTCCACGGGAGTGTCAATCGAAGACCGNGCCGCCACAATCCGTGCCCTCGCCGATCCTGCATCAAAGCCCGAGACATTCGGCCGACCGGGACATATCAATCCTCTTTATGCCCAGGATAGAGGTGTGTTGCAGCGTGCCGGACACACTGAGGCAGGNGTGGATATGGCTCGTCTTGCTGGTCTGGAGCCGACAGCCGCCCTCATGGAGATAATGAGCGATGACGGTTCAATGGCTCGTCTTCCCGAACTCCGCAAGCGNGCAGATGAATGGGGATTGAAACTCATCAGCATCCGCGACCTTATCGAATATCGCCTTAAATATGACACTCTCGTGGAGAGAGGAGAAGAGGCTGATCTCCCGACGCAATACGGACATTTCCGCATAATTCCTTTCCGTCAGAAAGACAACGGCCTTGAACATGTGGCTCTCGTAAAGGGGGANGTTGCCGACGGCGAGCCGGTCTTGGTGCGTGTGCATTCATCATGTATGACAGGTGACATCTTCGGATCAATGCGTTGCGAATGCGGCGAACAGCTTCATCTCGCCATGCAGGCTATAGAGAAAGAGGGACGCGGTGCCATCATCTATCTCAATCAGGAGGGACGCGGAATAGGATTGATGGATAAGATTCGCGCATATAANCTTCAGGAGAACGGTTATGACACNGTAGATGCCAACCTGCACCTCGGGCATAAGGCCGACGAGCGCGATTATGGCGTGGGAGCAAACATCCTCCATTCACTTGGAATCAGAAAAATGCGTCTCATGAGCAATAATCCCGTNAAGCGTATCGGTCTTGAAGGGTTCGGACTCGAAATCACAGAGAATGTACCCTTGGAAGTGGAACCCAATGAATATAATGCNCAATATATGCACACCAAGAAGGAACGCATGGGGCATATATTGAAGAAAAGCTAAGAAAATACTAAACTAATAAGCAGTGAAGAAACAACTTCTGATTTCCGCCACNATTTTAGCGTGTGTGCCTGTCGTATCAGCCGAGAAGAAAGTGCTTGATCATACTTCCTTCGACAATTGGAAGGGGGTAACAAACCATTCCTTCTCCCGAAACGGAGAATGGGGTGCATTCTCCGTCAATCCGCAGGAGGGAGACGGGNTGCTGACATTCTATTCNGTGAAAGGAGATACACGCATAGATCTCCCAAGAGGCTACAACCCCTCATTCTCCGCCGACGGAAAATGGGGCGTGGCGCTCATCAAGCCGCTTTTCTCTCAGACTCGCGATGCCAAGATAAAAGGGAAGAAAGATTTCGATCTTCCCCAAGACACTTTGGCAATNGTCAACCTCTCCGACAGAAGCGTGAGGAAGATTGCAAANGTTACAGCCTATAAGATTGGCGAAGAGGGTGGAGAATGGGTGGCATTCACNAGTTGCGACACTGCTTATATCTCTCCAAAAGACTTGGCCGACAAGAAATCCGGCAAGCCGATGATTGTATCTTCCCTTTCGGGAGGGGATAAGAAGGTGACAAAATGGGTGGAAGGATATACATTNAGCAAGGATGGCAAATCTCTTGCCTTTAATATGAAAAAGGCTGAAAGCGATACCGTCTCCACCGATGGAGTGGGCTTGATATCCCTGCCTGANAAATCGTTTGTGCTTCTCGACCGCGACAAGAAGTTTTATTCCACTCCNGTCTTTGATGAGAACGGNAAGCAANTGGCCTATACCGCCTCATCCGATACNGTGGCAACCGGAACAAAACGCGCNGCCATATACTGCGCCGATCTTCACAAGCCGATGCATGCTCCGGTGGANTATAACCTTAGTTTCAAGGATTCCCAAGGGAATGAGTTGCGTCCCAACCAATATACGCTCCCGAAATTTTCATACAACGGAAAGCGTCTTATCGGNGGAGTGGGGAGAGTAATAGCGCCCGACGACACCACAAGATATGATTTCGAGACAGCCGAGCTGGATATCTGGCGTTGGGATGCACCCTATACTCCTCCCCAGGAAAAAGATGGTCTTCAACAGACAATCGAACGCAATTTCCCCGTAGTGATAGATCTTGCCTCGGGATCTTCGATGCTCGTTGACGATAATCCTCTTTCCACTGTGCTCGAGCCGGATCGATGGGACGGCGACTATGCCGTGATTATCGACCCCACGGAAGAGAAAATATCTCAGCAATGGACCTATTTTGCAAATGCCGACCTTAAGGTGAAGAATCTTAAGAATGGGGCTTTAAAAGAGATTGCAAAATGCTATTTCGACGACGGATCTGTATCTCCGGGCGATAAATACGCGGTTTGGTTTTACGGCAAGCATTACTTCACCGCTAACCTTTCCACAGGGGAAGTGCGCAATATCACCGAGAATCTTAATGTCCCCGTTTGGGATGAATCCGATGATCATCCGTCGCCCCCTTACCCCTTCGGCGATCCTTTCTGGAGCGAAGGCGACAAAGAGGTGTTGGTATATGATAAATATGATATCTGGGCTCTGGATCCCGAAGGGGTGCGCGAGCCTGTCTGCATCACAGGAGGAGAAGGAAGAAAAAGAAATCTCCGTTTCCGCTACCACAACACCGACAAGGATATCCGCTATGTCACTCCCGGCAACGTGATGCTTCTCGACGTGTTCGACTATACAGACAAATATAACGGACTCGCCACATTGAAATATTCTCCCAAAGGGGGGAAGCCCGCTGTGGATATGCTTAATGAATATTCCTACACGCAGGTGAAGAAAGCGAAGGATGCCCCTGTGTATAGCTGGCAGAAAGCCAACTTCTCAACATCCCCCGATATATGGGTGAGCCGAGGCATTCAATTCCTCAATGCGCGTCAGCTTTCGGATGCCAATCCGCAGATGAAAGATTACCGTTGGGGAACGGCACGATTAGTGAAGTGGACAGCCTACGACGGGAAGGAATCTGAAGGAGTGCTTTATGTGCCCGATGATATAGACCCCAATAAGAAATATCCGATGCTTTCAGTTTTCTATGAAACAGGATCAGAAGATCTATATCGCCATTACACAATGGAACCCTCATGGAGCTGGGTGAACTATCCCTTCTATGTGAGCAGAGGATATGTGATCTTTGTGCCCGATATTCATTACACTCCCGGCATCCCCGGCGAAAGCTGCTACAACTATGTATGCTCCGGAGTGGAAGAGATGTGCCGTCGCTATCCCTGGATCGACAAAGACCGCATCGGAATCGACGGTCAGAGCTGGGGAGGCTATCAGACAGCCTATCTGATCACACGTACAAATATGTTTGCATGTGCCGGATCCGGGGCTCCCGTATCAAATATGACATCGGCCTTCGGAGGGATACGATGGGAATCCGGGGATTCCCGTCAGGCACAATATGAGGTGGGGCAGAGCCGTATCGGTCGCAATCTATGGGAAGCGCCCGAACTTTATATCTACAACTCTCCCGTGTTCCATGCCGACAGGGTGGAGACTCCGCTTCTTATCATGCACAACGACGGCGACGGAGCTGTGCCTTGGTATCAGGGTATAGAATACTTCATGGCTCTACGAAGATTGCAGAAACCGGTGTGGATGCTGCAATACAACGGCGAGGCTCATAATATCCGTCAGCGTAAGAACCGCAAGGATATCACGGTGCGTCTCCAGCAATTCTTCGACCATTACCTCAAAGGTGACCCCATGCCCAAATGGATGAAAGAGGGGGTGCCAATGGAAAGAAAGGGTCAGGAATCAGGATATTGACTGCATCAGCTTCGACAAACTGAATAAATGAATTGAAATGAGAATAAGATTTAGAAAAATAGACTCCCTTATCTTGTTGCCGGCATTTCTTCTCCTTTTCGCTTCTTCGGCGAAAGGGGAGGATTTTCGCATCCACTGTGAAAATGACACTGTGACGGTGATGAGATTGGTGAGAGAAAACTTCAACCCCGGAGGCGATCCCGGGGAATTGACATCCGTTATAGCCGAATCCTTTATCGGGATGCCGAGAGAGGAAGTGACGATGGAGGATTCCATAGGATCTCTATGCATCCGCACTGATGCCTTCGATGATATGTCGTTTCTTAACGAGGTGACTGCCATTGCTCGTCTCTCCACATCTCCCGGGCATAAGAGGATAAAAGAATATGCAAGTGAATTGGAGAATATCTCTTTCCGTCGCGGAGAAGACAAGGGATTCCCCACCAGGATGTTATATTTATCCGATTGGGTGGTTGACAACAAGGCAAGAAACAATGTGAAAGAGCTCACTGAATATTATTCAGATGCTTTCCGCACCAAATCGCTCGAAAAGGTGACACGAAACAGAGATAAATATAAAGCTCTTAAAGATTCAGCAACATTCGAAGACCAGAAGATGGTGGAGATGGGATTCCGCACACATAAAGTGCCTCATCTTAAACGCGAACAAGCCGCAGGGAAAGATATCCTTGAAGATATGCGCGACGGCGACATCATAGTGCTTCTCACTCCCGAAAATAATACCGACGCCTTGGAAATCGGTTTTGTGAAGAAACGCGATGATGGTTTCCATTTCATACACCCTTCCTACGAAACAAACACTGTGGTGGAAGAGAAGGAGACCCTCGACCGCTACATAAAGCGAAATGCCAAGCGTGTGTATGGCTGGCGTTGGCTCAGATTGGTGAAATAATATTTCAGAGGTTGGAATCAGGTTGAGAATTTCAAAAGAGATAGAGATTTCTTGATATGATAAATTTTGTAAATGCAAAGATAAATCTTGGATTGCAGATTGTGAGAAAACGGGAAGACGGATATCACGATCTGCAAACCGTTTTTTACCCTGTCGGGAAGTATGCAGGCTCGGCTCAGAACCCTGAGAGCTTTTGCGACCTGCTCGAACTGACAGGCAATTTCAAGGGTGTAAAAGAGGGAGAAGAGATAGAAAGGCTGCTTCCGCAATTTCAGTTGACCGGCCGAAGAGTGGATTGTCCATTAGAGAAAAATCTGATATATAAGGCAGCCTGTCGATTTTGTCAGGCCACCGGTGCAGATTTTTCCGGCATGAATCTTCAATTGGAAAAACATCTGCCCGATGGAGCCGGGATGGGAGGAGGAAGTGCGGATGCTTCATTTGTGCTTCGTCTTCTTGCCGATGAATATAATTCAAGATATCCCGAGAATAAGATAGAAGAAGTCATCCTTTTGGATATGGCCTTATCCTTAGGAGCAGATTGTCCCTTCTTCATTCTCAATCGGGCAGCCTATGCCGAGGGAGTGGGGGAGAAGCTGGTTCCGATCGAGCTTGATTTAACAGGGATGTGGCTTGTGGTGGTGAAGCCCTCAGTGTATATCTCCACCAAAGAGGCATTTGCCGGCGTAATCCCAAAGCCCGGAGAATTTGATTTGCGCGAGATCTCGCGATTGCCGATAGAGGAATGGCGCAATCATATAAAGAATGATTTCGAAGACTCCATAATCCCTCGTTTTCCTGAAATCGGAGAGATAAAGGGAAAGCTCTATTCACTTGGCGCTCTCTATTCCTCAATGAGCGGGAGCGGAAGCAGCGTATATGGCATTTTCCCGTCGGAGAAAAGCGGAGCGGAAGCCTTGTCCAATTTCCGGGAGGATGCAACCATAGAGGGATGTTATTTGTTAAAAATGTAGCATCCGACCGGACTGGAAACCTTCGGAAATCCATATTGAGGGAATATTGAGGGAGAAAAGACGAGATTATTTATTCCAATTCGGCGGAATTAACATTTTTTGGCAGAGAATTTGATATAGAAATGGGAAAGAAAAAGACAGGAAACGGCTTTTTCCGCCGCCCCTGGAATAAATATAAAAAGACTATGGAAGATAATCAGAATAAAGATAAGGAGCAGCAGTCGCCGGAGGCTGTTGTAGTGGATGATGTGAATGCCACTCCCGCGGAGGATCAGGTGGCAGAGGAAGTTGTAGCCGAAGGCGCTGTAGATGCCGAGGATAAGGTGGCACAGCTTGAAAAAGATTTGGCCAAGGAGAAGAAGGAATATCTTTTCCTGATGGCAGAATTTGATAATTTCCGGAAACGTACACTCAAAGAGAAGTCGGAGCTTATCCGCAATGCAGGGGAATCCGCATTCAAAGGTCTGCTTCCCATCGTGGATGATTTCGAGCGGGCACTCAAGGCTTCTGAAGGGAGCGAAGACGCTTCTGCTATCCGCGAAGGGATGGAGCTTATTTATAAAAAGCTCAAGAAATATATGGAGCAGAACGGTGTGAAGGAGATGGATCCCGAAGATAAGGTATTTGATGCCGACAAACATGAAGCCATCACTGCCGTGCCTGTGCCTGATGAGGATATGAAAGGCAAGATTATCGACACGGTAGAGAAGGGCTACACTATAAACGACAAGGTTCTCCGCCATGCAAAGGTAGTGGTCGGACAGTAATGAGCCGGCAACGAGTCTGACAGAAGGAGGCTAATAAATGCAAAGTTATGGCAGATAAAAGAGATTACTATGAAGTGCTTGGTGTTGGGAAGAACGCTACAGCAGACGAAATAAAAAAGGCTTATCGAAAGATGGCCATAAAATTTCATCCCGACAAGTATGCTCAGGCTTCGGAAGATGAGAAGAAGGCGGCCGAGGAGAAATTCAAGGAGGCAGCCGAGGCTTACGATGTGCTGAGCGATGCCGATAAGCGTGCCCGTTACGATCAGTTTGGTCATAATATGGGTCAGAGCTTTGGTGGCGGAGGCGGCGGCTATGGTGGCAGCTATGGTGGCGGCATGTCGATGGAAGATATCTTCGCTCATTTCGGCGATATATTCGGCGATATGGGTGGAGGTGGTTTCAGCAGCCATTTCGGCGGCGGAGGCAGCGCGCGTCCGCGTCAACATGTGAATAAGGGTACCGACCTTCGAATCACAGTGAAGGTAACGCTTAAGGATATAATGAACGGCGTGACCAAGAAGCTGAAGATTCCAAAGATGGTGGCTTGTTCTCATTGCAACGGCACAGGAGCAAAAGATGGCACAGCTTTCAAGACCTGTCCGCGCTGTCATGGGTCGGGCTATGTAGAGACTGTTCAGCAGACTTTCATGGGCGCTATGCGAAGCACCACTGTCTGCCCCGAATGTAACGGGGAAGGAAAAATTATTTCCGAGCCTTGCACATATTGCGGCGGCACAGGCGTAGAGAAGAAAGAGGAGATTGTGGAATTCCACATCCCTGCAGGCGTGGAAGACGGAATGGTGCTCACTATGAGAGGTCAGGGTAATGCGCCTCGTCATGGCGGCGTCAACGGCGACCTTCTCATCAAGATACAGGAAGAAAAAGATCCTGATTTGATTCGTGAGGGAGACGATATAATCTATAACCTTATGCTTGATATTCCGACAGCCGTGCTTGGCGGTTCGGCGGAGGTGCCGATGGTGGAAGGTAAAGCTAAGGTGAAGATTGCCCCCGGAACACAACCCGGAAAGGTGTTGCGTCTGCGTGGCAAGGGCCTTCCGAAATTCCAGAGCACTGCCAAGGGCGATCTCTTGGTGAATGTGATGGTCTATATGCCAGAAAACCTTAACGACACTGAGAAAGCTGCTATTGAGAGCTTGAAGGATAATCCGAACGTGGTGCCGGATAAATCCACATCCCAGAGAATCTTCTCTCGCTTGCGTCATATCTTCAATAAAGAGAACCGCGGCGTGTGAATATAGAAAAGGAATATAGTTAAAAAAACAAAAAGTTGAAAAAGTCGGGAGAATGCTCCCGACTTTTTTATTAAATTTGTATATTGCAAAGAAGATGATGTTTTTTGCATAGGTAGCTAATCATTGAATTATAACAGCTACATCCAATTTTCACTTAATGAACTATAATAAACGCCAATGAGTTACGCACCCCCCATAGATGAGAAGCAACTGGTGAAGGATCTCCAGTCGCCGCGGACAGCTAAAGCTGCGTTCGACACTCTTATGCGCACCTACGGCGAGCAGGTGTATTGGCAGATACGCAAGATGGTGATGAGCCATGATGATGCCAACGACCTTCTGCAAAACTGCTTCATGAAGGCCTGGAATAATCTTCATAATTTTCGTGGAGATGCCAAGCTTTCTACATGGCTCTATAAGATAGCTGTGAACGAAACCATCAATTTCCTTAATAAAGAACGCAATAGAAATAATGTTTCGGCCGAAGGCGAGGATTCATTCCTTCTGAATTCCTTGGAAGCGGATGAATATTTCAATGGAGATGATGCGCAGAAAAAGTTGCAGGCGGCCATTCTGACTCTTCCTGAAAAACAGAGACTGGTGTTCAATATGCGATATTACGATGAGATGAAATATGAGGATATGTCTGAAATCTTAGGCACATCTGTCGGTGCGCTCAAAGCATCGTATCATCACGCTGTAAAAAAGGTGACCCAATATCTCGACAAAGAGGAGATCTGAGCTTAATAAATAATTTCCGACCCTGACTTGGCTCAAGAAAATTTAAGAGAAAAGATTCGCGGAAGAATATAAATTCCCAGATTTTGATTGAAAAATAAAAAAATAAGGAGATTTTTTGAAAAAATTCATTAAACCTTGCGGCGAGTTAAGGGTCATAACCTCAATAGAAATTAAATATAAGAGAGAGTATAATGGAAGATAGATTAATAAATAGATTCGGCAAGGATCCCGGCTGGAGCGTGCCGGAGGGTTATTTTGAATCTTTCCGTGCTGAGATTTCTGAGAAGCTTCCTGAATATAAGATGCCGGCTGAGGCAGCTCCATTGAGTGTGTGGCAGCGGGTTAAACCCTATTTATATCTTGCTGCAATGTTTGCAGGGATATGGCTGATGATGAAAGTGTTTTACACCACTTCACAGAATGCTGTAATGAATCTTGATAATCCTCCCGAACATATTGCCATGTTGATGGCTTCCGATCCGGATTATGACCTTTACGGAGATGAGATATATTCATCTTCAGATGAGGATTATGATGCAATGATAGGGGCATACGACAATATGAATCAGCTTGAGAAGGATTTGGGACTCACTCTAAAACCCGCTTATAGGAATATGAAACTAAATTAATACTGAAAAATGAAAAAAATATACCTTATTCTGGTTCTTGCAATCTTAGCTGTGATCCCTTTATCGGCTCAGGAGAGAGGAAAAATCACACCGGAGCAGCGAAAGGAGTTCAGAGAATATAAAATGAAATTCATTGCTCAGGAGATGAATCTTCAGGACGAAAATCGCAAGCAGTTTTTTGAAATATATAATCAGCTTAGTGATGAGCGTCTGGAGATTCGGGAAAAACTTCACGATCTCAATGCAAAGGTGAAAAAGGGAGTGGCTACCGACGCTGATTATGCTCAAATCAACCGCTTGAAGGAGCAGGAAGCAGAAATAGATAGAAGGTATGATAGCAAATTTGCCGCTTTCCTCTCCAATAAGGAGATATTCAAGATGAAGGAGGCAGAAAAGCTGTTTCATCAGAAACTCCACGAGATGCATCAAAAGAAAGGTAAAAAACGATAAAAAAGATTTCAATGGGTAGAATCAAATTCATCGGAAAGGTCTGCGTTATGTGGACCTTTTTGCTTTTAAATGTGGCGTCGATTTTTGGTGCGGAGAAATCTGATAATAATTTCTCTACGCCCGATTTCGCTTTCCCTAAGGAGGTGGCGAAGAATGCTCGCCCGGAGTTGAAGAGAGCATTGAAGGAGGGGAATGGCCCTGTCGCACTGCAAGCTTTAATCCAGACTGTGATTGCTGAAAACTTAGTTTCAAATAGCAATGCAGCCGCCGGAGCCAAGCTGATAGATTCAGTAGCTAATGTGCTAGATGCTCCTTATTCTTCTTTAGCCTATATTTTAGAGGCGCGTCTTTATTCTGACATATATAGATCCAATTCTTGGGTTTATAATGGCAGGACCTTCCCTGCCGGGACAGAGCCTGAAGATATTACAGAATGGAGTCGTGATATCTTTTCCAACCGAGTATGCCGCCTCACAGAGAAATCTTTTTCCGGAGCTGAAGCAGCAAAGGGGATGGGCTTTGAGAGGGTGAAAAATATAGTGACTAATGCCGCTGATGCTTCTTCAGAGGGTCTGTCGCTTTATGATTTCATCACTATGCAAAGCGTGAATAATCTTCGCCCGTTCGCCAATAATTCCACTGCCACAATCCCATTCTTCAATGGAGTGGCAAAGGGGAATCGATCCACGGAAAGGGATGCCTCGGAACTTATCACACGGGTGTTGTCGGATAATTCACAATGGCATAACACTCAGGGTCTCACCAAGGGGGGAGCAGCAATGGCCTATTATCGCCTTGGAATTAACGAATCGAATGAGAATCTCGAGGCTTTGCTGAATGAATATAAAAACACTCCTTATTGCGCAAGATTCATAATGAATCGGATATCCGGCGTTTCTCCGCAGAATGTTAAGGAATATTCCGAGGCATACGCTTTAGGATCAGAATATTTGAAGAAATATCCGGAGGCAACAAATTCTAATGCTTTGAAAACAATGCTTGAGAATATGTGTCTTCCTTATGTGTCCCCCCAGCTATCTTCTCAGGTACTTCCCGGAAGAGAGATCAAAGGGGAGGTAACATTCCGGAATATAAACGACTACTATATACTTGCTATTAAGGTTGCAGATAATGAGCTTGAAAATGGTTCAAATATGGCTTCTTTGAAAAGCGGGAAATTAGCTGCGTATGCTAAAATTTCAGTTGATGGCAAGGAGGCTCAAAAGCCATTCTATTCTACCCGTGAATTTACATTCCCGGGATTGGAGAGTGGAGTGTATGCATTAGCTGTGTCTAAAACACCCGACCAATCCGGAATAATCAAAAGCGATGGGAATTCAAACTTCGTTCCTGTGTTTTTAGTGAGTCGCCTTTCCACATTATCTTCAACCGATGCAAAGGGGAAGAAAGGTGAGAATCAGCGTTTGTTTGTTGTAGAGGGAGCCAATCAGAAACCGGTGCCTGATGCAAAGGTAACCTTCACCCCCTCTTGGTATAATAGAGGATGGAAAACTGTCACTCTCACCACAGATAGAGAGGGGAGTGTCTTTGTGCCGGAAGGTAATTATAACGTATCCATCAAGGCCGGAAAGGATATTTTCCGAGATAATGTTTACTCAGGAGTATCCAATATGAAGGAAAAAGAGAATTATAACGGTAGTATATTTACGGATCTTTCCATTTATCATCCCGGCGATACAGTGAGATTTGCTGGCGTGGTTTATACCAGTCTGCGTCAGAAACTTGAAATTGCTTCCGAAAAGGAGGTGATGGTGATTCTTAATGACGCCAATTATCAACCCAAAGATACTCTCACCTTGCGTTCCGACCGTTTCGGAAGAGTGAACGGATCGTTTGCTATCCCCTCCGATGGTCTTTTGGGTGGATGGTCGTTGCAGATGAATGAAGGAAAAAACTATCTTGCCCAAGGATATTTCCAAGTGGCCGATTATAAATCTCCCACTTTCTATGTTGCTGCAGAAGGCACGGAAGGGGAGGTGAAACTCGGCGAAACTGTAAGGATTAAAGGAACCGTAACCACCTATTCCGGAATGCCCGTGGCAGGCGCGGAGGTGAAATTTGATGTCAACTACACTCCGTGGCGATGGTGGGGAGGAAGATCCAACGGAAATGCCAACTATGGAGGATCGACCACTACAGGCGCAGATGGTTCTTTCATAATAGAATTGCCTACTGAGGGATTGAGAAATACTCCGTATGCAATCGGAAGTTATCGTCTGAATATCTCGGCTACGAATAGTGCGGGAGAGACACAGCAAGCCGATCCGGTCTTATTCTCTCTTGGAAGTGCCTATCGTATTTCTCCTGATATCGCTTCCTATATAAAAATAGATAGGACTGACTTTGAAAACAAAGGTTCGGTGGCTGTCTATGACATGATGGGCCACCCTGTGATAAAGAAAATATATTATAGGATTCAGACAGCAAAAGATTCCGCCATTGTAGCCTCCGGAGATTTTGAGAGCGGCCGTTTCCCCTTCGATTTCGCTACATTAAAATCAGGAAAATATAAAGCTGATTTTTCGCTCACGCCGGATTTTGATACTGATGATGATATGCCGGAATCAACCACGGAATTTGTGGTGTGGCGCACGTCGGATAAGGTGCCTCCGGTGGAGACTCCATTATGGGTGCCTGAGACAAGAATCATCACTACCCCCATTAATGGCGATACGGTCAATGTGGAGGTGGGAACTTCGTGGAAAGACAGCTACATCTATGCTGAATTTGCCGATATTAACGGAGTCTATGACCGCCGATGGATTAAGGTGGATGGAAATAATATACAGATTCCGGCTAAAACACCTTCCGCCGATGGACGCGGAAAGGTTGTGTTGAGCGGAATGCACGATCTGTCAGGAAGTCAGGCAACTATTGAGATTATCCCTGAAATCCAGACGAAGGGTTTGGAGATAGAGGCTGAGACCTTCCGCGATAAACTTACCCCCGGAGCACGCGAGGAGTGGAAATTCCGATTCCGTTTCAATTCTAAGGATCTGGCGTCGCTCCCGGTGATGGCGGTGATGTCAAACAAGGCACTCAATGCTTTGGCTCCCTTCCATTGGATGTTTGATCCCTATTCCTCAATATATTGGAATGTCCCCGGATCATTATCGGGACGTTACATAGGATCCACAGCTTGGACTGTAACTTCAAAAAATCGCCAGGTTGATGTGGATAATTACACCTGGCCTCAATGGAACACCTACGGTCGTTCGTTTTATTCTGGCTCAGGAGAAGCTTTCGCCGGAACTGTCCACATTCGCGGCACGCGAATGATGGCTAAAAGCGCAGGCGTGGAAGAATCAGCTGTGGTAACTCAAACCTCTGCCGATTTGGCAACGCCGATGATGGCCAATGCCGCTGTTTCCTTTGCTGCCAAGAAAGAGATGTCGGAAGAAGAATCAGCAGATGAAGGTGAGAGCGGAGCAGCCGGTGCAACCGACGATCAGACGGAACTTCGCGAGATAGAATGTCCGTTGGCATTCTTTATGCCTAACTTGGTAACCGACTCTGAAGGCGTTGCTACTCTTGACTTTGATGTCCCGGCTTTCAACGGCACTTGGCAATTGCAGGTGATGGGTTATACGGATGATTTGAGAGGTTCGGTGCTTACTCGCGATGCTGTGGCTTCCAAACCGGTAATGGTTCAGATGAATGCCCCACGTTTCGCCCGCACCGGCGACAAGCTTTATGTCAGTGCCACCATCTATAATAATACTCCCGATGCCTCTGCCCTCGGAGGAAAGATAGAATTCTATAATCCTCTTACCGGGGAGGTATATGTAGCAGCTGATTCTGCTCCTCAGGAGGTTTCGGCTATGGGTTCGAGGGTGATTCGCGAAAAGATAACTATACCTTCCGACATAGAGATGTTGGGAATCCGTGTATATGGTAACGGGGCTAAGAGCCGAGACGGCGAACAGACGGTGATTCCGGTATTGCCTTCAAGCACTCCCGTGACTGAAAGCAAGACCTTCTATCTTGCACCCGGTGAGGAATCTTTCTCAATGACTATTCCGGAGAAGATTAAAGATGGGGTGGTGACTCTTTCCTATACTGATAATCCCGTGTGGGAATGTCTCACAGCTCTTCCTGCCATATCCTCTCCCGATTCCAAAAATGCGTTGGCACAGGTGACGGCTCTTTATGGCAACACAATGGCGTCGGGTCTATTGGAAAAGAATCCCAAATTATTGGAGGCAATCAAACTCTTTGCTGACCCCGCAAATTCAGCCGATTCCACATTGGTTTCAAATTTGCAGAAGAACTCCACATTGAAGACAGTGGCTCTCAATAACACTCCTTGGGTGAGAAATGCTCAGGCAGAGACATTGCGTATGAGCCGACTCTCCGAATATGCCGACGATGCAAAAGTGAAAGATGCCATTAAGGAGAATATAAAGAATCTTTCCAATCTCCAGAAATCCGACGGCGGTTGGAGTTGGTGCGACAATATGACGTCGAGCGAATGGATATCCATTCAGGTGCTTCGTCATTTTGCAATGATGGATAAGAATGGTTTCCTTCCCAAGGATGCTTCAAGGATGGCCTATAAAGGTTTGAGGTTTGTAGATAAGGAGATTATTAAGGCTTGGGAAAGGATAGGAGAGAAGAAATATCCATATATTTCCCTTCTCGATTATCTTTATGTCCGATCATCATTCGGAGAAGTTGACACATCTTCAGATTTTGCTATTATCAAGGCTCGCGCGCTAAAAGAGATAGAGTCTAATTGGAAGAAGATGGGGATCTATGAAAAAGCTACGGCTGCTATCCTTCTTAACCGGGAAGGAAGACCTCAGACGGCAAAACTGATTCTTTCCTCATTGAAGGAGTATTCTTCTGAATCGAAAGAGAAGGGGATGTGGTTTGACAATCTTAAATCCTCAATCAATGGATATGGACCTCTTCTCACCACAGCCCAGGTTCTGGAAGCATGGAGCGAGATAGATCCGAAGAGCGAATCGGTGGATGCTTTGCGCCAGTGGATTCTTCTTTCAAAGCAGACCCAGGATTGGGGTGGAGGCACAGCTGCCGCAGATCTTGTGCAGTCGATACTTGCAAGTGGAACCGATTGGGCTGTTCCTGCATCAGCGCCCGAAATCTATATGAATGGAGAGCGAATTGCAATCGATCATATAGCAGCCTTGACCGGGTCGGTTACTATTCCGTTGACAGGAAAGAGTGGAGAATTGAGAATCAAACGATCAGCCTCGGGTCCGGCATGGGGAGGTGTGATTCGCCAGTATGTTGCGCCGATTGCAGATGTAGCGGCTGCCAAGACTCCCGAACTTTCAGTGGAGAAAGCGATGTATGTGATCACTAATGATGCCGACGGCACTTCAGCCTCCAATTCCCCCTTGAAACAGGGTGATCGTGTCAGAGTGACCTTGACATTGAAATGCGACCGCGACCTGCAATATGTTGCCGTGACCGACGGGCGTTCGGCTTCAATGGAACCGGCTGACCAGATTTCCGGATACACATCAAGCGATGGAGTATGGTTCTATAAGGAGGTGAGAAATAGTTCGACTAATCTCTTCATCCCCTTCCTTTCGAAAGGAACGCATGTGATAACATACGATTGTTTTATCGACAGGGAAGGAGAGTATTCTCTTGGCATAGCACAGGCTCAAAGCCAATATGCACCTGTGATTACCGCTCATTCCGGAGGGAAATTGATAAAGGTAGAATTATGATGGAGATAGAATTATGATAAAAAAGGATTCGGCTCAGCCGAATCCTTTTTCATTTTGTATTTTGGGGAAATCATGATGCAACATGGATCATCATGTTACATCATGATTATGTTATATCATGATTTATCATGATGCATCATGTCTAATCTAGTTAAATCTTGATTAATCTAACGGTGTGATCAGTCCCTCGCGATTAAGGATTACATTCGGAAAAATCTCTTTGGCTTCATCCAGGAAGATCGTGTCGTCATTGTATCGTGAAGAGTAATGGCCTGTGAGAAGAGCTTTTGCTCCGGCATCCCGTGCCACCATGGCTGCCTGTCGTGCTGTGGAGTGACCACGCGGAGCTGCTTCAGCAAGATGTTGTTCGACATAGGTGGTCTCATGGAAAAGAAGATCCACAGGGCCGATCTTCTCCGCCAATTCTGGCATATAGGCTGTGTCGCTCATATGGGCATAAGAAAGAGAAGGAGTAGGGGCGGAGGTAAGTATTTCATTAGCCACAACAGTGCCATCAGGCTTGATGAAATCCTCCCCCTCCTTTATTGCACGAATTCGGAAATTAGGAATCTGATGGAAATCTATCATATCCCGACGTATATGGCGAAGCTTCTCCTTCTCCTCAAAGACGAATCCCACCGTAGGAACACGATGCTGAAGAGGAATGGTTCTGACAGTCAGGGATGGGGTGTCGAGAATAATCCCCTCCGCCGGCTCAATGACATTATAATCCACTTGAAAAGGGAGCTCTCGGGCAAAGAAATTAAGAATCTTCTGCATTATCTTTTTCCCTTCAGCAAAGGTATGGATAGTCAGCTGTCCTCCGGCTCCGCCCAGACCCAAAGTGGAGATAAGACCGGGGAGACCCAAAACATGATCGCCATGGAGGTGAGTAAGGAAAATATGACGCAGACGTGAGAATTTAAGGCGTTGACGCTGGAATGCAAGTTGGGCACCCTCACCGCAATCTATCATAAAAAGATTCTCCCGATGTTCCACCACCGTGGAGGAGGGTTGATGTCTGAGGGTCGGTTTTGCCGATCCGCAGCCTAAAGTATGTATTTTAAATGTGCTCATTCTTTCTAATTATTATTCAAAGTTAGCAATAATTCATCGAAGAGAAAAATCATTTAATATGATGATTGCAAAAAAGAAATAGAAGAGTTAATTTTGCAAAATAAAACTTATTCATCCCAACATTGGCGACACATTTGATGATTCTTGGCGCAGCTGCCATGGCAGGCACAACTGTAACGGCGGCAGATTCTCTTCCGGAACATAATCTGGAAGAGCTTAATGTTGTGGCTGTGAAGCAGGAAGCTATTCTAAGGGAGGAAGCGGTATCCGCCACAGTGATCGGGCGACGAGAAATTGAAGAGCTTGATATCACAGGGATGAAGACAGCTTCCAATGTTATCCCGAATTTCTATATCCCCGATTATGGGTCGAGAATCACATCATCAATTTATGTGAGAGGGATAGGGGCGCGTATGGATCAGCCTGCTGTGGGATTGAATGTTGACAATGTCCCTTATCTGAATAAGGATGCGTATGATTTCGATATTGCCGATATTGCCTCCATAGAGATGTTGCGTGGTCCCCAATCCACGCTCTACGGAAGAAATACGATGGGAGGGTTGATAAATATTACGACGCTTTCTCCCATGTCTTATCAAGGATGGAGAATAATGGTTCAAGGTGGAAGCGGAACGAGCTTCAAAGGCTCGGCCGGTTGGTATGGTAAAATCAATGACCGCCTTGCCACATCGCTGACTCTAAGCGGGACATATAGCGGAGGCTACTTCACCAATCTTTACGACGGCAAGAAACTCGACCATGAGAAATCAGGGGCAGCGAGGTGGAAAACACAATGGCGTGTGAGTAATGATGTTTCGATTCAAAATTCGTTCTCCGCCACTTTGCTCCGTCAGGGGGGCTATCCGTATGAATATATCGAAACTGGAGAGATTAATTATAATGACACTTGTTTCTATCGTCGCTTCACACTCAATGACGGACTTACAGTGAATTATCGTGGGCGTGGATTTACGTTGACCTCCATCACGGCAGTTCAGCATATCGATGATAATATGACCCTTGACCAGGATTTCCTTCCCCTCCCTTATTTCACCCTTACGCAGAAACAGAAAGAAACTGCCTTGACAGAGGATATCGTAATAAAGGGAGAGGCCGTCGAAGGTCGTTATCGTTGGTTGGGCGGTGTGTTCGGCTTTTACAAGCATCTGAAGATGGAAGCGCCCGTCACCTTCAAGGATGAGGGGATCCGTTCGCTGATTGAGGATCATCGCAACGATGCCAATCCTTATTATCCGATAGAGTGGGATACCCGTGAATTCCCCTTGCTTAGTGATTTCACTATCCCGACGCGCGGAGGTGCGCTTTATCATGAATCCAGATTCGAGACAGGAAACTGGCATTTCACAGGCGGTATCCGTTTCGATTATGAAGTGGCAACGCTGAATTATCTTAGTCGTTGCGATACGGGATATGAGATTTATCGTAGAGAGGAGGATGGAACGCTTGTCCCTTTCAATGATGTGGAAATAAAGATAAATGACTCCGGCCGACTCAGCAGACGCTATTTCAACTGGATGCCTCGAATAAGCGTGATGTATGATTTCGATGGGGCATTGAGTGGAAATGTGTATGGCGTTTGGTCGAAAGGTTATAAGGCCGGCGGTTTCAACACTCAGATGTTCTCTGAGGTGCTTCAGGGGCGCCTGATGTCAATAATGGGGATTGGAGGAAATCACGATATTGATGAAATTGTGGGTTACAAACCGGAATATAGCTGGAATTATGAGATAGGTGCACATCTTTCCGCACTCGACGGTAAGATCACGGCTGATCTCTCCCTTTTCCTTATAGAATGTCGCGATCAGCAGATGACTACCTTCCCCGATGGCACCACCACCGGACGAATTATGACCAATGCCGGCAAAACGAGGAGTCTCGGAGGGGAGATTTCTCTTTCCGGCAAACCACGGAGGAATGTAACTCTGACAGCATCCTACGGATATACCAACGCCCGATTCGTGGATTATGATGACGGCAAGATGCAATATAAAGGAAAGTATATCCCATATGCACCGCATAACACTTTATTTTTGCAAGGTCTGTTGGAGCTGCCTGTGAAGAAAGATTTTCTCGGACTCAATAAAATCATTTTCGACCTGAATATGAAAGGAACCGGTAAGATCTATTGGAATGAGAGCAATTCCCTTCATCAGAACTTTTATGCTGAGGCCGGAGGAGCGATCACTCTGTCGGCGAATAAATGGGAATTGCAGATTTGGGGAGAAAATCTCACCGATACGCGATTCAATACATTCTATTTTATGTCGATGGGGAACGAATTCCTTCAGCGGGGAAAGCCTGCAAGGGGAGGAGTAACCCTGAGATTTAATTTTTAGCCAAGCCGGGCTTAGGTACATAATTTAATAAAAGTAAAATAAAATAATAAATATACGATATGAAAAAGTATTTAGCAATGGCATTCGCGGCGTTGGGGCTGATGGCTACCTCTTGCTCGGATGATCCCGTAAACACCACTACAATGGGAGTGGTGACTTATAACTATGTGACTAATCTCAACGATGATTCGAAGAATCCGGTGATCAAGCCCGGAACGTATAGCTTTGAGTTCGACCTTGCTTCTAACAACATGACTCTTTCCACAAATAACCTTGATTTGGGAAGCAATCAGGTGACTTCATTCACCGTAGAACCGGCAGTTCCTTTCAAGGTGGCTTTGGCAAGCTTTGAAGGATCTTATGGAAACGTATTTTATGGGAATGCCGCGGGTCCGTATCTTGCAAAGAATGGTATGGAAGTAAAAAATCTTGCATTCGAGCTTTCACCGGTTTATTATGTTCCTCCCATGCTTGCATTCGACAGCGAAGCGAATAAGGAATATGGCAACATCAATCTTGACTATATAGCACGCAGCGGGGTTGCTCCAAAGATGCGCTATCTTCTCGGCAGCGACCATTTGATCTATACATTCTGGCCCGACTTGTATTATACCGGCAAGACTACAACTTCGGTCAATGGTGTGTCAGGAAGCGATTTTGAAAGCCTGAATGTCGGATTCCGTATCAAGTTCGACCTTGACACAAAGAAAGCTCTTGTGGTGATGCACAATGCTCAGTTCAATCCCAATATGCCGGAGATGAAGGCTCTTATCCTCACAGACCTTGATGTGGATTTCACCAATAATGGATATGAAATCAATGCAGAGAATGTGGTTCCTTTCAATCTTGAAGGCGGAAAACTTACTCCTTATCCGAATTTCCCTTTCACCACCTTCTCATTTAAAGCAGAAGGGGACATGGTGAATGGCAGCTGCGATTTCACGGTAGCGGGACGATTCACCGGACACTTCGATGGGAAGTATATGGAATACATGGTGAAATAAAGAGTACTCCTATGTTGTAAAACATATAAAAAATACACTCTTTCCTTAGATTTGTGTAATAATTTAAGGAAAGAGTTTTTTTGTTGATTGAGAAATTTTCCGTACCTTTGCAGACATAAATAGCGGATCTTACCGTGATTAACATAAAGAATTAATCTAACTAATTAAATAATAAGGAAATATGAATCTATTGCTGGAGATAGGCAATGGTGTGCTTTCAATTACGGCCATGCTCACAGGTATCGGTCTTGTATTTGCTGCGCTTTTAATTGCCAAATTGATTTCTCCGAGATCTTTCTCTGTAAAAAAATCAGAGCCATACGAGTGCGGTATCCCGACCAGAGGCGAATCAATGATTCAATTCAAGGCCGGATATTATATTTTCGCAATTCTCTTCCTGATTTTTGATGTGGAGACAGTGTTCCTTTATCCCTGGTCTGTAGTGATGAGAAGCCTCGGGCCTCAGGGAATCCTGTGTATTGCAATCTTTATGTTTGTTCTTGTATTAGGCCTTGCATACGCATGGCGGAAAGGAGCTTTGAAATGGGAATAGACAGCATTAAAAGCATGAAGCGTGAAGACTTCAAGGATAACGAGTATATCGATAAACTTGTTGAAGAGCTTAACGCTACCGGAGCCAACGTAATGGTTGGCAAGATGGATGAACTTATCAACTGGGGACGTGCCAACTCGCTTTGGCCCCTCTGTTTCGGTACATCTTGCTGCGCAATCGAGTTCATGAGCCTTGGCGCGGCACGTTATGATATGGCGCGTTTCGGCTTTGAAGTGGCGCGAAATTCACCTCGTCAGGCCGACTATATAATGGTGCAGGGTACGATCGTACATCGTATGGCGCCTGTGATGCGTCGTCTTTACGAGCAGGTGGCCGAGCCTAAATATGTGATTGCTTGTGGTGGATGCGCCGTATCAGGCGGTCCGTTCAAGAAAAGCTACTGCGTTGTGAACGGTGTGGATGAGATCCTTCCTGTGGATGTATATATCCCCGGATGCCCTCCGCGTCCTGAAGCAATGTTCTATGGCTTGATGCAGCTCCAGCGCAAAATCAAGGTGGAGAAATTCTTTGGAGGCGCCAACCGCAAGGAGAAAATTGAGGAATTCTTCAAGGAGCATCCTGAAGAGAAAGGACATATTGGATAAAACCGGCCGCGAGGCATTTTAACTACGTAATATCAAAGATGAGCGATATAAAAGAAAAAATAAGCAAAGTTTGCCCGTCGGCCACTTTCGAGGAAGGTGAGATCCTTCTCGTGAATGTGCCCGAAAAAGACTGGCATGCTTTTGCCAAGCAGCTCAAGGAGAATAAGGAATTTGATTTCGATGTGCTCTCGGCTGTTGTCGGAATGGATTGGAAGGAGACTATCGGTGTGATCTATTATCTCACATCGACTTCTCATAATTGGAATATGCTTTCTGTAAAGGTGGTTTGCGAGAACCGCGACGATGCATATATCCATAGTGTAAGCGACCTTTGGAAGGTGGCTAATTTCCAGGAGCGCGAGGTTTACGACTTCTTCGGAATCAAGTTTATCAACCATCCCGACATGCGTCGTTTCTTCCTTCGCAATGATTGGGTGGGTCACCCGCTCCGCAAGGACTACGATGCTGATCCCAAATTGAATCCTATCCGTCTTGACGATGAGATTAATGAGGACGACTCCAAGATGTATATCGAGGAGGGGGGCAAGATTGTAGAGAAAGACAGCAAGGTATTCGGTGCAGATGATTATGTTGTCAACATCGGTCCGCAGCATCCCTCAACACACGGTGTGATGCGTTTCCGCACAGCCGTGGATGGCGAGGAGGTGAAAAAAGTGGATGTAGTCTCAGGTTACATTCACCGTGGTATCGAGAAACTTTGTGAAGATCTCACATATCCCCAGACTCTTCATTTCACCGATCGTATGGACTATATGTCGGCCCATCAGAACCGTCATTGCCTCTGTATGTGTATCGAGAAGGCTATGGGGCTTGAGATTCCACGTCGTGCGGAGGTGATCCGTGTGATGATGGATGAGCTCATGCGTATATCTTCACATCTTCTTTCATTCGGTTGTACGGCAATGGACCTTGGCGCAACCACTGCGTTCTTCTATGGATTCCGCGAGCGTGAGCTTGTGTTGGATATCTTCGAGAAGACTTGCGGTGCGCGTATGTCGATGAACTATAACGTGATTGGCGGTGTGATTGCCGACCTTCATCCCGATTTCGTAAAAGATGTGAAGCATCTCATTGAGATTATGCCTGAGCGTCTGAAAGAATATCATAAAGTATTCTCCGGCAACCTCATCGCAAAGAATCGTCTTGTCGGCGTAGGTATGCTTTCAAAAGAGAATGCAATCAATTATGCAATCACCGGTCCCAGCGGGCGTGGTTCGAATTGGAGTTGCGACTGCCGAAAGAAGCATCCTTATTCTATCTATTCAGAACTCGATTTCGAGGAGGTGCTTCTCGACGGATGTGATTCCTACAGCCGTTATATGGTGCGCATGAAGGAGATTGAGCAGAGTATCAAGATTCTTGCTCAGCTTGTGGATAATATCCCTGAGGGTGATATCCGTGCTCAGGTTCCGAAGATCATCAAGCTTCCCGCCGGACGCTATTATCAGCAGGTGGAGGCAAGCCGCGGAACATTCGGTGTTTACATCGAATCAGATGGCAATAAGAATCCTTATCGTGTGCATTTCCAGAGCCCATGTTTCAATCTTGTGGGAGTGATGGATCTTTGTTGCACGGGAAATATGATTGCCGACCTTATCACAATCGGTGCGGCTCTCGACTTCGTGATCCCCGATATCGACCGATAAGGAAAATACCATTTCAAACTAAACTGAAGTAAAATCTCAAAAAAAGACTATAAACACAATGTTTAACTTCGGACAATGGACAGCGGCATTTAATTCCTGGCTCATGGGTCTCGGCACTCCTGAATGGCTTGGAATCACAATTGAATGTGTGCTTATAGCCGTCCTCATCCTCCTTACTTATACAGTGCTCGCGCTGTTCTATATCCTCTATGAGCGTAAGCTCTGCGCTTGGTTCCAGTGTCGTCTCGGCCCGATGCGAGTTGGTCCTTGGGGTCTGACTCAGGTGTTTGCTGATATGTTCAAGATTCTTATCAAGGAGCTTATCAGCCTTAAAGACACCGACCGTTTCCTCTTCAAGCTGGCACCTTATATTGTGATCACATCATCCGTGGTGATGTTGGCATGTCTCCCGTGGGGTAACGGCTTGCAGATCATCAATTGGAATATCGGTATCTTCTTCGTATTGGCAGTCAGCTCGGTAGGTGTGCTCGGTATTCTGCTTGCAGGTTGGGCATCCAATAATAAATATACTCTTATCGGTGCGATGCGAAGCGGCGCGCAGATGGTCAGCTACGAGCTTTCTCTCGGTCTGTCAATCATCACTATCGTAGTTCTCGCCGGCACAATGAATATCAATGAGATTGTGCTTGAGCAGGCTAACGGATGGTTCATCTTTACAGGGCATATCCCTGCCATCATCGCATGTATAATCTACGTGATTGCAGCAACCGCTGAGACCAACCGCGGTCCGTTCGACCTTCCCGAGGCAGAGCATGAGCTCACGGCCGGTTATCACACAGAGTATTCTGGTATTCACTTCGGTTTCTTCTACCTTGCGGAATATCTCAACCTCTTCATCGTATCCGGCATAGCATCGCTTATGTTCCTTGGCGGATGGATGCCTTTCCATATCCCCGGCTGGGATGGCTTTAATGCAGTGATGAATTGGATTCCTTCTATTGTATGGTTTGTAGGCAAGGCATTCTTCATCTCATTTGTGATTATTTGGTTCAAATGGACTTTCCCCCGTGTAAGAATCGACCAGATGCTTTCATTTGAGTGGAAATATCTGATGCCCTTCTCTCTCGCCAACCTTCTTTTGATGACACTTTGCGTGGCATTCGGCTGGCATTTCTAAATACAGAATAATAAAAACGACTCTATAAGATATGAGCACAAATTACGGCATAGTAACGCAGGTGATCGGTCCGGTGGTTGACGTCACCTTTGAAGGCGGGAAGGAGAACATTCCCCCAATCTATACTGCCTTGAAAGTGGAACGCGACAACGGCGAGGAGCTTGTCCTTGAGGTTGAGCAGCACATCGGCGAGGATATCGTCAGATGTGTGGCCATGGAAAGTACCGATGGCGTGCGCCGCGGAGTTAAAGTACAGAACCTCGGTCATCCGATTTCGGTTCCTACCGGCGATCAGGTAAAGGGGCGTCTTCTCAATGTATTGGGACAGCCTATCGACCTTCTCGGAAAACTCAACGACACGAATGAGCGTCCGATACATCAGCCGGCTCCTGCATTTGATGACCTTGCCATCTCTCAGGAGATTCTTTACACAGGTATCAAGGTGATCGACCTTCTCGAACCCTATTCAAAGGGTGGTAAGATCGGTCTTTTCGGTGGTGCCGGTGTGGGTAAGACAGTGCTCATCATGGAGCTTATCAACAATATTGCCAAGGGTCATAACGGCTTCTCTGTGTTTACCGGTGTAGGAGAGCGTACTCGTGAGGGTAACGACCTTCTCCGCGAGATGATTGAGAGCGGTGTGATCAAATATGGCAAGAAGTTTGAGGAAGGTATGGAGAAAGGGGAGTGGAATCTCAATGACGTAGATCTCAATGAACTCCAGAAATCTCAATCCACTCTTGTGTTCGGTCAGATGAATGAGCCGCCGGGTGCACGTCTTCGCGTGGCGCTTTCCGGTTTGACTGTAGCCGAGCAGTTCCGTGATTCCGACGGAGGTGGTAAGGAGGTTCTTCTCTTCATCGACAACATCTTCCGTTTCACACAGGCCGGTTCGGAGGTGTCAGCGCTTCTTGGACGTATGCCTTCAGCTGTGGGTTATCAGCCTACTCTTTCTTCAGAGATGGGTGCGCTTCAGGAGCGAATCACATCTACAAAGCAGGGTAGCATTACATCGGTACAGGCTATCTATGTGCCTGCCGACGACTTGACCGACCCCGCGCCTGCAACCACCTTCTCATTCCTTGACGCCACTACAGTGCTTAGCCGTAAGATTGCCGAGCTTGGTATCTATCCCGCCGTTGACCCCTTGGATTCAACATCTCGAATCCTCGACCCCAATATCATCGGTGAGGAGCATTACAATGTGGCTCAGGAGGTGAAACAGCTTCTTCAGAAATATAACGACCTTCAGGATATCATCGCCATCCTTGGTGTGGATGAGCTTTCAGACGAGGATAAACTTGTTGTTGCACGCGCTCGTCGCGCACAGCGTTATCTCTCTCAGCCATTCCATGTGGCAGAGCAGTTCACCGGCGTTCCCGGTGTGATGGTTCCTCTTGCAGAGACTATCCGAGGCTTCAAGATGATCCTGAGCGGCGAGCTTGATGAATATCCCGAACAGGCATTCCTCAACGTCGGCACAATCGACGAGGCAATTGCCAAGGGTAAGAAGATGCTTGCTGAGGTAAAGTAAATAGTTAAAAAGGGAACTCCGCAAATAAAAATGCGGAGTGCCCGATATTAAAACAGAACAGAGTAATGACACTTGAGATTATATCTGCATCAGAAATAACTTTTAAAGGGGAAGTAGATTCAGTGACACTTCCCGGAAAACTTGGTTCTTTCACGGTATTAAAGAATCACGCTGCCCTCATCTCCGTTTTGACGGGAGGGGATGTGAGATACACCGTCAATGGTGAAACCCACACAATTGCTATCCAAGGAGGTATAGCTGATGTGAATAATAATGTGATTTCAGTGTGCATTTACTAAAGTCATAGAAGATGTCGAAAAGATTATCCATATTAGTGTTTCTGCTGGCAATCTTGATTGCCGCTCCGTTCAAGGGTTATGCAGAGGGGAGCGGGAGTCATGCCGAGGAAGAGGATCTTGATGTGAAGGAAATAATTTTCGAGCATCTTGGCGACGGCTATGGATGGGAGGTTCCTTTCTCTCATGCCTATCGTATTCCGCTTCCTGTGATTGTAAAGGCAGAGGATGGCAAATGGTTTTGCTTCTCGTCCAAGGATCTCACAGAGGTAGTAGAGGTGGAGAAGCATGGAAAGATGGAGCATGAGGCCGAACCCGTGATCAAGACTATTGAGAAAGACGGCAAAAGCTATTCTTTTGTGATTGCACACATAAGCAACCATAAGGATAAGCTTGTTCAGATTTTCCCGATGGAATCTTCTGAAGAGGCGGATGTAATGAAGAAAGTAGCAGATGCTAAGGCTCAGGGTCCTGTGAAAGGTGGTTGGCCCGTGATCGACGGATATGTGTGCGTGGATGGAACATACTACCGCGAATATCGTCCGTTTGATATCTCCATCACCAAGAATGTTGCTGCTCTCTTCATTTCGACAATCATTGTGCTTATTATTGTGATGTCGCTTGTGAGATTCTATCGTCGCAACGGTCTTAAGGCTCCTCGCAAGGGGATGGGCTTTATGGAGCTGCTTGTGTCTTTCATCTATGAAGGCACTATAAAGCCGACTCTTGGAGGAAAAGCTAAGAAATTTGCTCCCTATCTTCTCACATGCTTCTTCTTCATCTTGATAATGAACCTTCTGGGTCTGATAGTAATCTTCCCCGGCGGTGCTAACCTTACGGGAAATATAGCCGTAACTTTGGTGCTTGCCGTGATGACATTTATCATGACCAATGTATTCGGCAAGAAGCATTATTGGAAAGAGATCTTCTGGCCTGATGTTCCCATCTGGTTGAAGTGTCCGCTGCCCATTATGCAGTTTATCGAGATTTTCGGTATGTTCACCAAGCCTGCCGCACTCTGCGTGCGTCTCTTTGCAAACATGATGGGAGGACATATGATTGTGATCACTCTAACGCTTCTGATCTTCATATTCGCATCATTTGGAGCGGTGGTGGCAGGAGCGACAACAGTGGTCTCGATTCTCTTCTCCTTGTTTATGCTTGCCTTGGATGTGCTTGTAAGTTTCATTCAGGCGTATGTGTTCACCACCCTTTCCACCATCTTCATTGGAATGGCAGTAGAAGAGCATGAGCACGAAGGAGCTGAGAAACATGAAGGCACAGCAGAAGGGGAGGCAGATGCTCAGGCAGCAGCAAAAGAGCATGAGCTCCTTTCAAAAGAAGCAAATGCAATCGATTTAAAATAAGAAAATAAAAATATTAAATAACAATTAAAACAATCTGAATTATGTTATCTACAATTTTGGCAGAACTTTCCCTGCAGCCTCTTGCAGGACTCGGAGCAGCGCTTGGCGCAAGTATCGCAGCAATCGGTGCAGGTATCGGTATCGGTAAGATCGGTTCTTCTGCAATGGAAGCAATCGCACGTCAGCCTGAGGCTGCCGGTGATATCCGAAGCAATATGATCGTGATTGCCGCCCTTATCGAGGGTGTTGCACTCTTCGCGGTGATTGTATCTGCACTTGCATTGTTCATCAAATAAATTTCCCGGTCCTGATGGAACTGCCGGAGAAGGGTTGAGGCTCTTCTCCGGCACGGAAATTTAAAAAAACGAGAAAGAATGGAATTATTCACGCCCGATACCGGTTTGGTTTTCTGGATGTTCGTAGCGTTCATCCTGTTATTCCTCGTGCTTGCGAAGTGGGGTTGGCCTGTGATCTTGAAAAATATGGAGACCAGAGCCAATACCATCGACCAGGGCGTGGAGGATGCCAGGAAGGCAAAAGAGCAGCTTGACAATGCCAGAAACGAGGCTAAGAAATATGTAGAAGAGGCTCAGGCAAAGCAGGCTGAGATGCTTCGCGATGCTGCAAAGATGAAATCAGAAATCATCGAGCAGGCAAAGCAGGAGGCAGCCGAGGCCGCACGCCGCGAGATGGATGCTGCCAAGCTTTCCATCGAGCAGGCACGCAAAGAAGCCGAACTGCAATTTAGAAATGAAGTCGGCAAGTTTTCTATAGAAATCGCTGAGAAGATGGTCAGAAACCAGATGCAGAGCGATGCCGCGCAGAAACAGCTTGTCGATAAGTTATTAGACGAAATAGAGAAAAACTGATCAGCCGATGATATCCGGATTAATACCGCACAGATATGCCAAGGCTTTATATAAATTTGCCTTGGAGACAAAGAGTGCCGGGAAGGTGTATGAGGAGATGAAGACTGTGATCGAGTCTTTTCAGAAGAACCCCGGTCTTGCCAAAGTGTTGTCGAATCCTTTTGTGGAGACGGCTGACAAGGAGAAGCTCCTAATTGCGGCGGCCGGAAAAGATCCGGGTGACGACTACAGGAGATTTGTCAGGCTGATCCTTGACCATAAAAGAGAGGAGTTCGCCTATCTTATGGCCTATGCGTATCGAGATATCTACCGCAAGGAGAACAACATCTCGCAGGTAAAGATCACCACAGCGGTAAAGCTTGGTGATGATGAGATGAAGAAGCTTCATGATGTGGTGGAGAAATCTTTCCGCGACACAAAATTTGAATATAGCGAAGAGGTGAATCCCGATTTGATCGGAGGGTTTGTGATCGATGTTGATTCCACCCGTCTGGATGCGTCTCTAAGCAACGAACTCGAACAATTACGTCAAAACCTCATAAGAAGCAATTAAAAAGATGCTTAATCCCAGCGAAATATCAGATGTTTTAAAACAAGAGCTCGAAAACATCAATTCAAAAGTCAAGTTTGAAGAGGTGGGCACAGTGTTGAGCGTCGGCGACGGCGTGGCTCACGTTTACGGACTGGAGAATGTAAGAAGTAATGAGCTCGTAGAATTTGAGAATGGCGCCAAAGGCGTGGCTCTCAACCTTGAGGAAAGCAACGTCGGTGTTGTGCTTCTCGACAAGGTTAATTCCGTTACGGAAAACATGTCGGTGAAGCGCACGGGAGAGATTGCTTCTATTCCTGTAGGTGAGGGACTCCTTGGCCGAGTAATTAATATTCTTGGTGAGCCGATCGATGGCAAAGGACCCATCGAGGGGAAAAGATTCGCTCTTCCTCTCGACCGCAAGGCTCCGGGTGTGATCTATCGTTCGCCCGTGAATCAGCCCTTGCAGACCGGTTTGAAAGCTGTCGATTCAATGATTCCAATCGGTCGCGGTCAGCGTGAGCTTATCATCGGCGACCGTCAGGTAGGTAAGACTGCAATTGCAATCGACACTATCATCAACCAGCGCGAGAATTATGAAAACGGCAAGCCGGTATATTGTATATATGTAGCTATCGGACAGAAAGCCTCTACAGTGGCTGCTATCGTGAACACTCTCACAAAATATGGCGCAATGCCTTATACTGTGGTTGTGGCTGCGAATGCTTCCGACTCTGCAACTTCACGCTATTATGCGCCTTTTGCCGGAGCTGCCATTGGAGAGTTCTTCCGCGATTCAGGTCGCGATGCCTTGATCGTATATGATGATCTTTCAAAGCAGGCTGTGGCTTATCGTGAGATCTCTCTTATTCTAAAACGTCCTTCGGGTCGTGAGGCTTACCCCGGTGATATCTTCTATCTTCACTCTCGTCTTCTTGAGAGAGCTGCGAAGATTATCAACGACCAGAAAGTGGCAGAGGAGATGAACGACCTTCCTGAGGTGATGAAGCCTATGGTGAAGGGTGGGGGATCGCTCACTGCGCTTCCTATCATCGAGACTCAGGCCGGCGACGTTTCCGCGTATATCCCGACTAACGTTATCTCAATCACTGATGGTCAGATCTTCCTTGAGACCAACCTCTTCAACCAGGGTATCCGTCCTGCGATCAACGTAGGTATCTCTGTGTCTCGTGTGGGTGGTAACGCTCAGATCAAGGCTATGAAGAAGGTGGCAGGTACGTTGAAGATTGCACAGGCACAGTATCGTGAGCTTGAATCATTCACCAAATTCGGTGGTGATATCGACCCTGTTACAGCGAGAGTGATCGACCGCGGGCGCAAGAACCAGCAGCTTCTCATCCAGCCTCAGTATCACCCCTGGCCTGTAGAAAACGAGATCGCCGTGATATACTGCGGTGTGAACGGTCTTCTTGAAAATGTGCCTCTTGAGAGAGTGCATGAATTTGAAGAGCAGTTCCTCCAGCAGTTGAAGATGTCTTATCCGCAGACTCTTGATGAACTTCGAAAGGGAGTTCTTTCTGATGAAGTTCAGCAGCAGCTTACAAAGGTTGCAACAGAGGTGGCGGATCGTATCAGCTCTTCGGCAAAGAAATGATAACCGGCAAGTATAACAGCGAAAAAAAGAAATAAATGGCAACCCTAAGGGAATTAAAGACGCGCATCGGATCTGTGGCATCGAGTGAGAAAATCACCGGAGCCATGAAGATGATATCATCAGCCAAAGTGCATCAGAACGAGCAATCGCTTAAGAAGCTCGCTCCATTCAAGAATCAGATTCAGTCGATTATGGGACATATCCTGTCAACCGACGAGAATTTTAATTCTCCTCTTATTGAGGCTCGCGAGGTGAAGCATGCTTCGATGGTGGTGTATGGTTCTGACGATGGTCTTTGCGGTGCGTACAATATCAATATTTTCAAGGGTTTCCTTGTAGAGCTGAATAAAATCAAAGAGACCTATGGGAAAGATGTGAAAATCACAGTCTATCCCGTAGGCTCCAAGATAGCCAAGGCGATGATGCGATTGGTGAGCGATGAATTTGAAGTGGTTGTTCCGGAAGGCGTGGACAGCAAGATGAGCGGCGAGAAGGTGACTTCATTCACTCATACTCTCCGCGATTCCTTCATTGCCGGGGAAACCGACCTCGTAGAGGTTGTGTATATGCACTTCTATTCAATGGGAAGACAGAGGCTGACAACGGAGCAGCTGTTTCCTGTGCTTGCCGACGAACTTCTTGCAGGAGAGACAAGGGCGGAGGAGAATCAGCTATATATTTTCGAGCCAGATCCTAACAGTATCTTCAACGAGGTGTTGCCGATGTTTGTCACCTCTACAATGCATGAAATCACAATCGAGAACCGTGCTTCCGAGCAGGCAGCTCGCGTGATGGCCATGCAGGCGGCCAACGACAACGCCAAGAAGCTCTTCGAGCAGCTTCAGCTTGAATATAACAAGCTTCGTCAGGAAAGCATCACCACCGAGCTTCTTGATATCCTTGGCGGACAGGTGGAAAGATAACAGAGATGTTTGTAAAATTAACAGCCTCATAATTCAGAATAAACGAAAACACTTTGAAATAAGACAATGGGCAGTATAAAAGAATATTTCAGCTCAGTCGGGAGTGGTGTAAAGAGTTTGCTGGTCGGCATGGGTGTCACCGGCAAGGAGCTTGTTACTCCAAAGATTACAGAGCAGTACCCTGAAAACAGGGCCACTCTCAACATCTCCGACCGATTCAGAGCCGAACTGACATTGAAATATGATGCCGAAGGACGACACAGATGTATCGCCTGCGGCATTTGCCAGATGAATTGTCCTAACGGCACGATCACCCTCAAGACAAAGATGGTGGAATTGCCCGACGGCAAAAAGAAACGTAAGCTTGATGAATATCTTTATGATCTCGGAAGCTGTACGTTCTGTATGCTTTGCGTGACTACATGTCCGCAGGATGCGTTGGAATTCTCCAATGATTTCGAGCAGGCGGTGTTCACACGCGACAAGCTTGTAAAGAAACTCAATTACCGTCCTGAGGTGGCAGACCCGGCACCGGCACCTAAGCCTGCTGCCGCGCCTAAACCCGCAGCTCCTGCGGCTGCTCCAGCAAAACCAGCGGAAGCACCTGCAAAACCTGCGGCTCCGGCCTCAGAGACAAAACCTAATGAAGCGAAAACTGAAAATTAAAACAACAATATAAATGGATTCAGTCGCAAATATAATCTTATATTTCATTGTGGCGATCGCAATGGTGACATTCTCGGTGATGACCGTGTTGTCGCGAAAGATATTGCGTTCAGCCACATATCTGCTGTTTGTGCTCCTTTCGACTGCCGTATTCTATTTCCAGTTGGGATACCAGTTCTTGGGTGCCGTGCAGATTGCGGTGTATGCGGGCGGCATTATGGTGCTGTTCGTCTTCTCAATCCTTCTCACCCGTCACCCGGATGAAAAGGTAGCATTGTTGACCCATCATAAGAGATTCCTCGGAATATCCTTATCTGTGGTGTCATTAGTGGTTCTTCTGTTTGCTCTCTTCAATATGCCGTTGCTTCACGGCGCATCTCTCACTGAGATGATTGAGACAGGCAAGACTATCACCATGCATGAGATTGGAACAGCACTTGTAGGGAGTGAGAAATTCCAGTACCTGTTGCCCTTCGAGGCAGTCAGCGTGTTGCTATTGGCATGTATAATCGGCGGCGTGGTAGTTGCCAGAAAAAGATAATCGGCTATGGACTTGAGTATGTTATGGTATCTTGTGCCGAGCGTGATAATGTTCACAGCCGGCGTCTTCGGGTTTATCACCCGCAGGAATATGATCGCTATGCTCATCTCTCTTGAGCTGATCTTGAATTCCGCTGATTTAAATTTCGTGATTTTTAACCGTTTCCTTTTCCCCGGAGAGATGGAGGGTATGATATTCACTCTCTTTGCAATCGCAATTGCAGCAGCTGAGACCGCAGTGGCAATAGCGATCATCATCAATATCTACCGTGCGATCGGAAACACAGATATTAACTCAGCAAAAGAAATGCGCCACTGATATTGACAGAGGCAAAAAGAATATAATAGTATGGGCGTTACTCTTCCTATTTTAATTCTGGCGATTCCTTTCACCATGTTCTTGGTGTTGGGACTCGGTGGTGTGAAGATGCCGCGTAAAGTAGCCGGCGTGCTCGGCATACTTGCCAATGCGACTCTTCTTGCAATCTGTTATACAGTTGCATTCCGCTATTTTTTCAGTGGCGACGAGAACTTCATTGTAGATGGGGTGCGTCAGCAGTTGCAGGTGTTTGATGTGACTTGGCTGGCCTTCACTGAGCGTCTTGTAGTAAAGATCGGCTTCCTGCTCGATCCTATCTGCGCGATGATGCTTGTGGTGATCTCCACAATATCATTTATGGTCCACCTCTACAGCTGGGGGTATATGGAGCATGAACCGGGATTCCAGCGTTATTACGCTTTCCTAGCTCTCTTCACATTCTCTATGCTTGGCTTGGTAGTAGCTACCAACATTTTCCAGATGTATATCTTCTGGGAGCTTGTGGGTGTATCATCATTCCTTCTCATCGGATTCTTCTATAAACTTCCTTCTGCCGTTGCGGCATCAAAGAAGGCATTTATCGTGACCCGTTTTGCCGACCTCGGAATGTTGCTCGGTATTTTGATTCTTACCTTCTACTTCCCGACATTTAACTTCATGGAATTGACCCATAACACCGGAGCGGTTGTAGCTTCAACTGCCGGTGCATCTTTCCTTGGAGCATCGGTGCTCACATGGGCGCTCGTGTTGATCTTCACAGGAGGTATGGGTAAATCAGCAATGATGCCTCTCCATATCTGGCTTCCCGATGCGATGGAGGGTCCGACTCCGGTGTCTGCACTTATCCACGCTGCAACAATGGTCGTTGCCGGTGTTTACTTGGTGGCTCGTATGTTCCCCGTCTATCTTCTTGAAGATGCATCCATGCAGTTCATCACTTGGGTGGGAGCAATCACAGCATTCTATGCAGCGGTGGTGGCATGTTGCCAGATCGACATCAAGAGAATCCTCGCATTCTCCACAATCTCTCAGATTGCATTCATGATGGTATCTCTCGGCGTGGCACGTCCGGAGATTCATGAAGGTCTCGGCTACATGGCTTCCATGTTCCACCTTTTCACTCACGCGATGTTCAAGGCGCTCCTCTTCCTCGGGGCTGGTTCGTTGATTCATGCCGTACACAGCAACAACTACACTGCGATGGGCGGTCTTCGCAAATATATGCCGATCACTCATTGGACATTCCTCATCGGATGTCTTGCCATTGCAGGTATCTGGCCTTTCTCCGGCTTCTTCTCAAAAGATGAGATGCTGAGCGCAATGTATGGTTACAGCACATTCTGGGGCGCATGGATGACAATGGTGGCAGGTCTTACAGCATTCTATATGTTCCGTATGTACTTCCTCGTGTTCTGGTGGGAGGAGAATCCTCACTACAAAGAGCACAAGCCTCACGATGCTCCTTGGCAGATGTCAGTTCCATTGTTGATTCTTGCTGCTGTATCATGCGTTGCAGGATTCATCCCCTTCGGACATTTCGTTACATGGAACCGTGAAGCATACAATATACATATTGATCCCACTGTGGCGGCCACTTCATTGACAGTGGCAGTAGTGGCAATTGCATTGTCGGCATGGTTGTATCTCAAGAAGAACAACAAGCCTGCCGCAATGAAACAGGCACTTCCCGCACTTTGGACCGCGGCCAACCGTCGTTTCTACTGGGATGAAATCTATCTGTTTGTAACCCGCAAGATCATCTTCGGTGGAATCTGCAAGGGGATTGCATGGTTCGACCGTCATGTGATTGATGCAACAATGGATGCTTTCGCTTCCATGACGCAGTTTGTTTCAGTCAAGATCAAGGGTATGCAGAGCGGAAGCGTACAGACCTACGTGGTTTGGTATTTCCTCGGCGCACTCCTTCTTGCAGCTATCACATGGATCTGTATTTTATAAAATTCATATTGCTTAAAGCATAATTAACGTTACATCATGTTTAGTAATATCTTAATCTGGTTTGTAATCGTCCCCGTCATTATGATGATCGGGCTTGCATGTTGCGGCAATAGCAATATGAAGGCGATCCGCGGGGTAATGGTGGCAGGCTCAATAGTTTTGCTCGCCATGTCGATTTGGCTGGTTGTCGATTTCCTCGGACTTCGTGCGGCCGGCGATGCATCCGAAATGCTCTATGTGGGCAGTTGGATGTGGTATGCTCCTTTGAATATTCATTTGGCAGTAGGTGTAGATGGAATTTCCGTCCTGATGCTTCTGCTTTCGAGCATTATAGTATTTGCAGGAACATTCGCTTCCTGGAAAATTGATCCTCTTCCCAAGAACTTCTTCCTTTGGTTCTGTCTTCTCTCTACAGGTGTGTACGGGTTCTTTATCTCAATCGACATGTTCACCATGTTCATGTTCTATGAGGTGGCTCTTATCCCGATGTATCTTCTCATCGGCGTATGGGGCACAGGACGCAAGGAATATTCAGCAATGAAGCTTACCCTCATGCTTATGGGTGGTTCTGCTTTCCTTATGCTCGGTCTTCTTGGAATCTACTGGCACGGCACTCCCGAAGGGAGCGTTCACACATGGAACATCCTTGAGATCTCACACAATGCCTCTATCGATCCTTCATGGCAGAATCTTCTTTTCTGCTTCACATTCGTTGGATTCGGTGTTCTCGGCGCGATGTTCCCCTTCCACACATGGTCGCCCGACGGTCATGCTTGTGCGCCTACAGCAGTGTCAATGCTCCACGCAGGTGTGCTTATGAAGCTTGGAGGTTACGGTTGCTTCCGCATCGCGATCTTCCTTCTTCCCTCGGCAGCCCAGGAGCTTTCATGGATCTTCATTATCCTTACAGGTATCTCAGTGGTGTATGGAGCCTTCTCCGCATGTGTTCAGACCGACCTCAAGTATATCAATGCATACTCTTCGGTTTCCCACTGTGGTATGGTGCTCTTTGCAATCTTGATGCTTAATCAGACCGCAATGACCGGTGGTATTCTTCAGATGCTTTCACACGGTTTGATGACGGCGCTCTTCTTTGCCTTGATCGGTATGATTTACGGTCGTACACACACACGCGACATCCGCGAGATGGGTGGTATGATGCAGATTCTTCCTTATTTGGGAGTATGCTATATGATTGCCGGTTTTGCATCTTTGGGTCTTCCGGGTCTTTCGGGTTTCGTGGCAGAGATGACAATCTTCTTCGGAGCATTTGAGCACAGCGAGCTCTTCTATCGATTCTTTGTAATCGCCGGCACATCATCAATCGTGATCACTGCGGTATATATCCTTCGCGTGGTTGGCAAGGTGATTCTCGGCCCGGTGCAGAATGAGCATCATAGAGAATTGACTGATGCAGCATGGTGGGAGCGTCTCGCCACAGCGAGCCTCATCGTATGCCTCGCCGGCATCGGTTTCTTCCCCAACTGGCTCAATGATACGATCCGCGAAAGCTTCGTTCCTATCATCAATGCTTTGAACTCCGTATTCTAAACGACAATTCAGAATTATAAACAACAATAACAATGGATTATTCACAATTTGGGGCAATGTTGCCCGAGCTCATAATTCTGGGTCTGTTCCTTATCGTCTTTCTGTTTGACACATTCTGCGGAGAGGGACAGAAAAAGATTCTAACTCCCTTCACCACCATATTGTTTGGACTCGCTACCGTAGCCATCTGGCTAATTCCCGCATCGGGAGAGGCCATCTTCGGCGGGATGTATGTTGACGACACAGCCTGCAAGGCGATGAAGGCTATATTGAATATCGGTGTGTTCATCGTGTTCCTTCAGAGTGCGAAATGGACTGAATCAGATGAAGTGGCCATCCGAAAGGGGGAATTCTATGAGTTGATTCTCGTGACACTCTTCGGAATGTATCTTATGATTTCAGCTCGTCACTTCCTTCTCTTCATCATTGGTCTTGAATCAGCATCGCTTCCTCTTGCCGCTCTTGTGGCATTCAACAAGAAGCATTACGAAAGCCATGAGGCAGCCGTGAAATATATTCTGACAGCTGTATTCTCCTCAGCAATTCTTATGGCAGGTCTTTCCTACGTATATGCTCTTTCAGGAGGTTCGCTCTATTTCGGAGATATCGCGGCATCAATAGCAGCCGGAGAACGCAGCGGTCTTCTTATCGTTGGCCTTGCATTCTTGATTGCAGGTATCGGTTTCAAGCTTTCGCTCGTACCTTTCCACCTTTGGACAGCTGATGTATATCAGGGTGCCCCCACGGCAATCACCAGCTATCTTTCAGTTGTATCAAAAGGAGCTGCCGCTTATGCCTTCTTCATCATCTTCGTTCAGGTGTTTGGAGCAGTCTATAGCGATCTTTGGGAATGGATGATGTATGCCGTGATTATCCTTACAATCACTGTAGGTAACCTCTTCGCTATGCGTCAGAAGAACATGAAGCGATTCATGGCATTCTCTTCAATCTCGCAGGCCGGTTACATCATGCTTGGCGTGATGGCAGGTAATTTCGGTTTGGCATCAATGATGTTCTACATCTTTGTTTACATTGTCAGCAACCTTGGTGCATTCGCCGTAATCTCAAGCATAGAGAACCAGACAGGGAAGCTCAGCATGGACGACTATGATGGTCTTCACAAGACCAATCCTTGGTTGTCGTTTGCAATGACTCTTGCAATGTTCTCCTTGGCAGGTATTCCTCCATTCGCAGGATTCTTCAGCAAGATACTCATCTTCACTTCCGTGACTTCAACAGGCTCAATGGCGCTTTATATGCTCGTTCTCATTGCGCTTATCAATACCATCATCTCGCTTTATTATTATCTCCTTGTGGTGAAAGCCATCTGGATTAAGCCCGGCGAGGCGAAGGTGGAAGCATTCAGAAGCACAACAGGCGAGCGCATAGCTCTCTGGATCTGCGTTGCAGGTATCGTGTTCTTCGGACTCGTTCCTTATATCTACGATTACTGTTACGAAGCAGTGCAGACAGCATATGGGATCTTGATTTAATCAGGAAGAAATTACTATTCCAAATATGTTTCGAGGCGCGTCGCAGAAATGCGGCGCGTTCTTTTTTATAGAAATTTATTGAAAAAAATTTTTTTCAATTTTTGAGTGAACAGAACCACTGATTTTTAAATTATAAAAAATAAAGCGAAAGCGATAAAATATGATGAAAATATGAAAAATTATATTACAAAACATAAATAATAAGTTGCATTTATAGAATGAATGCACTAACTTTGTGAAATTATGATACCAGCAAAACTCCTCTTCTCATATGCGAATCAAGAATAGAAATTATAGTACAAACCCGTTATAGCAAAAATAGTCATGAGTTATCTTAAATTTGACAAGAGTCTTATGATCAATCTGGAGCAGAGCCTGCCCAAGGAGATGCTTCGCACCAACAAGTCGGGCGCGTATCATTGCACCACAATTGTTGGATGTAATACGCGAAAGCAGCATGGACTGCTCGTGATCCCGATTCCGGAGATGGATGATAAGGCACATGTACTCCTTTCGTCGCTTGATGAGTCGGTGATTCAGCATGGCGCTCCCTTCAACTTGGGGCTGCATCAATATGGCGACAATGTGTTCAGTCCGAACGGACATAAATATATCCGAGAATTTAATTGTGAAAGTGTCCCTGTGATGACATATCGTGTGGGAGGAGTGATCCTTACAAAGGAGAAGGTGTTTATCTCACACGAAAACCGAATTTTAATTAAATATACCCTTGTTGAAGCACACTCCGATACTTATCTTCGCTTCAAGCCATTCTTGGCTTTCAGAAATGCCAACGACCTTTGTGTGGAGAATGGAGTGATCAATAAGGATATCAAACCTGTTGAAAACGGTATCGCAACATGTCTTTATGAAGGTTATCCCGAGCTTTACATGCAGTTTAATAAACCTGTGGCATGGGTTAACGACGGTCATTGGTATAACGGCATAGAATATGTAAAGGATAAGGTCCGCGGCATCCCCTATAAGGAGGATCTTTGGGTGCCGGGATATTTCGAGCTTCCCATCAAGAAGGGGGAATCGATTATCTTCTCTGCCTCAACCTTCGAGACCGATCCTGCAACATTCGAGGAAACCTACGAGAAGGAACTTGAGACACGTACCTGCCGCACAAGTTTCTACAACTGCCTTAAAAACTCGGCAAAGCAGTTTTATTTGAAAAAGACAGGTGGAATGTATATCATGGCGGGCTATCCATGGTATAATGTTCGTGGACGTGATGAGCTAATTGCTCTTCCAGGGTGTACGCTCGCAATCAATCATGAAGATGACTATCATGAAATCCTTTGCACGATGCTCAATGCCCTCAGAAGATATCTTGAGACAGGGGAGAAAGATTCCACGATAGGAGAGATTGATCTTCCTGATATCCCTCTTTGGACAATATGGGCAATCCAACAATACAAACGTCAGACAGATTCCGCCAAATGTTATGAGAAATATGGAGAGGATGTGAAGTATCTTGTCGAGGCCGTAAGAGGAGGAAAAGTGAAGAATCTTCATCTTAATCCCAATGGTCTGGTAAGCTCTGACGGTGTCAATTCTCCTGTGACATGGCTTTCAGCATCTATCAACGGTAAGCCTATTATTCCGCGCACGGGGTATATCCTTGAATTTAACGCGCTATGGTATAATGCAGTCAGATTCCTAAGCGCTCTTCTGGAAAATGAGAAGGAGGCAGAGGATTATCGCGCCGAGCTCGATTCTCTTGCCGAGACTATCAAGACCTCATTCCTCGAAACATTCCTCAACAATTACGGATACCTCTACGATTATGTGAACGGAAGCTACACCGATCTGGAGGTTCGCCCGAATATGGCTATTGCAATCGGCTTGGAATATTCGCCTCTCGATCGTCGTCAGCGCAAGAAGGTGCTTGACCTTTGCACCCGCGAGCTTCTCACCCCGAAAGGGCTTCGTTCGCTCTCGCCAAAGAGCTATGCATATAATCCTACATATGTAGGAGGTCCGATCGAACGTGAATATGCCGTGCATCAGGGTCCGGCTCGTCCATGGCTCTTCGGATTCTATGCAGATGCATATTTCAAGGTGTTCGGCGTAAGCGGTCTCTCATTCATCGAGAGAATGCTCATTGGATATGAAGATGAGATGACTGAAGGATGCATCGGATCGCTCTCCGAGCTATACGACGGAAACCCTCCCTTCACAGGCCGAGGGGCTGTCAGCACAGCTAAGAATGTAGGCGAGATTCTCCGCACCCTGAAGAGTGTGAAACAAATGAATAAACTCTTAACCTCTCAAACCGACTGACGAATATGAAAGCATTAATGTTTGGCTGGGAGTTTCCTCCTCATATTCTCGGAGGATTGGGAACAGCCAGCTACGGACTGACAAAAGGGATGTATAATAATGGGGATATGGAGATCACATTCGTGATTCCCAAGCCCTATGGCGACGAGGAGAAGGGATTTGCTAATATAATAGGAGCGTGCAACACTCCTGTGGCATGGCGTGATGTGAATTGGGATTATGTCCAGAGCCGAATAGGGAATGTGATGAATCCGCAACTCTATTTCGACCTGCGCGATCATATCTATGCCGATTTCAATTATCTCCGTCTCAACGATCTTGGATGCATTGAGTTTTCCGGTCGTTATCCCGACAATATTCTTGAAGAGATCAACAATTATTCAATCGTGGCAGGTGTGATAGCACGCACCGTGGATTTCGATATAATCCATTCCCACGACTGGCTCACATATCCTGCCGGAATACATGCAAAGAATGTTACCGGCAAACCGCTCGTGATTCATGTGCATGCATCCGAGTTCGACCGTTCGCGAGGGAAGCCGAATCCCACGGTGTTCTCCATCGAGAAAGATGGAATGATGAATGCCGACCATATCATTACAGTGTCGGAGCTTACACGACGCACTGTGATCGACAAATATGGAATCGACCCGGCGAAGGTGACGACAGTGCATAATGCCGTTATCCCATTGAGCGACGAACTTCTTAACCTTGAAAAGCGTGAAAGCAAGGATAAGGTGATCACATTCCTTGGGCGTATCACAATGCAGAAGGGACCGGAATATTTTGTGGAGGCAGCTGCAAAGGTGCTCCAGAAAAATAAGAATGTCCGTTTTGTGATGGCCGGCGGTGGTGACATGGAAGCAGCAATGATCAAGCTTGCCGCCAAGCGTGGTATTGCGGATCGTTTCCACTTCACAGGCTTCCTTCGCGGAAAAGAGGTGTATCAGATGTTCCGCGATTCGGATGTATATGTGATGCCCTCTGTGTCGGAGCCTTTCGGTATCTCGCCCCTGGAGGCTATGGAGATGGGAGTTCCTTCCATCATATCCAAGCAGAGCGGATGTGCCGAGATTCTTGAGAATGTGATAAAGACAGATTACTGGGATATCGATGCAATGGCCGACGCAATGCACGCCCTCATATCCTATCCGGCGCTTCACAATACTCTCCGCGATCGAGGAATCGAAGAAATTCATGGCATTACATGGGAGAAAGCCGGAAAGAAAGTGATCGACATTTACAAGGATGTGATCGCATCAAGGAGATAAATTAATCTTACGGTGTGGCCATCCTCGGCAAAGACCGTATAAAAAATGCAAACCTCAAAAGAAATTAAGAATATGAAATCAGTTTGTTTCTATTTCACAATACATCAGCCTTACCGTCTGAAACGTTACCGCTTCTTTGATATCGGTAACGACCATTACTATTATGATGATTTCGCCGACGACGATATCATCACCCGTTTGGCCAATACCTCCTATATCCCCATGGCCGACACTCTTCTTGATATGATCAAGAAAACCAACGGAGGATTTAAATGTTCAATCTGCATCTCCGGCACAGCCATAGAGCAGCTTCAGATGTATGTGCCGGAGTTTATCGACAAATTGCGTCAGCTTGCCGATACAGGTTGCGTTGAGTTCCTTTCCGGCACATATGCGCATTCATTGGCATCTCTCGAAGATCCTGAGGAATTCCTCAGAGAAGTGAAGATGCACGACGACCTCATCCAGTCGCTCTTCGGAAAGCGTCCCACAGTGTTTGCCAATACAGAGCTTATCTATGATGATGATATCGCGCTCCTCATCAAGAGCATGGGCTTCAATACGGCTGTTACTGACGGCGCCAAGCATATTCTTGGATGGAAGTCGCCTAACTATGTATATAGCGCGGCAACAGCTCCCGACCTCAAGCTTCTTCTCACAAACGATAAGTTGGCAGAGGATATCTCTCGCAACTTCAACAATCCCGAGTGGGATGAGTATCCTTTGACAGCTGATAAATATATCCGATGGATAGCATCTCTTCCCGAGGAGGAGCAGGTGATCAACCTATATTTGAGCATGGATACATTCGGGTCATTCCTTCCCGGCTACACCGGCATCTTCGACTTCATGAAGGCTCTTCCTGCATTCGGCAAGGAGAGCGGGGTGGAATTCACCACGCCTTCCGATGTTGTGGCTAAGCTGAAGCCGGTAGGAGAGCTCAGTATTCCTTATCCTATCTCTGATATCGATGAAGCTCGCGATGTTTCAGCTTGGAAAGGTAACGAACTCCAGAGAGAGGCGTTAAATAAGCTTTACGGCGTGGCAGAACGTGTGAATATGTGTTCCGATCGTCGTCTAAAACAAGATTGGGAGTATCTCCAGAGCAGCGACCATTTCTACTATATGAGCACAAAGAACATGGCCGACGGAGCGGATCATGCTGCATTCAGTCCGTATGATTCTCCCTTCGCTGCGTTCACCAACTATATGAACGTTCTTGCCGATTTCCTTGTGAGAGTAGAAGAGCAGTTCCCTGAGAGTATCGATAATGAGGAGCTCAATTCGCTTCTTCTCACCATCCGTAATCAGGCTTCAGAGATTGATTCTTTGAAGAAGGAGGTGAAATCCATGCGCACCAACATTGAGAATTCCGATGAGGACGATGCGCCTGTATCAGAAGAGTTGGTAGTAGTGGAGGAGGAGCCTAAGAAAAAAGGCACTCGCAAGCCGGCTGCTAAAAAAACGACAACAAAAAAAGCTAAGGCTGCGAAATAAATTCGTGTAGCATATGATAAGATAGAAGGCCGGCTCTGCTTGAGTCGGCCTTTTTCGTGGTGTATGTAAAAAAATTTCATTTAGATGTCACCTTTCTTATTCCGGCTGTGTCTTATAGTCGAGATGTCTCAAACGAATGAAATAATAACTACTAAAAATAAATATTATGCAACAAATACTTTTACCTATCTTCATCTGCTGCGTGATGCCTGTGGCAATTGTTCTGATTGTCTTTCTCTATAAGAATAATGCCGCGCGTATGCGTTCGAACATTATAATCAAGGCAATCGAGGCCAATAATAATATCGATGCCGATAAATTGGCAGAGTCGCTCAAAAAAACTCCTCGCACACCTCTTGAGCTTCTCAACCTCCGTCTGCTGCGAGGATGTATGTTCACCCTCATCGGAATCGGTCTCGTGATAGTCGGTTTATTTAATAAGGTAAATGGGTCAGACCCTGCGGCCGATCCTGTGGTTATGCCAATGATGATGGGATTTATATCCTTTGCAGTAGGCGTAAGTTATATTATTGTCTATTTCGTGACGCGCAAACAGGTGGAGAATGATAAGTCTGAAATTAGATAAGGTTGGTTTCTAATGACACGTGAGGATTTCATTACGCACGTGGAGGGCACACAAAGAGCGTTCCGACGCTTCCTTGTGGCCCTTTGCTGCGGCGACTCCCAGCTCGCAGATGATATTGCTCAAGAGTCGTTGATAAAAGCTTATCTTTCCAGCGAGGGGTTCAGAGATGCGGATAAATTTACATCCTGGATTTACAGAATCGGGTATAACACCTTTCTTAATTATCGTCGATCTGCGAAGAAAACGGAAGGATATGGAGCTGCGGAAGAGGTTCCGGCACAGGAAGCCACAGATTCTGCATTCCGTTACCAAGCTTTATATGCGGCTCTTGACAGATTGTCGGCAACCGAGAGGACATCTATCATATTATTCTATATGGAGGGTTACTCTGTAAAAGAGATTGCCGAGATTGAGAATGTGTCGCAAGATGCGGTGAAGAAACATCTGTCGAGAGGGAGAATGCATCTTAGGGATTTGATGAAATAATTAGATTAGTATGGAGGATAAATCAATAAGAGAATTATTCAATAATTTTGATCCGGAGCTTTCCAACGATTTCCAATTCATGTCGCGGCTTAAAAGCAACATGGATTCGGTGGAGTTGGTTAAGAAACACAATCTTGAGTTGCAGAGAAAGAATCGAAAAGCGGTGATAATAGCAGCGTCAGTGGGATTTTTGTTCGGTTTGCTGTTCTCTATGTTTCTCCCGGCCATAGGGGAGGCTGTAAAAGGGATACAAGCCGGCCTTCATCCCGGATCATTCGTTAGCTTGCTTGCCGCAAATTACCTTCCCATAGCATTGACCATCATAGTAGGCGGATCGGTTTTCATTTCCCTGAATATATTTGATCTCGCTCTGTATCTTTTGGGGAGAAAGGAGTGAAAACTTCAATCAGAGATATAAGTAGCTACTTATTTAATGGCCGAAGCCTGAAGTATTTCATATTTCCACGCCTCGATATTTCTCTTTTCCGAAGAGAAATTGATGCCGATTGATATGATTTTAAGATCGGTATCCTTCATTTGCTCCTTTGCAAATTGACGGGCGTAATCTTTTTCATTTATCTGTCGGAGTGCTTCATCGGCACTCCCATCTCTTTTTAATTCTATTATATAGAGATAGTTTCCACTCCTCATCATAATATCCATACGGCCGTTGGATGAGTTCATCTCAACCTGTGTGTCAATCCCTATCAAACTGAAAATAAGGAAAAGATTATTTTCATAATATATTTCCGGTTCTTTTTTGGTCAACCGATATGAAATTCCCGCTAAAAAGCTTTTAAGATAAGAGATCATGTTGTCCACCTCCCCTTGAGAAGCGTATGTGCGCAATTGATACAAATCATCATTCGCAGCCTCGGAATCCTGACGGGAGGCGAGAGGCAATAATCCTTTCAATATACCTTCCCTCACTTCAGAATTGGGTATTCCTAAACGGTAGGAGCTTATTTCGGGAATATAGCTTTTAATGGTGAGATAGCCTGTTTGAAAAAGGAGTCCTGAAAGACTTAATCCGTCATCTTCTGTGGCTCCTAAATCCGTATCGCTCAGAATAGGATAGAGCATTCTTGTCAGCAACCTCCGATCAGCATGGCTCACAATTCTTTTCCAAAGGAATTGAGATGTGCCGCTGACAAACCAATAAGCTTTTATCTGCCCTTCCGTAAAGACATGCATCAAGCTATATGGATTGAATATATCCAAATTAATATCGCCAAAGTGATAGCCATCATACATCTCCTTAAGTTGATCCAGAGCAGTATGAATCGAGATATTGTTTTTATCTGCCACCGTGGCGACACCATCTTTGCAGGCATCCTGCAATTCACATGCTGTGATTCCGCATATACCAGAATAGCCCGGAGTCAAAGTGATGTCATTGAGATTATTCAATCCGCTGAATACCGACATCTTGCTGAATCTTGTGATGCCCGTAAGAAAACAGAAACGAATATTGTCAGATTCCGCCTTTAGTATTGAATAAATCCCTTTTAACAAATTTCTTATCTCTTCATTTTCCGTTTTATTCTCAATTGTGGAGAATAGAGGATTATCATATTCATCAATCAGCACTACCACTCCTTTCCCTGTCTGTTGGGCTGCTCTGCGAATTATCCCTTGAAAACGAGTGGCGAGAGTGGTTTCAGCATCATTGCTTCCGTATTTCTCTTCCCAATTATGAAGATCAAACTCCAATCTGGCGATCAATCCTTCAGCTGACGACATATCTCCGGCTGATAAGTCGAGATGTAAGACAGCGTATTCTATCCAATCTTTTTCCAATTCAGAAATCTTCAGACCTTCGAAAAGATCCTTTTTTCCAAGAAAATAAGCTTCCATAGCAGAGACAAGAAGACTTTTCCCGAATCTACGAGGGCGACTTAGGAAATAGTATTGTCCTTCGGTAGCCATACGATAGATAAAGTCGGTCTTATCAACATAAAACCATCCTTTTTCTCTGATGGTGCGGAAGCTGGATGTTGAAATTGGATATATGATTTTATTCATCAGTCGGTTTTGTACTTACTTATTGCAAAGTTAATGAATTTTTCTAATAATTATAACGAAACAATGAATTTTATGTACAGTACAAGTTTCTATTATCTTTTATCCCTTCACCTCATCCTTTACCAATATTTTATGGATCTCTTCCGGCGAGGGGAGGGGGATATCCTTAATGAGAACCTGATTGTAGTCGCGGAATGAATTTTCTGCAAGAGGTCGGATTATACGGAGCATATCGGCATAGATCACATCAAAATCCGGGATGATGTTGTGGTTGCCCGCTAAATTGAAATCACGGTAGAAACGACCTAATGTCAGCTCCGACACTTCCACTGCCGGCCCTAACCCCTCCTTGTTGTCATCAATCTTGATTTCATATATCAGTTTCGCTTGCAAGAGCTTGTCGGCCACCCGATTCACGAGTCGCACCGGAAGATTGTATTGCACAGCAAGCTCTTTCTTCGAAAGGGGAGTTTGTTCGTTAATAAATCTCTTTACAATCACACACATAGTGATCAACCCTATATTATGCCAACTCTGATTTGAAACCTGACCCACATCTCCAAGGAAATTGAATGTGAAAACATTCTGCAGCGAATAGGTCAACACACATCCCGCAAGTAGAATCATCCACGACAGCTGAAGCCATACAAGCATCAAGGGGAGGAAGGAGAATGAACCATATATGGCATTATATTTAGATACATAGATCTGACCGTTCACGAAGAGCATTTGCAGAATCTCGAAGCATAAGGCAGAAATAGCACCGGCAATCAGAGCGTATTTCAATTCCACTTTCGTGGTCGGAATAAGATAATATGAGAAAGAGAAGGCCATCCATGCCAAAACAAGTGGAACTGTTTCCAAGATTATATTTATCCCCGCGCTAAGGAATGGCAGGTCAAGTTTCTCCTGAATAGTGGTTGACATGAAGATATTCACACCCGAAGAGCAAAGCATCAACACCGGGATGATCAGACAGATGGCAATATAATCAGTGAGTTTCTGATAAAGAGATCGTCCCTCTTTTATATCCCAGATTGTATTGAAAGCATCCTCAATGTATGAGAGCAGCGAAATGATGGTCCAAAGCAACATCACGATACCCACGCCTACGAATACCCCTTGCGTTGCTTCATTAAGATAAGAATCAACGAACTTCAGACAAGTGGATATCACTTTTGATTGCGAAGGGAACATATTGTAAAGCTCGCCTTGCATCGTTTCGCTCATCCCGAATCCGCGGCCAATGGCCACAAGGAGTGCGAGCGCCGGCACGAGCGACAGCACAGTGTAATAGGTCAGAGCCATTGAGCGGATCTGCAGGCCGCGGTCCATGAACGAGCTGACCGAAAGATTCATAGTCTTTATTAAACGGACCTTGAAGGTGGTTCGGGGGTCGTTCCATACTCCCGAAATACAATACATCACGAATGCATATATCTTATTATACCATCTTGTGAAGAAGCTTTCTTTTGCAGGAGCGGAGTTCGCTTCGGAAGGGGAAGCATCCTTAGGGGGCGTGGAAGAAGTGGAATTATCATTGTTTTTTTTCATAGTCAATATGGATTTATGGTTGGTGAAATGGATTAATAGTTGGATATAAAATAATAACGGATTCAGATAGCTAAAAGTTGAAGCGATCTGAATCCGTTGGAGAATGCAGAAAAGATATAAGCCGGGTTATGTGCCGGCCGAAACCGGTGTCTGTCATTTATCTACGGCGTCGGTCGCCCGACGTCTGAAGCAGCCTACCCCCCGGCAATGGACGAGCAATCCTTAGCTGCCGGTATATTTGGCCTTGCAACCCGCAGGATGTGCGGCCTCCGATGTTGCCACCGGAGCCGGTGGGCTCTTACCCCGCCTTTTCACCCTTACCTCCACAGGCATATGACACGAATAGTAGTGGAGGCGGTTGTTTTCTGTCACACTTGCCCCGACGTTGCCGCCGGCTTCCCGTTAAGAAATGCGGTGCTCTCTGTTGCCCGGACTTTCCTCTCCGGATAGCAGCCAAAACCGCTATCCGCAGCGACAGACCTCAATTCTGCGATACAAAATTACTTATTATATTTCGCTTTTGCAAGAAATTATTCAGTCTTGGAATCTGCCTTAGGCTCCGAACTCTCCTCTTTTTTGCCTTCTTCAGGCGCTGCAGGACTCTCTTCCAGAGCTTTGGCTTGTTGCTTGGCCTCTTCCTTAGCAGCTTTGCGCTCTTCTTTCACAGTCTTGCGTTCCTCTTTTTCAGCCTTATGTCCGGCGGCGATCACTCTTTTTGAGCGAAGTGAGAAGAATCCGTTTACGCCCCAAATTATCATCATTATGCCTGAGATGATTGCAGCCGTCTGAGCGCCATGAATTTCATCAGGATAATGATTGAACACCGTAAGATCGATCACGCCCACAGCAATTGTGAGAATCGGAATAATGAAACGCAGGAATGTGGATTCTGAAGATCTTACAATCCATACAATCTGAGCCAGACCCGCAAGCATAAGGGATATGCCCAGAGATATGCTGAGCGAATCGTCATAGCCCAACGGGAAGATAAGCATATAAATACCCCATAGGAGAGCCAGAATAGCTACAATCGTGGAATACCATTTATGGGGGAGAATATTGCCAAATTCATCCTTTTTCGGAAACAGCAGGGAGATAAGCTGAATCAATGCGGGGACAATGAACAGGACACCAACCGCAATCATCAATATATTCAGCACATCCGGACTCTTATCCAAAGCTTGATAATTGAATATCAAGATCCCTGCGCCTAACAGCAACCCTACAACATAACAGATAAAATAGATAACCTTTTTCATAATCTTAAAATTTAAATTTACTATTAAAAAACAAAAAGATATGAAAAGGTTTATGCTCCACCCACTAAAATTTCTTATTGCCAGCGCTTATTATCTTTTCCCGATGTAAGATTTAAGGAGAGCAATTATAGCATCCGCATCGAAACGTGAAGAGTCGAAACAGAGGTGATAATTTCCGGCAGTTCCCCATGAGCGATTTGTGAAGTAATTATAATAGCTTTCGCGCTCCTTGTCGTGTTTTTTAGCCAAAGCCGAAGCCTCTACTTCCGATTTTGCATCCTTTCGGTCGATAATCTCCTTCACTCGATGCTCGATAGGAGCCTGGATAAATATTGATATCAGCCCCGGATGATGACGCATCACATAATCGGCAGTGCGCCCCACGATGACGCAGCTTCCCTGGCGGCAAATTGAGCGAATCACCTCCGACTGCGCGTCATAAAGGGATTCGGGAGCAAGCGACCCCGGACCGAGATGAGAGAAGGATCCCGGAGTGCAGGGAGCGGTTGATGTGCCGCAGCTGAGCCCCAAGAAATTTCTGAGGAAAGAGGGGCGTTTCTCATCCACGGCTCTAAAAATTTCCGGATCCATCCCACATTCCTCAGCGGCTTTTGAAAGGAGGGTCTTATCGTAATAGGGGATATTGAAAGCCTCTGCAATCTTGCGTCCGATCTTTCTTCCTCCACATCCGAATTGGCGACCAATGACTATGATGAAATTATCCATTTATGGTAAAATATTGTTTTCAAAATAAAATTAAAGCGTTAAAACAGCAAAAACTGCCTTAATCATTTACAAAATTAAAAAATATTTTCGTAAATTTGCGCTTTAACTTTAAAATAACGGCAGGAGTGGAGGCTGAAACATAAGATTCGGCATTCATTCGGCCCTAAAAGAAAGGAAAATAAATGGAAATAGATAAAGAGAGGGATGGGATGTCGATCTATGAATACATAGTCGATAATGTGGATACTTGTGAGTCAGAGATGGGCGACCTTATTTGCAAGCTTCGTCTGGCTGATAATTCCGGGCAGTTCTTGGCAAGCACCGCACGCTATCTTTCGGCAGTGGATCGTGAAAAATTCGATCGCTGGCTCACTCCTCTCATTGAAGGAGCAATCGAGCGCGACCGCGACCGCAAATATATCGGTTCGCTCCTTGAAGGGATATGGGGAGAGGATTATAAGGATCGTGTGGATGAACTGCGTGCAAGCGACGACAACTTCCGCCGAATCTATAAAAGAATATATTCCGAAGGGGAGGCGATGTAAGGGAAGCTTTGGCTGCCCATTGCCCGCTATCTCTCCTAATGTAAAAGCAAATATGAAAATAAAGATAATGACCGCACTGATAATGCTTTCAGTGCTATTCAACTCAAAAATTATGGCAGAAACTACGATTCCGGCAGGTCCGGTAGTGGATATCCAAACATCTTTGGGGGATATCAAGGTGAAGCTTTATGATGACACCCCGATCCACCGCGACAATTTCCTCAAGCTCGTAAATGAGGGTTACTATGATGGAGTGCTGTTCCACAGAGTTATCAAAGACTTCATGGTGCAGACCGGCGACCCCGATTCAAAGGATGCCGTTCCGGGTCAGCGATTAGGAGCGGGGAGTCCCGACTATACGCTTGAGGCTGAGATAGACTATCCGAAACATTTCCACAAATATGGCGCATTGGCTGCGGCCCGCACAGGGGATGCAGTGAATCCCGAAAGACGCAGTTCGGGATCGCAATTCTATATCGTCACCGGCGAGAAATATTCTGCGGAGGATGTGGCGCGTATGGCAGAAAGATCAGCGATGCCCCGCAAGCAGGCTTATTTCAATGAGCTTGTTAAGCAGAACGAGGCCAAGATAAAAGAACTCCAGGCGGCGGAAGATAGGGAAGGTCTTGAAGCCCTTCGTCTTCAGCTTGTGGAGGAAGTGGAGAAAAATGTAAAGAGCGAGCTTCCTGAGGAGGTGGTAGAGGCTTACACCACTGTGGGGGGCACTCCGCATCTTGACGGTCAATACACTGTGTTTGGAGAAGTGTTGGAAGGGATGGATGTTGTGGAGAAGATCCAGAACGCTCCCACCGGACGCGATGATCGCCCGGAAGAAGATATCCGCGTCATCTCCATGAAAGTAGAGAAATAAATGCAAAAAAATAAAAAAGCTTCGGCTGAATAATGAATTGAACCTATATGAATGATCTTGAAAAAGTGGCGCCGGCTGACGACGCTGCAAAATCCTGCACTGTTTCAGAAGAGACAGTAAATGAATGTGTTGAAACTGCTTCTCCCTCCGAGACCCTTGCCGAGGTGGCTGATGCTGTCGCTGATGCCAAGGAAGAGAAGGAGGAGAGTGATGAGATTAAGAAATTACGTCGCATACATTCTCTTGATAAAGACGGACTTATTGCTGAGCTCAAAGAAATTCTTGCCGCCGACAATATGGAGGCGCATAAGGATGTGACATATCTCAAGCAAGCCTTCTTCAACATAAAGACCAAAGAGAATCTCGAACAGCTCAATGCGTTCATCGATGAGGGCAACGATCCCGCTGCATTCTCGTCGCCTGTGGATGAGAAAGAGAATGAGTTCAAAACATTATACGCTGAATTTAAGGAGAAACGCAATGCCTATATCCTTGCCGATGAGGAAAACCGCAAAGCCAACCTTGAAAAGAAGAACGCAATTCTCGAACAGCTCAAGCAGATCACTGAGGATATCGACAACGTGAATGTTCGTTTCCCCGAATTCCAACAGCTTGTTCAAGACTTCAAGGCCATCAAGGAGATCCCTGCAAGCGCCGAGAATGATGTATGGAAACAGTTCCAGAACGTCACCGAGCAATTCTATGATCATCTGAAGATGAATAAGGAGCTTCGCGACCTTGATTTCAAAAAGAATCTTGAAGCCAAGAAAGGTTTGATTGAGGATGCCAAGAAGCTTGAGGAGGTGGCAGATCCTATCGCTGCGTTCCGCCAATTGCAGACTATTCATGAGGCATGGCGCAATATCGGTCCGGTGGCAAAGGAGATACGCGAAACTCTCTGGGAGGAATTCAAGGCTGCTTCATCAGTGATCAATCGCCGTCATCAGGAATATTTTGAGAAGAGAAAGGAAGCTGAGATTGCCAATGAAGCTGCAAAGACAAAGATCTGCGAGGAGGTAGAGGGATTCGACCTTTCTTCCCTTCACACTTTCAACGATTGGAAGGCCGCTACCGACAGAGTGATCGAACTTCAGAAAGAATGGCGTGAGCATGGATTCGCTCCAAAGAAGAGCAATACTATTCTCTACAATCGTTTCCGCACTGCCTGCGATACATTCTTTAACACTAAGAATGAGTATTTCAAGAATGCCAAGGAGGAAGGCGCTTCAAATCTTGCAAAGAAGACAGCTCTTTGCGAAAAGGCCGAGGCGCTGAAATCAATGGAAGATTCTCGCAAGGCGATAGCAGAGATTGTGAAGCTTCAGGCAGAATGGAAGAAGATAGGCAGCGTGCCCCGCAAATATAGCGACAGCATCTGGGAGCGTTTCCAGAATGCCTGCAACTATTTCTTCGACGAGCGCAAGAAGCAGGAGGCTGCCCGCCGCGAATCAGAGAATACGGCTCTTGAGAAAAAGCGTGCCATCATTGAAGAACTCAAGCTTCTTCCCAAGGATGGCGACCGTAACGAAGTGATAGGGCGCGTCAAGGAGCTTCAGGCTGCATGGCAGGAGGCCGGCTTTGTTCCTTTCAAGCTCAAGGATAAGATCTATGCAGAATATCGCGCAATCTGCGACGAACTCTACGGAGCATTCAACAATCGCGAGCGCAAGGCACGCATGAATAATTTCCAGGAGCGTGTGGCTAATCTCAAAGGGGATGGTCAGAGCCTCAACCGCGAGCGCGACCGCCTTAACCGTGTGCTCGACGCCAAGCGCAACGAGATGAAGACCATAGAAAACAACATGGGATTCTTCAATGTGAAATCTTCCGCAGGCAACTCTATGGTGAAGGAGATGGAAAGAAAGATCAACCGTCTCAAAGAGGAGATAAAGCAGGTGGAAGAGAAGATCGCAATCCTTTCCAAAGGAGAATAATTTTCACAGCTACTGATAGATATGAGAAGACGGCCGAAAGACCGTCTTCTCTATTAAATAAAAGCTTATATTTGATATAAGGATCCTCTTCCCAATATAAGGAATCTATTTATAACATGAAGAAAAAAACATTATCAGTAATTCTATTATGCTTATCTTGCAGTGTCAGCGCATTTGCCGACCACACTGCATCCACTTACGGCATTAATGAATTCGACTATGAAATACATATAAAGCAGGCCGAAGCCGGAGATCCTGAGGCTATGTTGATTGTGGGTCAATGCCTTGAAACAGGAACCGGGATAAAAAAGGATGTGAAGGAGGCGTGGCAATGGTATGGCAAAGTTGCTGCCGAAGGGAATACTGAAGCCGATTATATCATCGGCACTCTCTATCGTGACGGAATCGGCACTAAGAAGGATTATGGGGAGTCGGCCTATTGGTTTCGCAAAGCAGCCCGCAACGGGCATACGGAAGCTCTTATAAATATAGGAAAGCAATTCGAGGCGGGCCAAGGGGTGTTGCAGGATTATCGTGTGGCAGCAGAGAATTATTGGCGAGCCGCAGAGAGAGGAAGTGCAGAAGGTGCGTTCCGTTATGCCGTTATGCTTCGCGACGGCATAGGGGTGGAACAGGATTTGCCGAGGGCTTTGAAATATTTTAAAATGGCCGGAGAGCAAAACTATCCTGATGCTGCTTACCTTGCCGGTCTTCTGGAAAATAAGGGGGTGAAGCTCCCGGAGAAGAAAGCTCCGCGATCCAAGACTTTAGCGAAATCAACGCCCAAGAAAACAGCCGCTACTTCAACAAAAAAGAAAACTACCACCAAAAAGAAGAAAAAAAGATAAGATTACTTTATCCCATGCCACATACAGAATTAATATTAATCAATATATCGGGTCCGGATAAGAGTGGAATCACAGCCAGTCTTACTGAGATTCTTGCCCGCTATAATGCAGATATCCTTGATATCGGTCAGGCAGATATTCATCATACCCTTGCTTTAGGTATTCTTTTCAAGACCGACAGCCGCAGGAGTGGGGAAATCTTGAAAGAGCTTCTTTTCAAGACCAACGACCTTCAGGTACAGGTTCAGTTTTCAATTGTCACGGAAGATGAATATAATGCATGGGTAGGACGTCAAGGGAAGAACCGATATATCGTCACACTCCTCGGACGACGAATCACGGCAGCTCAGATATCAGCCGTATCCTCAATCATAACTCAGCAGGGGCTGAACATCGAAACTATCACACGCCTCACGGGACGCATGCCGCTCGACGAAGAGCAGCAGCCAATGACAAAAGGATGTATCGAGTTATCCGTCAGAGGCACCCCCGAAGACCGTGTAAAGATGCAGAGCGATTTCATGCAGCTTGCCTCCGAACTCAACTTCGACATCTCAATGCAGGAAGATACGATGTATCGTCGCAGTCGCAGATTGATATGTTTCGATATGGACTCGACTTTGATTCGCACCGAAGTGATCGACGAGCTTGCTGATCGCGCCGGAGTGGGAGAGGAGGTTCGCGCCATTACGGAATCCGCGATGAGAGGAGAGATAGATTTCCGGGAAAGCTTCACCCGACGTGTCAAGCTCCTTAAAGGACTCGATGTGTCAGTGATGAAGGATATAGCTGAGAAATTGCCGATCACGGAGGGTGTGCCGCGACTTATGGAGGTGTTGAAACGCTCCGGCTATAAAACAGCCATCCTTTCCGGTGGATTCACCTATTTCGGAGAGTATCTTAAAAATAAATTCGGCTTCGATTATGTATATGCCAACGAACTTGAGCTTGGGCCCGACGGCAAATTGACCGGAAATTACGTCGGCGACATAGTGGATGGCCCGCGGAAGAGAGAGCTGCTGCGTCTCTTGGCTCAGGTAGAGAAAATCAATATCGCACAGACCATCGCAGTGGGCGACGGAGCCAACGACCTTCCGATGCTTGCCGAAGCCGGTTTAGGAATAGCCTTCCATGCAAAACCGAAAGTAAAAGCGGAAGCGAGCCAAAGCATCTCAACAATCGGCATAGATGGAGTGTTATATTTCTTAGGATTCAAGGACTCTTATATGGAGCAGAAATCTTAAGCTTATATAGCAAAAATCTAAGCCATATTGCAATGAAAGAAAAGATTAAACTATTGACTATGATGGTCGCAGTGCTTGCCATGAGCGCTGCGACCGTTTTTGCACAAAAGCGCCAGACCGTGGGGCTTGTGCTTAGCGGAGGCGGGGCTAAGGGTATAGCCCATGTCGGAGTGATAAAGGCACTGGAGGATAATGATATTCCGGTGGATTACGTCACAGGGACATCGATGGGGGCGATCGTGGGCTCGCTTTATTCCTGCGGATGGGACCCTGCAAGGATGATGAAACTCTTCACATCCAAAGACTTCACCTATTGGAGCACGGGCACAATCAATCCGCAAAACGTGAGCCTTATTTCGCGTCTTAATCCCAAGCCGCAATGGGTAGGAGTGAATATCAATCCTAAGGACACAGCCGGAATCATGTCGATGCTCCCGACGAGCCTGATTAATCCGATTCCGATGAATATAGAATTTTTAGAGCTATATTCTCCATATACGCTTCAATGCGGAGCCGATTTCAATAATCTTTTCGTTCCATTCAGATGTGTCACATCAGACGTATATCACAAACATAAGGTAGTTCTTTCCAAGGGTTCATTGGCCGATGCAGTGAGGGCATCAATGTCGTTCCCTCTCGTATTCCGTCCGATAAAGATGAACGGTGTTCTTGTCTATGATGGCGGCATTTATGATAATTTCCCTGTGAATGTGATGCAGCAAGACTTCAATCCCGACTTTATTATCGGTGTTTCGGTGTCAAGTCCGGATAAAAAACCGCAGCAAGGGGATATATACAGTCAGTTGGAGGATATGATTATCCAGAACAACGATTATTCCGTTCCCTCCAAGAATGGTATCAAGATCCAAGTGCCCGTGCTTCAATTCGGTGTTCTCGACTTTAATCAGGCGGATACCATCTATCAGATCGGTTATAAGACCGGACTCGCGATGGTGGATTCCATAAAGAAGAGAGTATCGGCCCGCGTTCCTTTGGCGGAAGTCACGGCTCGCAGAGAGCAATTTGCCGCCTCCACTCCCGAAGTGGTGTTTGATTCCGTTTCAGTGACCGGAGCTTCCACTCCCGGGCAGGCGCGTTATCTTGAGTATCTGTTTGAAGGACCGAAAAAGCGACCATTCAATCTTGAGAAAACGGAGGAGGCTTATTATGGGGCCGTAACCGATGGCACTTTGAGCAATCTTGTTCCGCAAGCACAATTCGGGAAGGATGGAAAGAATACTCTTCTGCTTGAGGCCACGGTGAAGAAACCTTGGTCGGTAGGAGTAGGAGGGTGGATCACATCATCAACCAATAGTATGCTTTACGTTGATTTAGGCTATCACACTCTCAGCTTCAACTCTCTTGATGTGGATTTGCAGGCATGGGTAGGACAGTCGTATTATGCAGGGATGCTGTCCGGGCGCTTCTCCTTACGCTCCAACACCCCCTCATATCTGGAATTTATGGGAGTGGCTCAAAAGCAGAAATTCTATGATTCCGAACTCCTCTTCTATCAGACCTCTACTCCGACATTCATCACTGAGAGCCAGAATTTCCTTAGAATGAAATATGTGTGGGCTATGAATAAAAATATGGTAGGTTATTCGCAGCTCACATGGGGTTATGAATCCGACTCATATTATCCCACCAATATCGGCGATTATTCCACGATGAATAAAGATAAGACACAATATCTTATCACAGCTTTGCGGGCAGGATTCCGCGGAGGTATGCTCAATGATCCTCTCTATCCGAGCGAAGGGATGGAATGGAAAGCCGATGTTCAGGGAAGTTATGAGCAATCGCGGTTCACTCCCAATGGCGACAAGGCGTTGCGCACGGATTATAACGGACATTTCCGCGCCTCAGCTGAATTTAATTGGAAACAGTTCTTTCCGATTGGAAAACATTTTGCAGTAGGAGGATCAGCCAATCTGCTCGGCACTCTCCAGAAGCTTCCCCAGAATTATGTGGCTACTCTTGTTCATGCACCTGCCTTTGCCCCTACGCCCTCCACACAGAATTATTTCAATGAGGCATTCAGATCCGACAGCTATGCGGCCGTGGGCGTTATGCCGATATGGAAACCTGTAGGCAAATTGCAAGTGAGAGGAGATTTCTATCTCTATTCTCCGATACGCGGTGTGAAGAAAGGGCCCGACAATTCAGCCTTGTATAGCGGATGGTTCAATCGAGCCGAATTCATAGGAGAGATGGCAGTGGTGTATAACTTCCCCTTTGCATCGCTCTCCCTTTATGGCAATTATCTTTCCTATCCGGCGCGCAATTGGAATTTCGGCATCAACTTCGGTATGCTGATCCATGCGCCGAAGATTCTCAGATGATTTGTTTAGGCTCCATTCAATAATTTTTTATATTGAATGGAGCCTAAATTCATTTACCTTCAACTATCGCTGTGTGAATTATTGTGAGAAGATTTAAATGTTCTTTCCTGCAAATAAAGTGAGCATATTGGACAGACGTGTTGTCTTCAATTCATTTCAGATAATTGGGACAATGTTTTTTCTTTTCTATTTTTCATTGCCTCAAAAAATTTCTTAACATTATCTGAAGGATTCTTTATAACTATTTTCTCTGTCATAATAACTGATGCTAAAAGTTATTTTACTTTTGTTTCTGCAAATATATGAATTATATATTATTATAACAAATAAACGACAAATAATAAGGTTTATTTCAAAATTAATTCGTCGAATTGGGGAGAGATCCACACTGTGTCGCTGCAGATGAGAAGCACGGGGAGCTTGAGTTGATTTGCAGTCTCCTTAGATTTCTCCGAACCCATTGCCATGAAAGCTGTGGCTAATCCGTCGGCTTCCATAGCCGACGGAGCAAGCACTGTGGCGCTCAAAACATCTGTCTGAACAGGTCGTCCGGTGAGAGGGGAGATAGTGTGTCCATATCTTTCCGATGCCGACCCATGATAATTGCGATAATTCCCGGATGTGGCAAGTCCCATTCCGGTAAATGAAATTATAACCTGCGATTCATGGATAATATCCGAATTTGACACAATCGGACGGTCGATTGATATGTTCCAATCTGAATTTGATGGGCTCTTCCCCGCCGCAACGATTTCTCCGCCAATCTCAATCATATAATCCGAAACGCCATTCCTTTCAAACATCTCGGCTATTCTGTCGCACCCATATCCCTTCGCAATCGCAGAGAAATTAAACTGTATATCAGGATGCCCCTTCACTATTGTATCTCCTCTTAGAATTGTTTTCTCGATTCCGACAATTCTCAGAAGCGAATCAATGCGGAGTGTGTCGGGAGTGGCCTTATGTCCCGGACCGAAACCCCAGGCAGTGATCAGAGGGGAGAGGGTAGGGTCGAACAGACCACCCGAAAGCCTATTGATCTTCTCCGACATTTTATATACCTGAATGAAATCGCGATTCACCGGAGTGGAATCCTGATGATTCACTTGCGAAACAAGAGAAGTCTGATCGAACACCGAAAGATTGTGTCCCACTTCATCAAGCACAATCCTGATTGAATCTTTAAGCTGCTCGGATCCGCGATATGTGATGTGAAATTGAGTGTTCCAAACCATCCCCTCATCCTTTATATAATTGCTGTTTCTTCCCCCGTTGCCGGTGCAAGAAGCGAATAATAAAATGAATATACTTGCGATAAAAGATAAAATTTTCATAAGAATCATTCAAAATGGTGAATAATATTTTGCAAAGTTAAAAAAAATATCTAAATTAGTTCACAACTTTTACGTTGATCAAGAATCAACTTTAGCTCTAATCAATAATCTGTGACTGTCGGTAAAAATTGAAGGAAAGAAATTGCCGATTGAGAATCATTAAAAGAATTAATAAAAATAGGAATAATATGAAAGAGACATTTGTATTTCTAGCCGATGGCTTTGAAGAGATAGAGGCCCTGACGGCAGTAGATGTGCTTCGCAGAGCCGGCATGACAGTGCGCACCGTATCAATAACATCCTCCTTAAGCGTGACAGGTGCACATGGCATCACAGTAGGCGCCGATGTGCTTTATGATCCTTCACTCTTCACCGACCCTGCATGGCTTGTGCTCCCCGGAGGAATGCCCGGAGCAAAGAATTTATATGAGTTTGCTCCCCTTCAGGGTCTGTTGAAACGCCAGATGGAATCGAAGGATGGACACATAGCTGCCATTTGCGCCGCTCCGGCAGTGGTGCTCGGTCAGCTTGGATTGCTCAAAGATGCAAGAGCCACATGCTATCCCGGTTTTGAAGAGCTGCTCAATTGCAAGAAAATAGAGAGTAAGCCTGTAGTGGTGGATGGTAAATTCGTTCTCGGCAATGGTCCGGCGAATGCTTTGATCTGGGCGTTGGCTATCGTGAAGGTTGCCTTCGATGATTCATATGCTGAAAAAATTGCAAGCGATATGCTGCTATATAGAAAATCAGATAACAATGTAGATTATTATTTCGGATGAGTGATATCTACTATACGATAAAAGGACCCGGTTCGTCGCAATATAAGGAGAAGATGAGCCGGTTCCTTTCTTTTGCTATCCCGGTGAAGAGTGCAGATGAGGCCAAGGCGGAGATAAAACGCTATCAGAACGAATATCACGATTCCCGTCATGTATGCTGGGCATATATGATCGGACCCGCGCGAACAGAATATCAGCTCAACGACAACGGTGAACCCTCCGGCACTGCAGGCAAACCGATTTTGGGACAGATCAACAGTTTTAATGTAACGGATGTCCTGATTGTTGTGGTGAGATATTTCGGCGGCATAAAACTTGGCACATCCGGCTTGATAGCCGCCTATCGTGAGGCCGCACGCTTGGCCTTGGAAGAGGCGGGGGTGAAAGAGATGCGCAAGATGGTGCGTCTTTCCGTCACCTTCCCATATATAAGCATGGAGGGGGTGATGAAGGTTTCGAAAATGGAGGATGTGGAGATCCTGACTCGCAGTTTCGACAATCTCTGCAATATTGAAATAGAGTTTCCCGAAGGGATGAAAGAGGAGATAACAGGGAAATTATCAAAAGTGGAGGGAGTCAACATAGAAGAGTCGGAAGAATAGAAAAAATGATGATTTCGCCCCTTGAAAAGGGAGAAAAAAGGGAAAATTTAAGGAAAATGGGATAAAAAAACATAAAAAGCGCGGATAAATAGGGAATTATTGAAAAAAAATTACGATATTTGCAGTGCTAAAAATTCGAGGGTCTTCCTCATCCCCTGAAAAGGGATAAAAATTGAATATTGATAGAAAAAATACTCATAATGACAAAGGCAGATATTGTAACCGATATTTCTCACAAGACCGGGCTTGATAGAGCAGCGGTTCTCACCATTGTTGAGAAGCTTATGGAGGTTGTGAAGGATTCCATGGCCGGAGGCAACAATGTGTATCTACGTGGCTTCGGAAGCTTCGTCATCAAAACAAGAAAAGAGAAAACAGCTCGAAACATCTCCAAGAACACGGCTATCAAGATTCCGGAGCATAATATTCCGGCATTCAAACCCTCGAAAGTGTTTATGGATTTGGTGAAGGATAATTAATCATCTTTCATCGGCACATTAAAATAAACCGAGAGATAAAAACAATCAATTAATATATTAATCAAAAAATAATTACGTCATGCCAAGCGGAAAGAAGAGAAAAGGCCACAAGATGGCAACTCACAAGCGCAAGAAAAGACTGAGAAAGAATCGTCATAAGAAGAAATAATCTTCACCCGACGGATTCCAGCCTAAACAAGCGCTGACAACAAGTCATAAGAACAAACCGAAGCGGCCTTGGCTGAAAGAAAGTTTGTTCTTTTTATTTTAAAAGAGATGAAGAGCGAATTAGTAGTAGATGTACAACAGGAAGATGTTTCCATAGCACTTCTTGAAGACGGGCGTCTGGTGTCGCTTCAGAAAGAGAGTCGCAATATAGCCTATGCCGTAGGCGACCTTTATCTGGCTAAGGTGAAAAAGATAATGCCCGGACTTAACGCAGCCTTCTTGGATGTGGGCTATGAAAAGGACGCATTTCTTCATTATCTCGATTTAGGTCCCCAATTCAGCAGTTATAGCAATTTCATTTCGGAGGCTATGGCTGATAAGAAGAAGGTTCCTAACATATCCAAATTCAAGCTCGAACCCGATATCCCCAAGCAGGGGAGCATCGCAGATGTGGTGCAGCCGGGTCAGCAGCTGTTGGTGCAGATAGCAAAAGAGCCCATCTCTTCCAAAGGCCCGCGTCTCACCACCGAGATCTCTTTCACCGGGAGATATATGGTGCTTATGCCGTTCGGCGATAAGATTTCCATCTCTCAGAAAATAAAATCCACAGAGGAGAAGATCCGGTTGCGTCAGCTGATGAGCAGTATCAAGCCGAAGGGTTTCAGCGTGATTGTGCGCACTTCGGCTGAAAACAAAAGGGTGGCGGAGCTCAATAATGAGATGCGCACTCTGGTGAAATATTGGGAAGAATCCATAGCAAAGATGCAGAGGAGCCAAAGCCCTGCGCTCATTTTCGAAGAGGAATCGAGAATGGTAAGCGTGATAAGGGATATCTTCAGTCCGACATTTGAAAATATCTATGTCAATGAGGCTGAGGCTTTCACTCAGATTCAAAATTATGTGGCTCTTATCGCTCCTGAAAATAAGGAGATCGTGAAGATCTATGCGAAGGACGTACCCATATTTGACCATTTCAACATCACCCGCCAGATTAAGAGCAGTTTTGGCAAGACAGTCTCCTTCAAGAGCGGAGCATACGTGATCATCGAACACACAGAAGCGCTGCATGTGATCGATGTCAATTCCGGAAACCGCAGCAAGGCTTCTAACGACCAGGAGACAAATGCTCTGGATGTCAACTTGAAAGCAGCCGATGAGATAGCTCGTCAGCTCAGGCTTAGAGACATGGGAGGAATAATCGTGATCGACTTTATCGACATGAATAAAGCCGAACACCGACAGGCGCTTTACGACCATATGAAAGAGGTAATGGCTAACGACCGCGCCCGCCATAACATCCTTCCTCTAAGTAAATTCGGACTTATGCAGATCACACGTCAGCGTGTGCGTCCGGCTCTCGACATCCACACATCCGAGACATGTCCGTCATGCTTCGGAAAAGGGGAGGTGCAACCCTCCATCCTTTTCACCGACAAGCTGGAGGAGAAGCTCGAATATCTTGTCAACACTCTGAAGGTGAAAAAATTTATTCTCTACATCCATCCCTACGTAGAGGCATATGTGAAGAAAGGTATGTTCTCGCTCTACGGAAAATGGAAGAGAAAATTCGGCAGAAGCTTCAAGGTGATACCTGATGAATCGCTTGCCTATCTTGAATACCGTGTGATTGATCATATGGGCAAGGAGGTGGATCTCAAAGAGGAGAGCGATATGAGCTCAAGCCAAAGTAAGAATAGAGTTAGGATAAAGAATCGAGACCAAGAGGAGAATTGATCCTTCGAAACGAACGATTAGAAAATTACTGAATTAAAAAGCGGGAGCGAAATCTCATCGGATTTCGCTCCCGCTTTTTAGAATTAGGAATTAGGAATGAGGAATTTTGAATTAATTCCTCATTCCTAATTCCTCATTCCTAATTCCTCATTCCTAATTCCACATTCCACATTCTTTAGAAAGTCTGCCACAATGAATGTGGATCCTCCGATATAGACCACATCTTCCGGGGAGGCATCCTCCCTTAATCTGCTCCATGCGTAGTCCACACTTGAGAAAGCTTCGGCATCCAATCCCCGTTCCTTGAATTTTTTCAACAGATCATCCGCCGGAAGGGCGCGTAGGATAGCTGCATTGGTTACATAATATATTGCATCTCCCGGAAAGATATCAAGGATCTCATCGATAGCCTTGTCAGCCACAAAGCCGATAAGCATTCTTAACTCCGCCCCTTTCTCTATATGCAGTTTCTTAAGGCGTTCGATATTCATTGACAGCCCGGCTATGTTATGACCGGTGTCGCATATTGTGAGAGGAGATTGAGAGATCACATTCCATCTCCCTGCCAGCCCTGTGGATTCTGCTGCATGTTTCAGACCATTCTTTATAGCTGCAGTGGGAAGATTTACACCCAACTCTCTTAACTCGCTGAGGGCAGCCAAAGCCAGAGGGATGTTTTTCTTCTGATAGTCGCCCGCTAAATCCACCTCAAACTCGCCGATCATCTCCGAATTTCCTTTCCATCCGGAATAATCCTTCTTCAATTCAAATCCGGAGACCTTCGGATTGCGATACACCTCCACAATCGGAGCAGCCATCTCCGCGGCCTTAGCACGGAACACGGCTTCAACATCCTCATCCGCCTCGCCAATCACTACTGGCACACCCTCCTTGATTATTCCTGCCTTCTCTGCCGCAATCTCCGGAAGAGTATGCCCCAAGAACTGTGTATGGTCGGGCGATATGTTGGTTATCACACACAGGATAGGGGTAAGGATATTGGTGGAATCCAGTCGGCCTCCCATGCCGGTCTCAATCACGGCATAATCCACTCCTTCGGAAGCAAACCATTCAAAAGCCATTATCATTGTGAGCTCAAAGAAAGAGGGACGATCACCTTCATATCCGCTCTCCTTCCATTTCTTCACAAAGCTCACCACATCCTTCTCCGGAATCATCTGTCCATTGATGCGTATCCTTTCGCGGAAATCCACAAGGTGAGGGGAGGTGTAGAGCGCGGTCTTATATCCGGCAGCTTGGAGTGCGGCTGCTATCATATGGGAAGTAGATCCTTTCCCATTAGTTCCGGCTATATGAATTGCCTTGAGCTTTTTCTCGGGATTGCCGAAGAAATCACTCAATTCTCTCACTCTCTCAAGCCCCGGTTTATAAGCCGCCGCTCCCACCCGAGAAAACATCGGGAGTTGGGCGAAAAGGAAATCAAGGGCTTCCTGATATTCTGTTTTTTCTGTATTTCCCATATTAGAATCCAAATCAATAATATATAATCAATCCGGCAATTCCGGCCAAGATAATGATAAGAATCGGATGAATCTTAATTTTCTTCTTTCCTAAAGGGATAGAGAAATAGGCAAGCACAAAGGCAATGGCGCAGATTGCGATATTGGTCCAGAGCTGCCAGTCGATATGCCGAGGATTGAAATTGGCAGAATTCATGAGCATTATAGCTGCCGACGCTATCAGACCCACCACCACCGGGCGCAGCCCTGCGAAGATAGCTTTAATAGCGCCGCTCTCCTGATGCTTCCTGATGAAATGTGAGGCATAAAGCACAAGGATAAACGATGGAACAGTTACAGCCAATGTAGCCAACACCGATCCGAGGATTCCCCACCACCAGCCTTGAAGAGCCGGATCGGCAATCTGAGGAGCTGCAAAGCCGATATATGTGGCAGAATTTATGCCGATCGGGCCCGGGGTCATCTGTGAAATGGCCACGATATCCGTAAACATTGTCTCGCTTATCCATCCGGGGGTGACAACTGCTTTCTCCACGAGCGAAAGCATGGCATACCCCCCGCCGAATCCGAAAATCCCTATCTTAAGATAGGCCCATATTAATTTTAGATAGAAGCTCATAGTAGTGTCCGATTATTTTGAAGAAAGATTCTTATGCCCCCATTTCCAGGCCGCGAAGCCGCCGAGGGCACCCAATACGATATAGAGTATAGGATTTGAAATGAATCCCATATCGATAGATATAAGCAAAGCCACCACAAGCGGAATCCACATTGTCTTCAATGTGAGTTTTGCGGCTTTTGCGGAGGTGATCACCGGCGCAATGATAAGTGCAACCACCGCAGGGCGTATCCCCATGAATATAGCTGAAATCACACGGTTGTTTTTGATGATGTCTGGGGTGAGGAAAATGGCGATTGCTAGAATGATAAGGAAAGAGGGGAGGATAGTTCCGGCCGCCGCCACCATGCTTCCGCGCGGTCCCCGAAGTTTGTCGCCTACCGAGGTGGCTATATTCACAGCCAAGATTCCAGGCATCGATTGCGCTATGGCGAGGAGATCGAGGAAATCATCTCGCTCAATCCAGTGATATTTATCCACAATCTCCCTCTCTATAATGGAAATCATGGCCCAGCCTCCTCCGAAAGTGAAGGCTCCGATCTTGAAAAATGTGGCGAAAAGACGCCAATAAGTAGAATTATTCATTGTCTTTACGTTTTTCATCGGCAAAGTTAATAAATATTTCTTGGACTATAATTCTTGGACTATAAAAAGAACAGGGATACTCAAAGAAAGTATCCCTGTTTTAATCGTCTTATAGTTATGTTCTATCAATATTTATGATCGCTCTTTTCGAGAACTTCCGGAGAAAGCTTCTTCTTATCCATTGAATACCATACATATGCGATGTATGCCACAACGAATGGCACAAGAATCGACACATAGCTCATAGTCTTGAGCGTAAACTCGGAAGAAGAGGCATTGCGGATTGTGAGCGAGCTTGCCGGATCGGTCAGAGAGGGATAGAAGGGGGTGTCGTTGAAGCCTGCCACGCAGAAGAGAGCCACTACAACAAGGAATGTTCCGATTCCGGTGAACCAAACACCTTTTGTATATCTCTTCGTGAACACCGAGCGCCCCCATCCGTAAAGCACAAGCACCACTCCAATAAGCAGCATCACGCCTGCCCACCATAGATCCAAGAAATTGTGGAGGTATTTATATGATGTCACTTCAACTTCTGTGGATCGGAATCCGTCGGAAATCACAGTGTAGCCGTCGGAGGTGAGGAGCATGGCAAGAAACCATAGGAAGAACACCACGAAGATACCCCCATTCAAGAGAGCTTTCACTTTCAGGCGAGCGAAGAAATCACGGTCATCCACAATATTATTCATCATATAGAGACAAGCCTGCATTCTCGCAAGGAAAAGCACAGCCACTCCGAGAATAAGATTCTTCCAATTGAAGATAGCCTCAAAGCCGTGAGAGGGGTTATCCCAATGCGACACCACCGGAGCCGATCCATCGAGAAGCGAACCGCGGCTTACAGTGAAGCACCCTCCGAAGAAGAACATCGAAACAGCCACTCCAAGAAGGATGCAACCCACACAGCCGTTGATGAAAAGGAATGTATCATAGGTGCGTGTGCCATACACATTCCCTTTCTTTCTGCGGAACTCATAGCTCACAGCCTGTACGATAAAGCTGAAGAGGATGCATATCCAAAGCCAATAGGCACCTCCGAAGCTTGTGGAATAGAAAAGAGGGAAGGAAGCGAACATTGCCCCGCCGAACACTACGAGAGTGGTGAAGGTGAGCTCCCATTTCGAACCCATGGAGTTCACTATCAAATTTCGTTGAACATCCGAGGCTGCATCAAAAAGCATCGACTGTCCACCCTGAACGAAGAGGAGAAAAACGAGGATGCCGCCCAAAACAGCGACGATCATCCACCAATAGTTTTGAAGAAATTCGAGTGTCATATCGTTATGCTTTAGTGGTTGAAAGATTCTTTTTTGATTCTTTGCTTATCTGGCGGCACATGATGCTCACTTCAGCTACGAGAAGCACAGTGAACACGATAGCGAAAAGCCAGAAAGTGACTATCACCGAAGAGGCGGGGATGTCGGAGATCGCAGCCTTTGTCGGTAGAAGATTCTGCACAGTCCAAGGCTGACGTCCTACTTCAGCCACAGCCCATCCTGCCTCGGAGCAAACCCACATGAAAGGAACAGAGATCATTGCAATCCACTGAATCCATGTAGCTTTCTCCATAAGTTTCGTGCGATACACAAGGAAAAGGATAACAACGAAGAAGAGGAGGAAGTATCCGCCGAGATAACACATGATGCGGAAGGTCCAGAACGTAACTCCAATCGGGGGAATAGCCTCCTTCACATCATCGAAATAGCCATATCCGAAGAATTGGAAGTTCTGCTGAAGGTCGGCTTTAGCCAGGTTCATCCCTACAGAATCGCCTGCTGCAAGAGCTGCGTCGTAAGATCTGAGGGCAGCCTGAGCGAGTTTGCCTCGCTCGATTCTTTCTGCATAAGGCACGGTGTTGATTGTGTCGCCGTCGATTATGTCGCGCCCCTCGATGATATCAGTCACGCCGGGGATGAAAGCATTCACATCATGGCGACCGAGAATTGAGAGCATCTTGGGAATGGCAATCTCGAAGATATATTCATCCTCATCGTTATCCCAATCCTTATCGGGGTTGAGAATAGCGAAAGCGGTGAAGCTCTGTCCTTCTGTACCATGATACAGACCTTCCATTGCGGCGAGTTTCATAGGCTGATGCTTTGTCACCTCCACAGCCGATCCGTCGCCTGTGTACATTGTGAGAAGAAGACCCGCCAAACCAAACCAGGCAGCCGACTTGATTGAAAGGAGAGCAAACTCCTGATTTCTCTTTTTCCAGAGGAACCAGCAGCTCACGCCAATCACGAACACTCCTGCCAAAGCCCATCCGCTGAATACGGCATGGAAAAACTTATTTACGGCTATTCCGGAGAAGAGTGCCCAGAAATTATCCATTACGTTGCGCATCTGCTCAGGATCAAATTCCATACCCACGGGATATTGCATCCAGGCATTCGCCACAAGAATCCAGAGAGCTGAGATTGAGGCTCCGATGGCAGTGAGCCATGTTGAAGCTAAGTGGAATTTGGGAGAAACCTTATTCCAACCGAAGAACATTACAGCCACGAATGTGGATTCCATGAAGAAGGCAAGGATACCCTCAATGGCAAGCGGAGCGCCGAATATGTCGCCCACAAACCAGGAATAGTTGCTCCAGTTGGTTCCGAACTCAAATTCAAGGATAATGCCGGTGGCAACTCCGACTGCGAAGTTGATGCCGAAAAGCCGCATCCAGAATTTAGTGGCGAGAAGCCATTTCTCCGACTTCGTTTTCAGATAGAGGCTCTCCATTATCGCCACAAGCACGGAAAGTCCGAGCGTGAGCGGAACGAAAAGCCAATGGTAGATGGCCGTGAGCGCAAACTGCCAGCGCGACCAGTCAACTACGGTGGTTAAGTCATTCATAGTTTTTTGATTTTTATAATTATTATTTCGAATTATGCATTTTGAATTATTTCGTCAGCTCCTTTCTTACATGTTCGGCTCTTGCGGAATCGGAATCATAATCACGCGAGAGGATATTGGGGAAGAATAGAAGCTTTATCACCACAAAGAAGATGAAAATCTTCACCAGGATTATAACCCATAGTGTTTTTCCGACGGTCATCTCTCGGAAGCCGTCGCGATAGAAAAACCATATTTTCTTTAATAAATCCATATTTTTCATAACTTCATATAGCGAAATTAACAAAAAAATAGAATTTAAAAGAAAATATCAAGTAAATTTTGATTAACTTTGCAGTAATTACGTTTGTAACATAATAAAAATAACAGAAAATTTCCCTTAAAGGATAGGGAACCATATAAAAATCTAAGAAAGAATATGGCGCTTTGGTTTGAATGCAAGGTCAGATACGACAAGATGATGGAGAATGGTGTGGTGAAGAAGGTGAATGAGCCTTACCTCGTGGATGCACTCACTTTCACCGAGGCGGAAGCCCGTATCATGGATGAGATGAAGCCTTTCATCTCCGGAGAATATTCCATCTCTTCTGAAAAGAAGACAAAGATTGCTGAAATCTTCTTTAATGAGGGAGGCGACCGCTATTATCAGGTGAAGGTGAATTTCATCACTCTTGATGAGAAGACCGGAGCTGAGAAGAAAACGTCGAATCTTATCCTCGTGCAGGCCGCTGATTTCGAAGATGCGTTGAAAAACTTCAAAGATGGGATGGCAGGCACTTTGGGAGATTATGAGATAGCATCAATCACAGAGACAATGTTGATGGATGTCTTCCCTGCTGATTTGTCGGGGAAATAATAAAGCAAAAAAATGATTTGATATGAGTGTAGCATCAGAAATAATAAGATTGCGTCAGGAGCTCCCGGCAGGGGTGAGGCTTTGCGCTGTCTCTAAGTTTCACCCTGCGGCGTCTATCCGCGAGGCTTATGATGCCGGGCAGCGTTGCTTCGGCGAGAGCCGGGTTCAAGAACTGTTGGAAAAGATTCCGCAGCTCCCCTCGGATATAGACTGGCATTTCATCGGTCATTTGCAGACCAACAAGGTGAAGCAGCTCATCGGAAAGACAGCCCTCATCGAGAGCGTCGATTCCGAACGTCTGCTCAATCTTATAGATGCGGAGAGCCGTAAGGCCGGTGTTGTCACCAAGGTGCTGATGCAGCTTCATGTGGCTCGCGAGGAAACAAAATTCGGTTTCCTTCCTGAAGAACTTCTTTCCTATTTTAAGGAGCGCAAGTTTGAGACTCTGACCAACACTCATATCTCCGGAGTGATGGGGATGGCAAGCAACACCGACGACGACAATCGTGTCCGCGCTGATTTTGCCGAGATTGCAAGAGTGTTCCGGGAGATAGCCGGAGATGATTCTCTTGCGTTGCGAGGATTCGACACGATTTCAATGGGTATGAGCCATGATTGGCCGATAGCCGTGGAGGAGGGTGCAACAATCGTAAGGATCGGGAGCATGATCTTCGGAAACCGTGAATAACTTGAAATTTTTACAATTAACAAAGACCTAAAAAAATCTACAAATTTAACAATTATGACCAAAACAAAATCAACCCCGAATCAGGGATCTAACGGGAAGATGGTCGCAATCATTGCGATGTTCTTTCTGTTTGCGATGATCTCTTTTGTGACAAACCTTGCTGCACCTCTCGGCACAATCTGGAAACAGAATTACGAATGGTCGGGAATGCTCGGTAACATGATGAACTTCCTTGCCTACCTTTTCATGGGTATTCCGGCAGGTAATCTTCTCCTCAAGATTGGATATAAGAAAACTTCTCTCTGGGCCATCGGCGTAGGTATCGTCGGTATCTTCCTTCAGTGGCTTTCAGGCATCGTAGGCGCTGAGACAGGTGTCTTCTCAGTAGGCGAGCAGGTTGTTACTCTCAACTTCCTCATCTATCTCCTTGGTGCATTCGTCTGCGGTTTCTGCGTATGTATGCTCAACACCGTTGTCAACCCGATGCTCAATCTTCTTGGTGGCGGTGGCAACAAGGGTAACCAGCTCGTGCAGGCCGGCGGCTCGCTTAACTCTCTTGCCGGAACATTGACTCCGCTCTTCGTGGGTATGCTCATCGGTGAGATCTCAAAATCCACCACCATCAGCAGCGTCGCTCCTCTGCTTTACATTGCGATGGCAATCTTCGTATTGGCATTCATTATCATCTCTGCGGTTTCAATCCCCGAGCCTCATCTTCGCAAGACTTCCAATGCACCTGCTGAAAAGCAGAAACACAGCCCTTGGAACTTCCGTCATACAGTTCTCGGCGTTATCGGTATCTTCTTCTATGTAGGTATTGAGATCGGTATCCCCGGCGTGCTTATCTTCTATCTGACCAATGAAACAGGATCTGCAGCTGTAGCCGGTGGTGTGGCAGCAGTATATTGGCTCCTTATGTTGTGTGGCCGTCTCATTTCAAGCTTTATCTCAGGAAAGGTTTCAAGCCGCACACAGCTCATCTGCGTATCTTTCGCGGCCATCGTGCTTATCATTGTAGCAATTTTCCTTCCCTCGGAAGTTGTTATCAAAATGCCCGCTTACGCAGCAGGTGCCGGCTTCGAGCTGGTGGAGGTTCCCTTCAAGGCTCTTCTTTTCGTGCTCTGCGGTCTCTGCACATCAGTGATGTGGGGCGGTATCTTCAACCTTGCTGTTGAGGGTCTCGGCAAATACACGGCTCAGGCTTCCGGTATCTTCATGATGATGGTAGTCGGTGGTGGTGTGATGCCTCTGATCCAGAACTGGATCGCCGACAATGTCGGCTATATGGAGAGCTATTGGCTCGTAGTGGCAATGCTCGGCTATCTTCTCTTCTATGCCCTCGTGGGCTGCAAGAATGTCAATAAGGATATTCCTGTGGATGAAGAGGTGTTCGATGCTCTTTGATTCTTATGAAATATACACGCTCCGGGGAATGTTAATAGTTCCCGGGAGCGTTTAATTTGATATAGAGAACTAAACAACACAATAACATTCTGTTCCAATGAACGTAAAAGTAATGAATGAGGCTGCCGACAATCTTCGCGTTCTCATAGCTGAGATGGTCGAGAAAGCCAAGTCCGGTCATCCGGGCGGCGCAATGGGCGCGGCTGATTTTATCAATGTGCTTTATTCCGGTTTTCTGGTGTATGATCCCGAAGATCCGAAATGGTTCGCTCGCGACCGCTTCTTCCTTGATCCGGGACATATGTCGCCGATGCTTTATAGTGTGCTCGCCCTTTGTGGCAAATACACAATGGAGGATCTTCAGAATTTCCGTCAGTGGGAGAGCGTGACTCCCGGTCATCCTGAGGTTGATATTGTAAGAGGTATAGAGAATGCTTCCGGTCCGCTCGGACAGGGGCATGTGATGGCAGTAGGTGCTGCTATTGCGGAGCGTTACCTTGCTGCCCGTTTCGGCGAAGTTGTTGCGCATAAGACCTACGCATTCATTTCCGATGGCGGTATCCAGGAGGAGATTTCCCAGGGCGCGGGCCGCTTAGCCGGTTTGCTCGGTCTCCACAACCTTATCATGTTCTATGATGCCAATGAGGTTCAGCTCTCCACTCGCGTGGAAGATGTGACCGGCGAGGATACAGCTGCCAAATATCGTGCTTGGGGATGGAATGTTCTTGAAGTTGACGGCTGCGATCCGTTGGCTATGGCCGGCGCATTGCAGGTAGCAATCGAGGAGAAAGAGAAGCCTACGCTTATCATCGGACGCACAGTGATGGCGCGTAAGGTGGTAGGGAAGGACGGATCTTCAATGGAGGGTGCTGTCTCCACTCATGGTCAGCCGCTTTCTGCCGCCGGTGCGGATATAGAGGCAACTGTAAAGAATCTTGGCGGTGATCCCGAGAATGTTTGGATCATCCGTGAGGATGTGAAGAAACTCTATGAGGAGCGTCGCGAAGAGTTGAAGAAGATTGTGGCAAAGCGTCGTGAGGAATATCGCGAATGGGCTGAGAAGAATCCCGAGCTTGCACAGACTCTTCAGGATTATATTGATTTGAAGCTCCCCAATATCGATTGGAATGCTATCGATCTCAAACCCGGAATGGCAAGCCGTGCTGCTTCCGCTAATGTGCTTGGCTATCTTGCCGACCATATAGGGAATATGATCGTATCGAGTGCCGACCTTGCCAACTCCGACAAGACCGACGGATGGTTGAAGAAGACAGGCTCTATAACAAAAGATAATTTCGCAGGAGGCTTCCTTCATGCAGGAGTGGCAGAGCTTACGATGGCATGTATAATCAATGGTATCGTGCTTCATGGCGGAATGTTGGGGGCTTGCGGCACATTCTTTGTGTTCAGCGACTATATGAAGCCGGCAATCCGTATGGCGGCACTTATGGAGCTTCCCGTGAAATACATCTACACTCATGATTCATTCCGTGTAGGAGAGGATGGACCCACACATGAGCCTATCGAGCAGGAGGCACAGATTCGTTTGATGGAGCAGATCTCCAATTTCAGCGGCAAGCCCTCAGTGCTTGTGTTGCGCCCGGCCGATGCTGCAGAGACTATAGCTTGCTATCAGTTGGCTATGGAGAATCTCTCTACTCCTACTGTGCTGATTTTCTCTCGCCAGAACCTTGAAGATCTTTCCGGCGAAAATCGTCGCGAGGAAGCTAAGAAAGCATTGCGCGGAGGATATGCAGTGTATGATGTAGAGAATCCGGAGATTGTGCTTGTGGGCAACGGCAGCGATGTGGCTCTTCTGGTTCATTCCGCTGAGGAGTTGGCTAAGGAGGGTGTGAAAGCGCGTGTGCTTTCAGTTCCTTCAATCGGTCTGTTCAAGGCACAGGACGAAGCTTATCAGAAAGCGTTGCTGCCCGATGGCGTAAAGATTTTCGCACTCTCATCCGGTCTGCCCGCAACGATGTATCCCATCATGAAAGGCGACTTTGAGGTGGTAGGTATGGAGCGCTTCGGTGCTTCTGCGCCCGCAAAGGTGCTTGATGAGAAATTCGGCTATAATGTGCCGACAGTGCTTGGCAAGATCAAGGCGTTTCTTGGAAAATAAATTTACTCAGCTCTGAATGCTGAGCGGTTATAAGTTAGAAAGGTTATAAGTTTTAAGAGATGGATAAAACCAATCTTAAAACTTATAACCTTTCTAACTTATAGCTTTTATGCATATCCTCAAAAATCCCCATTGGATTAATGAAAAGTCCGTACGCAGGATCAAAGCGTTGCTTTTTATTGCGCAGGATTTGAGCAGATAAAGCGTAGATTTTTTTACTTACTCCAAGATTATCTATAAGATAAAAGCAGATTAGACCTGTCGGTCTTGGCAGATGGGAGCAGACCTTTCATTCGTATGTGTCCTGCTCAGATCTCCGCTGACCGGTAGGTCAGAACTATCTGCTTTTTACTATGCTCCCATATATATAAATATCTATATAAAAATCCCCGTTCAATCTGCTTAAATCTTGCGTAAAAACGCCGTAAGGCGATCCTGCGTACGGACCTTTTCTTTATCCATCCTATACTTATAACTTTTTCTTACAACTTATAAACCTCCAACTTATATCTCTTAACTTTTGCCCTGCAAAAGTTAAGTAATGGGATTGTTGATTTCCGGCAGCTCAATAGATATTTGTTCCTTCGAAACCGGATGGATAAATTCAATCTTATGAGCCTGCAGAGAGATGCCGCCATTAGGATTGCTGCGCTTTGACCCATATTTGAGATCCCCTTTTATAGGATGACCAATGCCCGACAGCTGGCAGCGTATCTGATGCTTGCGGCCCGTGAGTAGATTTATCTCAAGAAGAGAATAGCGATCGCCGACGGCAAGAGTGCGATAACGGAGTTTGGATAGTTTTGCTCCCGGCGTGGATGCTTTGGCAATGAAAGTCTTGTTGATTCTTCCATCCGAGACGAGGTAATTCTCCAATTCTCCCGAATCCTCCGTCACCTTTCCCTCCACAAGAGCGTGGTAGGTCTTATGAATCTCGCCATCGCGCAGCATACGGTTGAGGCGTTCAAGAGCCTTCGATGTACGGGCAAAGATCACGAGACCCTCCACAGGGCGATCGATACGATGGACCACACCGCAGAATACATTCCCCGGTTTATGATATTTCTCCTTAATATATTCCTTCACCATTTCGGAAAGGGGAGTGTCGCCGGTTTTGTCGCCCTGCACGATTTCTCCGGCTTTCTTATTCACAATAATGATATGATTATCCTCGTAAACGACTTCCATATATATTTTTTAATTTAAATGATTATACTCTACGGTTCCTAATTCAGAAATTTTTTAAATCGCAGAATTTAATGAATATTCACCAAACATTCGCAGAACTTTTTTAAATCATCGACTTTGAAAGGAACTGCAAACCTATCGGTTTTTGGGAATCTTCTCAGAACGATAACGACATTTGTTTGTAAAGAATTCTCAAATTTCTGATTTTGCTATCCTATAAATTCCCTTATCCAAACATATGCTTTTAGGGACTGGTTTGGCAATAAAGTCTTCAGCCCTGAAATTTATTAAATATCCTAATTGAAAATTCCCAAAAGTAAGGTAGGATAATATTTGGCTAAGTTCAGTTGACCCCATTTCAGGAAGAGTTTTAAGTTCTATAGGAATAACTCCTTCAACAAGAAGATCCACCTTATATGCATCGCTTATCACCACTCCCTTATAATTAATTGGGATACGCACTTGGTTTTCACATTTTATATTTCTTAGAGAGAGTTCAATTTGCAAAGCTCTTTCATAAGTTTTTTCATACATGAACCTGCCTAAATTCTTTCTCACTTCAAATGCTGCACCTATAATTGCGTAGCCTAATTCGTTTAATTTCTTATCCATTTTGTATTATCCTGATTTGGGTTGATTTTTTATTCGCAGAACGGAGTATATTATCCTGATTCCGGTTGACTTTTTATTCGCAGAACGAAGAGATACATCTCAAAACATTCGCAGAACTTTTTAAAATCATCGACTTAGGAAGGAACTGCAAACCTATCGGTTTTTGGAATCCTCTCAGAACGATAACGCAATTCTGACATAAGGACGTCTTTAACTTCTTTAGATGTCTTTAACTTCCTTAAGAGAAGAGTTGTCATTCCGTGGTAATTCCTTAAAGCGTAAGCTTTCAGTTCCATAATCATTTATTTAAAATTTTCTGCGAGAGTTTGGTGAATATTCACTCAATTCTGCGAATCAAAATTATGTATTATCCTGATTCCGGTTGACTTTTTATTCGCAGAACGGAGAGATGCATCTCAAAACATTCGCAGAACTTTTTAAAATCATCGACTTTGGAAGGAACAGCAAACCTATTGGTTTGGGAATCTTCTCAGAACGATAACGCAATTAGATATAAAAAAAGACGCTTTGGAAAAAGCGTCTTAATTAGTGGCGGGGGCAGGACTCGAACCTACGACCTTTGGGTTATGAGCCCAACGAGCTACCACTGCTCCACCCCGCGATGTTTTAACGATGCAAAGTTACGACTTTTTTTTGGATCCTCCAAATTTTTCAAGAAAAAAATGCGAATTTTTTAAAATTTTTTCTCTTGGCGCAAATAATAAGGGCTTAAATATTTCATGCATAAATTTTAAATAATTCATTATATTGCATAAAAGTGTAACATTTTGTAAGGTGAAATATTTTAAATGTAAAAAATGTTCATAATATTTGATAAAAATTTGGCATATTTAAAAATTATTCATTATTTTTGCATCAGAATAATCATACAAGTTTTTATGGATTCGGCTTGTGGTGGTTGTTCCGGCTAACAATTATTCGATTTACTTGACAAATTATAGCCGCAGATGAAGATGAATTGAAAAAGACCTGACCCCTGATCGGTATCTGAATTTTTTAGAACTTAGCTTTTGAATGGTATCTGAATTTTTAGAACCTGACTTTTGAACAGAACTTGACTTTTTATCGGATTTCTGGAAACTAAATTTATTCACAAGAATCCTCTTAACCATTTTATGAGACGTTTTTCTCTATTTGCAGTTCTCTTGCTTTCCATTCTTGGATTCAGCATGAATGCATTCGGGCAGCCGGCTCATCAGAAGAGTGGGTTAGGTGAAATAAATCACCCCCCCCGATTTGGTAATCACTCTTCGCTGATCAGACCGAGAACGCCTTCTCCTTTCAGTCAGCCGCCATTGGTGCGCGACGCTTCAGCCTTCACCACTCGCAGCAAGGCCCCTAAGGCCGCCGAAGCTGATGTACCCACCATCTACGGCTCCTTAATCTTTTCTTATGCTTGGAACCTTGACGATGCCAATCCCGGTATATTCAGCTTCCCTGCAAGCGCTCCCATTTCTCTTAATCTTGTCCGCGACGGATATTTGACAGAGGCTAACGGTGGAGGTACGTATGCCAACAGCCGTTACTACATGTATTATTTCATGGAGATCCAGGGAGTAGTATTTACCTACTGGCGTGTTTTCGACACAGATACATGGGAATGTATCTTCTCTGAGCGCACTGCGGATTCATATGTCACCACAGACATGACCTACGACCGCACTACAGAGACTCTTTACGGATGTTTGTACAACTTCCAGTCGGGTGCCTACTATTTCGGTAAGATTAATCCCGACAGCGGCGCTGTCACTGCAATCGCTCAATGGGATACACCTCTCTTCACCCTCGCAGCAGATGTGAACGGAGAGCTTTATGGTATCGACTATATGGGCAACTTCGTGACAGTAGGCAAGAAAGACGGTTCGATCAAGGTGTTAGGCAATACAGGCGTTAAGCCGGCCTACACACAGTCTATGACTTTCGATTTCAAGACCAACCGTCTTTACTGGGCTGCCACTACATCCAACAGCACAGGTCTGTATGAAGTGGATATGTCCGACTATAAGGCTCGTTTGATCGGCTACTTCGACAATCAGGAGGAATTTGCAGGCCTATATATAATGAATGAGGGCGCATCTGCAAAAGCTCCCGGCGAACTCGAAGATTTCTCTATTGAATATCTTACAGCCACTGAAAATGACATCACTGTAAGCTTCACTCTTCCTACAGAGACATTCGACGGCACTCCTCTTTCCGGAAACCTTGATTGGTTTATCCGCATCAACGACGCTGACGTGGATATGGGCGAGGCTGCTCCCGGCACAAAGGTAACAAAGACTGTGAAGGGTTCGACAGGCTATAACATCGTTACAGCATTCGCTCAAAACTCCAACGGTCAGGGTCCGGAAGCTCGCATCCGCAAATGGATTGGCAAGGATAGCCCCGTAGCAGTAGGCAATCTTAAGGCAGAGGTTGTAGATAATGAGGTTGTGCTCACATGGGATGCTCCCACAGCTTCTCAGCACGACGGTTATTTCGACCCCGCTACTCTTAAATATGTGATCTATCGTTCGCCCAACGATGTTTTGGTGTGCGAAGGCACCTCAGCCACTACATTCACCGACAAGACGGTAAGCAAAGATCTTCTCACTGCTTACAGATATCGTGTTGTGGCATATGCAGGCAATCTTGCAGGTGGCGAGGCTAATTCAAGCCAGGTGCTCACCGGAGATCCTTTCGTAACTCCTTATCGCGAAGACTTCACCAACAGCAACAATTGGAACCTCTTCACAGTGCTTGATATCAATGCCGACGGCAAGACTTGGTACTGGGAACCCGGCTTCGCAGTAGGTTCTTATTCAATGACCGGATTGGGAATGGACGACTGGTTGTTCACTCCGATGATGAAGCTCAGCGCCAACGATTTCTATCGTTTCGTGATGAATGCCCGCACAATGGGATATAGCGAGACCTTTGAGGTTAAGATCGGTAAGGCTCCCACTCCCGAAGCGATGACACAGACCGTGATCGAGAAGACCAAATTCCTCACCTATACAGTTAAGGAGTTTGTAGGTGAGTTCATGCCTGATGAGGATGGTGTTTACTATATCGGTCTCCACCATATGTCGCCTGCAGAATGTCAGTCGCTTCGCGTGGCCGATATCGAGCTCACAAAGACAGCCTCTGTATTTGCACCTGAGCTTCCCTCCGACTTCAAGGTAACTCCGGGTGCGAAGGGTGCGCTTTCAGCCACTGTAACAATGAAGGCTCCGACCACCGACCTTAGAGGTAACAAGCTTGACAACATCTCAAGCGTGACTCTTTTCAAGGGCACACGTATGGTGAAGCGTTTCTCAGACGTTAAGCCCGGTCAGGAACTCTCTTATGAGGATAACGCAATCAGCGAAGCAGGTGTGGTAGAGTATCGTGCATACGCTACCAACGACGAGGGTAACGGACGTTCAATCTCAGGATCTGCATTCATCGGTCCGGATGTTCCGGGTCCGGCCAATAATATCCACGTGGTTCAGGAGAATGGAAAAGCCCACCTCACATGGGATGCTCCTACAGAGGGCCAGAACGGCGGATATATCGATCCCGCAACATTGAAATATCATGTAAATGCACAGGACTTCAACACCGGAGGCACTTATACTGTAGGAATGAACCTCACAGAACGTGAATTGTGGGATACTCCTACATTCGAAGGCCAGCAGGGTATGGCATCCTACTATGTATATGCAGCCAATGATCTTGGTGTAGGCTACGGTTACCGCTCAAATGTGGCAATCATGGGTAAACCCTACGCGCTTCCGTTCAATGAGTCGTTCAAGGGTAACAATCCTACTTACGACACTTGGAGATTCGAGAACACCAAGGGCGACAGCCGTTGGGGTATCGCCGACAGCGGTTCTTATCCGGCATGTGTTCCTGCCGACAACGACGGCGGTCTCGTGACATTCGAACCCGCCGAGGCATATGCAGAATGTACATTCATCTCAGGTCTGATCGACATTTCAAAGACTGAAAGCCCGATCTATGAGTTCTATTACTACTTCAACCGTCTGAGCGCCGATGAGATTACAGCCGTAGTTTCAACTAATGGTTATGAATTCATCGAACTTGGCAACACAATAGATTTCGAGCAGGAATCAGGACAGAGCGGATGGCGCAAGCTCACCGTATCTTTGGCTGATTACAAATCTGCCGGTACAGTTCAGGTAGGTATCTCAGTAGTTGCAGGCAAGGATCTTGCCAACATCCACTTCGATAATATCGTGGTTCGCGACCAGCCCGACAAGGATCTTAATCTCCGCACATTTGTGGCTCCCTCAGTGATGAAGATCGGCGAGACTGCAACCTTCACAGTAGAGGTAGAGAACCTTGGTTCGCTTGCTGCAGACAAATACTCTGTAGTGCTCTATCGCGAAGGTAAGGAGGTTGCTTCAATTGAAGGCACCACTATCCAGCCCTACGAATCAAAATCCTTCAACTTCCCGCAGACAGCAGAGCTTTCATTCGGCGACAAGACTTCTTACTCAGCTGAGATCGTATTCGACGGCGATAAGAATTCTTCCAACAACAAGTCGGCAGCTTACACTGTCAATATCACTCAGCCCACATATCCTGTGATCGACGACTTCAACGGCGTGATCAATGAGTCGAACAATACAGCAGAGCTCAGCTGGTCGGCACCCCGTTTGGATGAGGAGATTGAAGTGACCGATGGATTCGAAACCTATGATTCATTCATCATCAACCGCATCGGCGACTGGGCAACAGTTGACCGCGACCAGAACTACACCGTATATGTTGCAAATGCAGCTATGTGGCCCAACGCCGGCGAGCGTCAGTCGTTCATCGTGTTCAACGCAGAGAAGGCAGGTCTCGCAGATCCTTACAACGATGGCACACCCTCAATGTTCCTTGCTCACGATTCTGACCAGATGCTTATCTGCTTCTCAGGCGACGACGACACAGTTGCCAACGACGACTGGTTGCTTTCACCCCGTCTCAGCGGCAAGGCTCAGACAATCTCATTCTATGTGAAGAGTCTTACTGACTACTATGGTCAGGAAACATACGAGTTCTACACCTCTAAGGGTGAACTCCGTGAGAACCTTTCAGAGTTTGTGAAGGTGAACAATGTAGGCGGTCATCCCACAGAGGAATGGACAAAGGTTACAGTTAACCTCCCTGCCGGAACCAACTACTTCGCTATCCGTTGCGTATCAATGTGCGCTATGGGCTTCTGTATCGACGATGTAACATATGTTCCCGCCACAGAGCCGGTTGTGCTCCAGGGCTACAACGTATATTGCAACGATGTCAAGCTCAACTCTTCAGTGCTTAAAGAGACTTCATACAAGCATGCAGGTGTAGATCCCAAGGGTGCTTACCACTACAATGTGACTTGTGTATATGACAAGGGTGAATCAGCTTACTCCAACACTGTAGTTCTCGGTGAATTAGGTGTCGAGGATGGCGTGGCAGAGTCAGTTAAGGTGTTCACTTATGGCAACCGTCTCTATATCCAGGGTGCATCCGGCAAGGCATACAGCGTAACCGGTCTCCAGGGTATCAACGTAGCAAACGGAACAGCTTCGGATGTAACTGCAATCGTTCTTGAGAACGGTATCTATGTAGTGACCGTAGGCGACTACCGTTGCAAAGTGATTGTAAAATAATATTCCTAATCATCTCCGGGCGATCGGTCCGACCGCCCGGAGATTTATATTTTTCCATATGACAAAATTTTACTATTTACCCGCAATTGCAATCGCCGCCGCATCTGTTGCGCTTCCGCTTTCAGCCGAACAGCTTGTGATCACAGTGGAGGAAGCCGGCACGCTTCCCGAAGTAATGACCGCTATTCAAAAGGCAGCCACAACCGACCTTAAGGTTATAGGCCCTTTGAATGGCACCGACCTCAAGCTGCTCCGATGGATGACAGGGATGGACGAATATTGGAAAGCCACTACCGGACGCCTCGTGAATATCGATCTTTCCGAAGCTGAGATGAAAGAGGGGGGAGAGGCATTCAACACTGCAATGGGTTCGGATCCTACATCTCCGATATGGATTTACGCACGCGAGAATACGATGCCTGAAGAGCTGTTCGACGGTACGAATCTGCAGAGCATCATCTTCCCTAATTCAATCACAGCCATACGATCGGCAATGGCAGGCACTACAAAAGTGACAGGCACTGTTACCGTTCCTGAAGGAGTGCTTTATGTAGGGGAATGGGCATTTGCCGAATGCGGCATGGAAGAGATCATTCTTCCCTCAACACTCACTTATAGTAAGACTGCATCGGGATATGCATCCCTTAATTTTGAAGCACTCGGCAGCCATGCTTTCGACGGCTGTCAGAATCTTAAAAAGATTGAGATTCCCGCAGAAGTTGAATATCTTAAAGTGGGCACCTTCGCCAACTGTGGATCGCTTGAGAGCCTTACTATCCCGGCTACTATCCGTTCGATCGGTGCATCCTGTTTTGCCAACTCAGCTATTACAGATCTTTATGTGGAGGGAACATCAGTTCCAGTGGCAGAATATGGCGCTTTCGACGGCGTGGATTTCGATGCCATTACAATCCATGTTGAGAAAGGGATGGTTGATAAATTCAAGGCAGCTGAATACTGGTCGGAGTTTACCCGCATCACAGATGGGGAATCCGGCGTGAACGAGATAGAAATTGCCGAAGGGAATACTGCTGTCTATACAATAGACGGCAAGCAGATTGATGCTGACATTAACGATCTTCCATCCGGACTTTATGTGATAGATGGAAAGAAAGTGATAAAGTAAGTAAGAAAACCTAACCAAAATATTTTTAGATATGAGAAAGTTTTATACCCTGCTTGCGCTTCTTATAGCCTTCTTTTCCGGGCTGGAAGCCAATGCACAAAGAATCACTTTAAATATACCGACTAATTATGAACATGTGTCGGCATATTTAAATGACCCGGCCTATCCTGTATATATTTATGGAAATGGCTCTACAGTGGTTAGTCCTATGAATTACGGACTATCAGGAGATGTTACTTGCTACATTACTCCAGAAGAAGGTTATCAAATTTCTATTTCTGGTCCTCTTACAGCAGGACCTTCAACTAAAACGTTAGAAATTCCTATAACGATTAATGATTGGGGAACATCTTATACTGTAAACGTTGAGGCTGCCGATGATCCGGCTACTCCCAAGTCTAAGATTAAATTATGTGTAGCCACTGATTATTTGAATCCTTCAAATGTTATAAGTGAATTACGTTTAGGCGACCAATATCTTGACGCAGCATTATATTATAGATATACAGATGTTCAATTTGATCCCGAGACAGAGAATACCTTGACACTCGTTACAAAAAATGGGTATTATTTTGATGCTGCAACATTGGATCGTGAAGTATCAGCAGGCGATTGGCAGCTGACTGATTTGGAATATAAGGAAAGCGAAACCGATCCCTATTCCTATATCTACACTATAGAGCTTAAAGATGGAGATATGATCACGTTTAACGATCCTATTTCCCTCAAGCCGGCGAACGCATCCTTTACATTCAATTATGGCGATGTTGATGCATCAGCCGTGATTCGCTCATTTACTAACGGTGCAGGCGAAGCTATCGACGCAGCCGATTATGCAGAAGGTGATCATGAAATCTCTTTCATTGCCGACACTCAGAAGAAATTTACTCTCACCACAAAAGATAATTATATCTTCTCCACAGCCACTCTCAATGGCAATGCAATCAATAGTGTTGAAACATCAGGCGTAGCAGGAAGCTACACTTACTCGTTTGACGTTAATGAAGGCGACAAGGTAGTCTTTGCAGATCCCGTAGTTCGCAAGGTATCCAAAGCCAACTTTACATTCACATATGATGGTTTCGCATATACAGATGTAGTAAGTCAGTTTAGAAATTCAAGTGTCAATCTCGGTCCGACCTATGCAGCTCCCGGCAAAAGAGAAATCGAATTTGATGATCCCACCGGGAAGACATTCACAATTGTAACCAAAGGGGATCATAAATTTGACGTAGCCACTGTAAATGGAAAGACAATTGAGGCTGCCGACTTTGGTGGTATCACCGGATATTATCAGTATGTTTTTGATGTAGAAGATGGCGATGAGGTTGTATTTGAAATTAAGAAAGTAGTTGTTAAGCACTATATCAATTTCACATACACCAATCCGGGAACTGAAAATGCTGTAGAATACGTTACACGCAACTATAATAGAGTAGAACTCGCTCCTCAGATTGAATTTGAAGAGGGTGATGGCATTGAGATTAAGTTTTACAATTCTGGCTTAATCCTTGATAAGGTTACAGTAAATGATGAAGAGCTCACCATCAATTCTTATGGAGAGGCTTATTATGGAAATACATATCCTCAGCCGCAACCTAAAACTGACTTGAATGTTGTGATAACAGCTCATTTACCCGCGATGATGAAGGTGAATGTAAACGTAAGTAATGCTTCTCATGTAGAGCTCTATAATGTAGGTTATAGCTATCAATGCTCTGACAATAATCGAATTCAGATTGAAGATGGGGAGAATGAAGTGGAAATTCCTGAAACCAACAAGAACATTTTTATCAAGCCTACCCTTCCTTCCGGTTGGGAACTTGAGGTGAAAGATGAAGAGGGAACAGTTTATTCGATTCCTTCTTATGGAAAATCTGTGTTGGGCCATGAAGGTATGACACTTAACATCAAGACCTACGATCCGAGTGATATTCCTCCGTTCACAGTATATACCTTTGTAAGCAATCCTGAATCAGTGAAGAAATTTACTGATAAGCAGAATAATAATTTAAAGGATGAGCTTAAAGAAGGTTATAGCGAGATGACGGTTAATGCTGTTCAGAATCCGTTTAATTTTGATGATGCTGTCATATATCTTAATAATGAAAAGCTTGTCGCAGGATTCTTAGGAACAGAGGTTACTCTAAAAGAAGACGACTTCCTTATGATCTTCGGTGGAGGAGATGCACCCGACACTCACAATGTATCTCTTACAACTGAGGATAATGTAGAATACACCGTATTCAAGCATCACAAATATGAGGCTGAGGATCCCTCATCAATCGATATGTTGGAAGGCACTGAGCTCCTTATCGTTCCTGCCAAGGGTCACCATATCGTGGTTACACCCACTGCGGCTGCCGTGGCTTATGACGCTCGCGAAGGAAATTCAGATATCATCACCAATGAGGATGGCTCTTATGTGGTGAAAGTGAACGCAAACACCAAGAACCTCACAGTAGCTAAGAACAATGCCCTTGGTATCTCTGAGATCCTTGATTCTGTAGATGAGGATGCAGTGGTTTACAATCTCCAGGGTCTCCGCGTGAATGCCAAGAATCTTCCTGCCGGAATCTATGTAGTGAATGGTAAGAAGGTGATGATCCGCAAGTAAATCAGATAAAATCATATAAAAAGGTATGGCGTCTTGGCCGACGCCATACTTACCAAAAAAATAATTTTAAATTTTATAACCTATGAGAAAGATTTACACATTTCTTATGATGGTGGTGGCATTCATGTCGAGCCTTACAGCCAATGCATGGGGCGAATTCACCATAACATTTAAAAATCCGGATCATATAGATCTCGTGATGTATAATGATCAATCTGTAGCTTTCACGGATCAGGTCCAGGTTGAGCCAAGCTGGATGTCAGCCAAAGAGCTTTTTATCATCCCCAAGGCCGGATTCAAGATTGATTCTTGGGAACTCACCAATATGTGGGGAGAAGGATTCGATGCCGGCGAACTTAAGGATGATGGCACATTATTTGTCAATGTTGCCACTTCAGGTTTCGGCGATGCGAAGATGACAGTATATACTTCTGCCGCCGGAGAGGTGAAGGAGATGCAACGTGTCCTCTTCGAACTTAATGATGATGCCGTAGAGGCTATCACACGCGTCACAGCCAATGGTGTAGTAATTGAGAAAACTGCCTGGTCTGATCCCGACGGTTTTGAGGTGGAGAAAGAGGCGAAGGTGGTTCTCGAACTCAATACAAACGACTATCGCATCGATCTCTTTGAAATCGACGGCGAGGCTACAAATGCACGCGAGTTTACTGCCGATGCCGACAAGACCGTGAAGATTAACGCTCATAAATATGGCTCATACACTGTTACAGTAAACGGCGACCGTAAATATTTCACAATCTCCACCGGTACAACTCTCAGTAACTGCAAGCCCATCTCTTATGAAGGTTTCAGCTTCGAGCTTGATGAGAAGCAGCCTTATATCTGCGTGGAAAGAAATGCAGGGTATAAGATCACATCTCTTGAGGATGGTGAAGGCAATCAGCTTCCTCAGAAGGAGATGATTACAGTGAAAGGGAATATGACCCTCAATATTGAAGGTGATGAGTTGGTTTACGATCAGAAACTCCATGTCTATCTTTATAATGGATGGCTTTCAGATTCTCCCGAACTCGTAACAAACGACGGCATATCTCATTCTCTGAAAGACGGCTATCAGACAATCGATTTCGCAGAAGAGGATAATATTGTGACCATCAAGGTTAGGAATCTCGATGAGAAGATTAAGCTCAACACAGCCTATCTTAACGATGAGCCTCAGAATGGCGGCGACTTCACATGGAATTTCTATTATATCCCCGTGAAGAACAATGATGTGATCACAGTATTTGTGAATGATGAGCCTGAGAAATATGATGTGAATATCAATAGCACAGCCAAGGCTCCTTTCAAGGTGCTTCGTCATAATGTGGTAGAGACAGAGGATTCTTCATTCCAAATGCATCTGGGCACTCAGATCACCATCCTTCCCACTTCTGATCAGAAGATAAAGGTTTCTTATGATGTGGCAACCGATGATGCAGAGACCCGCAGCGATGAGAAGGATCCCAATGTGATTCTTCCCGGCGAAGATGGCACATACAATTTCGTGATCAAATCTCCGCTCTCCCTAAAGATTGAGGATGCTGAGGAATCCGGAGTGAATGAGATTGAGTCGTCAGCTTCTGCAGATGCCGCAATCTATAACCTTCAGGGTATCCGCGTATCAGGCGATCTCCGTACACTTCCTGCCGGAATCTATGTAGTGAATGGCAAGAAGGTGGTTAAATGATGAGGTTATAAGGTTATAAGAAGGTCTTATATCTGATAACCTTACTTACTTTAAACTTTAAAAAAAACGTAGCGATTAAATAAATAGTAGTGATTTAGTAGAATTAAAAATCTATGTTTAGGAAGAGGGTGCGACGAAGTGATTCGGCGCACCTTCGTTTTAATGTAAATAGGGTTAAATTAGAATTTTTTTGTGGAATTGATTAATTTTGCCCTAAAATTAATTTTGAATACTTACTTAGTATTAAAAGGGAAATATTATGGGTAGAGAGAAATATTTTTGGCTCAATAGAGCCTCTGAATATAATAAGCAGCGGATGCTTTCGCTCGCATCGGCTTCAGAATTAGTTGGAGATGTGCGAGGGGAGATGGATGAGAAATATATGATGTATCGTTGCGGCATTATTGAAGTTCCGGAGGGTGGCAGGATATATGAATTCTTGATTGAATATGATATTTATAATCCTTCACAAGGGATATATTTCGGTTGCAAATCAGTGACACTTCCAGGATTCTCCCATTCCAATCAGATATTGAAGGCGGAGGAGGATTGGAAGAGAATAGAACCATTCGTTTTGCAACGGCTCAACAATGTATTCGTAGAAAAGGACTTCACCTACCGTTTCCGTCCCACCGACAATAATAGTAATCGTACTTTCTGGCCTTTCTGGATTTCGCTTTATGAAGAGGAGGATCCAAAGGAAGTGGGTTTGAGGGCACTTGACATTATATATAGTACGTATATAGATTATTTCTCCGGTAAACTTCCAACAACTCTTCCTGCGCAAGCAGCACCTAAAAAGCTGGTCGTGACCACAGCATTCACCGAAGGGGCATTCCTTTCGCTTGAAGAGAGAGTGAAAAAGAATCTGCGAAAGAAATTATTTGATCCGACGCGGATCGAAGAGGGATGGAAGATAGTGAAAGAGTTTATAAAGAAAGGGGAGGAGGAAGGCTGGCTGCATCGGATGGAAGGTTATGAAAAAGCCTGGTGTCTGAGTGAGGAATATGGAGATGTGGATTTTAATATTGTCATGAAGCTTCTGTTTGAAAAGGTAGGGGAGAGGATATGTACGGAAAATGTTCCCGTGCCATGGGAATCTTTGATACGTATATTTCTCCGACCCGATGGATCAGCATTCAAGACACAAGTCAAGACCCTTCAGCCTGCGGCTCCTGTCCGTCGTTTTTGGAAGAAAAAAATAAAGAATGATTAATTTTTCTATACGTATAGAGAGCAGAAATAGCAATGCGTTATAACTTTGCAGCGGATAAAGAAAAACTCCATTACGTTGCCAAGTATGATAACAAATTGAAAATAAATTGAGGATTTGCCGAATAATCTTTTGCAAAAAGGAAATTTATTTGTAAATTTGCGGTAGTACTTCTCTTTTCATAAAGGAAGTGAGGAGTACAGACATACAGAAAGAGCGTTTATCACGCTGGTTCTTGACTTCCTGAAAATTCTCGCAAAGTTCGAAGGTGCCTATGTCAAGGATCGAGCAACGATAGATGCCCCGGAAATGTATCGAGTCGTGCATTCGGTCGGTTCTCTTGTGGGAGAAGCCGTCCGAACGCATTTGTTACCCCATACATTGGCGTGGGCTTCTGCGTTGCCGTTCCGCATAGACAGGGCAATGCGAGAAGCCTTCAGGAAGCGGGACGGCAAGATGCAGATTCCCGCGCTTTTTCTTTTTAACTAACCTGATGCCGACGAGGGGAGTCCGGAGGATGTGAAATGATGAAATGAAGTATAAGCATCTCTTTTTATTTATTACTTTAATTTGCTTTGGCACTGTAACATCTTGGGGGCAAATTACCAAATCTATAGGAAAGCAAATTATAAAGAAGGAGATAAAGCAAGTTGAAAAGAAAGGAGCTAAGAAAACTGTAAAAACAGTTGTGAAAAGTTCAGAGCGAGGGGTTGTATCCAATCTGACAAAGAAAACATCAAAAATAATAGTTACTAAGCTAAGTTCCTCTGTGACAAAATCCATGACTAAAGAGATTGCCTTGGTATTTACTAAAGGAGGATATAAGGAAATAAAAGTTGCTATTAGAGGTGTGAAAAAGCCATTACTTGTTTCTCCAAAATTTGATCCTTATTTAAAAATATCAAGAAAATATACAGGTGATTTTGATCCGGTGAAATTTCATAAGGGTAATCCAAGATATGTAAAAGATGGGTGCGAAACTAATTTAGGACGAATGAGGCGTGGGTTATCTCCCTTATATAAGGATCCTTCTAATAAAAATATAGCTGATCATGGATATAGTGCTTTTGAACTTCATCATGGAGGACAAAAAGCAAATCCTGATTATTTTGCATTGATGGCAGAAGATCATAAAAATCAATCATCTGTCTTACATCCAATACGCAAGGGAAGTGAAATAAATCGAAACGAGTTTAGTAAAAAGGAAAGAGCTCCAATGTATAAAGAGATCGCTGAATACATTGATTATTTATTATAAATACTAAAGTAATATATGAAACCAATTTTATTTGTTTTATTATCGCTTTTATTACTATCATGCGGTAATAAGAAAAAGGATTTAGATGCAGGGTATTCATCTATATATGATGAACTTATAATGGAGTATGTGTCACTTGATAGCTTAAGTGATCTATCGGGCGTTAATAAGGAGGTTCTGGTTAATATGAGATATGATGTAATTGCCCAGGACTCTAACGTAACGGAGAGAATAAAAGAGATTTTGATTGCTTGCCGAGAAAATAATCAATCTAAACTTAAAGATATTCGTAAAGATAAAAGCGAATATAAAGGTAGTAATCTGAGAAAAAGAAATATTACTCCTCAAGAGTATAATGAAGTCACTGCAAAACGAAATAGCAAGTTTGGGCAAATGGTGCCTTTGATTATTTCAGATTATATTAGCACGGAAGTTGATGAATATATTGAAAATAAATATTCATTGTTGAGTGCATTGCCAAATACTTGGAATTATTATACAAAATCAGAAGATAAATTTTCGAAAGATTTTTTTTCAGATTTGAATACTAATAATTTGGGGGTAAAATGTGAAGGTTTTTATATAAATCGGCTTAATGCTTATAAGGATGCCTTATGCGAAGAACATGAAATTCTTCTTGGGAAAGTATCCATCCCAGATTTTACGATTATTCCCGGAGACAATGAATTAGAGATTGATGAAAAGATCAAAGCTCTTGTAATAGAACGAACAAAATCTCAGATTAGGGAACTTTCATCTGATATCTTCTGGGACGTTATTGTAGCTATCATTGTAGGTTTTGTATTTTCGCTAATAATTGATGGTAAAATTGATAGTGCAAGAGATAAAGCGGTAAAGAATTTTTTGAAAAGTGTTAGATGGAGAAAAGATGACGGATTTTTTAAGAATGCTTGTCGTGTTGGGCTACATGCTTTGGGCGCATATGGTGAGTTTGAGGAACAAGTCTCATCTATAAGGGCAAGATATGATACTTGGAAATGGATTGTTAATATCATAATTTTTATCATTTCGTTAATTATTGCATGGTTTTGTTTTATTGTCCCTCAAATGAGAACAGAATCATTAATAAATGACGAACTTACTTCTAAAATTATTAATTCATCTAATACTCTTAATATTAATCCGGAGCGAGTGATCAATAGATATCTGAACATTGAATAAACTGATGGTATTAACCTATGTAGTTGGAGAGTATGTAATTTGTTAATGTATTAATTTTGCTAATATCCAACGATTAAAGATATTTCTTGGTACAGAATTTAAGGTTCTTGGAAAGACGTTTATGAAAGATCAAACTACACATATCAATAACTAATAATTTTTAATTTATGAGAAAAAAAACAGTATTTTTTACTTTGCTTCTCTTTTTGAATCTCTTGGTTCAAGGATGTGGGGGATCAGAATCATTGAATTCAAAAATTGAGAAGAATGAAAAGCTTTCTGAAAGTGATTATGAATATATGGTAGATTACATGTATGATGCCATGTCTGAGATCGAAGTTATCAATCAGACTTATGACCCTTCAGATGCTCAAGGTGTAATGGAAGCTGGACGAGAGGTAGCAAGTGAATATCCAGAATTCCCTAAATACTTCGTAGTATGTACGAATGCTATGGAGGAGAAAGACCCCGCGATAGAAAACTCCGCTTTGGATAGGGATAAGTTTTCGCGCGTGATCCACTGTGTTGCGCGGGGATGGGATATGTTCTGGTAATAAAACATTACTATTTACTATCTAACGAACAGACATATAATGATAAGATTAGGTTGTGCTTACTTGCATAACCTAATTTTTTTATTGGAAATATTGGAATAATCGGAATTATTGGAGCTATCGGAAATATTAGAAATATTGGAATTATCGGAACTATTAGAGCTATTGGAATTATTGGAATTATTAGAGCTATCGGAACTATTAGAGCTATTGGAATTATTGGAGCAATCGGAATATTAGAATTATTGGAACTATTAGAGCTATTGGAGATATTGGAATTATTGGAAAAATAGGGTATATCATAAATTTTTCGAAATATTATTTGCTTTATTATTTGAAATAGAAATAATTTGATTAATTTTACAAGGAGAGATAGAAATTATATAGGCAGGATAAATATATAGCCTTTTTTATCTAACATATAGTCTTTTTTAAACATAGTCTTTTTATTATGGGAGAAATCGTGAATCATAATGGGGATGTGAGAAATTTATTGGTTTATCAATTGGCATTGAAAATTTCTGTTATCACTGAGATTTTTGTGGAAAGATTTCTATCTCGATCCTCCCGAACTGTTGATCAGATGCAGCAGGCGGCACGTAGTTGCAAGCAAAATATTGTGGAAGGAAGTCAGGCTGCAAGTACTTCAAAAGAGACTGAGATTAAACTTACTAATGTAGCGCGTGCTTCTTTGGGCGAACTGGAAGAGGATTATATGGATTATCTTCTCTTTCATCAATTGCCGTTATGGACAAAGGATCATCCCCGAATCATCAGATTGAGAGCCTATATAAAGACACCGGATTTTAAAGATAATTATCAGGATCTTTGCCGCAAACTTCCTGCTGAGGAATTCTGCAATCTTGCCATCACTTTGATTAAACAGACCCAATATCTTCTTGACAGACTTATTGCTTCCCAGGAAAAAAGATTTCTTGAGGAAGGAGGAATCAGAGAGGCCATGACAAGAGCCAGATTGAAATATCGGAATAATCAGAATAATCAGAAGGATTGGAATAACCAGAATAATCAGAACAATCAGAGGGATCGGAATAATCAGAATAATCAGAGGAAATCAGAATAATCAGAATCCTGCTGATTATTCTGATAATTCTAATAATTCTAATTGCTCCAATAATTCCAATTACTCTGATAATTCCAATAATTCTGATAGCTACAATAATTTCTAATAAAGAAGGGAGCTATCTCATAAAATTTGATTAAATTTACATTCTGACAATTATAATATAATAAAAAGGTAGAAAAGATGAAGATATCGATTATTGGTGCAGGAGCTATGGGCGGCGCAATAGCCCTCGGGCTGGCGGAATCCGGTTTTGATCCGGCAGATATCACAATAGCTAATCCGCATGAGGATAAATTAAGGATATTTCAGGAGAAGGGGATGGCTGTTACGACAGACAATAAGGAGGCGTGCAGAGGCGCTGACCTTGTTTTCATTGCCGTTAAACCATGGATTCTCCCCAACGTTATATCAGAGATAAAAGATACTCTCCATTATAATTATCAGGCTGTGTCGGTAGTGGCAGCCGGAGTGTCGGGCCAGGATCTCAAGGGATGGTTTGATTATAACGGTTATTGCCCCACAATCTCTCTTTCAATGCCCAATACGGCAGTGAGATGTCGCGAGTCGATGACTTTTGTTGTTCCCGTCACCGGGAATGAACGCAATCCTGATATTGATCTTTATCGCCGCTTGGGCGAGGTTAAAGTGATTGAAGAGCGTCTGCTCCCGGCCGCCACTTCGCTTGCCTCCTGCGGCATAGCGTATGCTTTGCGTTATATCCGAGCAGCTACAGAAGGGGGCGTTCAACTCGGCTTCCGCGCTTCCGAAGCGCAGGAGATTGTGGCGCAGACTGTAAAAGGGGCGGCTATGCTTCTTGCCGACGGCGCACACGCCGAAGCTGAAATCGACAAGGTGACGACTCCGGGTGGCCTCACGATCCGCGGACTTAATGCAATGGAGAAAGCGGGTTTTACGGCTGCAGTGATTAATGGACTTATTCCTTAAGGTTATAAGGTAATAAGGTCATAAGGTTATAGGATTATAAGGTTAAATTGGAATTTTATGTCAAGAATTGTAGTCAAAATAGGGAGCAATGTGCTGACACGCGCTGATGGCAAACCGAATGTGACCAATATGTCGGCAATTGTGGATCAGGTAGCACACCTTAAGAATGCAGGGCATGAGATTATCCTCATCTCCAGCGGGGCTGTGGCTTGCGGACGAGGTACTATATCTCCCTCAAAAAATCTCGACAGCGTCGCTGCGCGTCAGCTCTTCTCTTCCATCGGTCAGATAAGGCTCATAAATCTCTATAATGATCTCTTCGCACAATATGGAATCGTGATCGGACAGGTGTTGACACAGAAAGAGAACTTCTCTTCACGCATCTCATATCTCAACCAACGCGCATGTATGCTCACAATGATTGAGAATGGAGTGGTGCCGATTGTAAATGAAAACGATACCGCCAGCCTTACCGAACTGATGTTTACCGATAACGATGAACTCTCCGGCATGATTGCAACCATGACCGATGCCGATATTCTCATTATCCTTTCCAATGTTGACGGAATTTATACCGGCAACCCCGCAGATCCCGATTCCCGTCTTATAGAGAGGGTGCTTCCCGGTGAAGATGTGAGCGGAAATGTCGTGGCATCCAAGAGCGGATTCGGTCGCGGAGGTATGGGCACAAAATGCGGAATCGCCGGAAAAGTGAGTGAAGAGGGTGTGAAGGTGATAATAGCCAAAGGGGAGAGACGCGATGTGCTGATAGATTTGATTGAAAATCCTGAGAAAGTGCCGCACACCACATTCGAACCTCGCGAAGAAGGGATTAGCACCGTGAAACGATGGATTGCACATTCATCATCCTTCGCCAAAGGGAAAATCACGGTGGATGAGAATGCAGAGAAAGTTTTGCGCGGAGACAGCGCGGTGTCGCTCCTCCCGATCGGTGTAACAGCAGCCGAAGGGGAATGGGAAGAAGGGGAGATAGTGAATATCTACAATCCGGATGGGGAGTTGATAGGCGTGGGACGCGCTTCAATGGGAAGCGAAGATGCAAAACAATCTATCGGTCAGCGCGGAGGTCGGCCGGTGGTGCATTATGATTATCTTTACATTGAATAAGGGTAATAAGGAGAATAAGGATATGGGTTATGAGTTGGGGGATTGGGAATTTAAAATAGAGAAATATGAAATATACCGACCTGTTTGCAAAAGTGAAAAAAGCATCCGCAGATCTTTCTCTGCTTGACGATGCTAAAAGAAACAGCGTGATCCGGCGTCTTGCAGATCTCCTCGAAAAGAATGAAAATACGCTCCTCGCAGCGAATAAAAAAGACTTGGAAAAGATGGAGGAGGCTAATCCTCTCTATGATCGTCTGAAACTTACTTCCGATCGAATCAAAGGGATTGCCTCAGATCTTCGCCATGTCGCCACGCTCCCTTCCCCAATCGGCGAAGAACTCGAAAGGCGCACCCTTTCCAACGGTATTCTGTTGCGTCGCGTCAGCGTTCCGTTCGGAGTGATAGGGGTGATATATGAAGCTCGCCCGAATGTTACATTCGATGTCTTCTCCCTCTGTTTCAAAAGCGGGAACGCCTGTGTGCTCAAAGGGGGGAAGGATGCTGAAAATTCCAATTTGGCAGCCATAGAGATAATTCATCAAGCCTTGAAAGAAGAAGGGGTAAGCAGCGATGTAGCAGTTCTTCTCCCTGCCACACACGAAGCCACCGCAGCTCTTTTAGGAGCCGTAGGATATGTGGATGTTTGCATCCCCCGAGGCGGACGACGGCTCATAGATTTTGTGCGCGACAATGCTAAGGTGCCCGTGATAGAGACAGGGGCGGGAGTGGTGCATCTATACTTCGCTTCCACAGGAGATCTTGAAATAGGGAAGCGAACCATAGAGAATGCCAAGACGCGAAGAGTCAGCGTATGCAATTCTCTCGACACGGTGTTGGTGGATAAATCCCGCATTGCAGATCTTTCCTCCTTGCTCGACCCTCTTTCGAAGAAAAATGTAGAACTTTATGCCGATGAAAAAGCATTTGAAGAATTGGCCGGGACATATCCCCACCATCTCTTGAAAAAAGCGGATGAAGAGTGCTGGGATAGAGAATGGATGGATTATAAGATGGGGGTCCGCGTAGTGGATTCCTTTGAAGCAGCATTGGAACATATAGCCAAACACGGATCGGGGCATAGCGAGAGCATCATCACCGGCGATGATGCAGAAGGATCCGCATTCCAGCATCGCGTAGATGCCGCCTGCATCTATGTCAACCTCCCGACCAGCTTCACCGACGGAGGCCAGTTTGGGCTTGGAGCCGAAATAGGGATATCCACTCAGAAGCTTGGACCGCGCGGCCCGATGGGACTCAAAGAGATGACCACCTACCGCTACTTCCTTTCAGGAAATGGGCAAATTAGGGAATAATCTAAAAAAAATATTATTATTCTCCCGAATATTGAGATTATTTCAATAATATTTACTAATTTTGCGCATAAACTTTTAGAGTGTGCAAAAGGCGAAGAAGAATCGTCACGAATAAACAAGGTAGAAATGGTAAAAAAGACAAGAGACAGATTTATTGAAGTGGCCCGGCAATTATTTGCCAGGAAGGGTGTGGAGAACACCACCATGAATGATATTGCCTCGGCGTCAGATAAAGGGCGCCGCACCATCTATACCTACTTCAAAAGCAAGCGTGATATCTTCAATGCCGTAATAGAGACAGAGACCGACCAGCTCCTTCATAAATTGCGGATGATTGTGGCCAAGCCCGCGCGTCCGGAAGAGAAGCTGTATGAATATATCGCCTGCCGATTGGAGACGATGAAAGAGATTGTGTCGCGCAATGGCTCGCTCCGCGCCGGCTTCTTCCTTGATGTGAGGAAAGTGGATAGGGCAAGGGCTTTGATTTCAAAGAAAGAGATTGCCCTGCTGATGGACATTCTTCACGATGGAGTGGATTCGAAAGTGTTCGAGATTGAGAATGTGAAAGAATCAGCAATCGTGATAATGAACGCCATCCACGGACTTGATGTGCCTTACATCCGAAACAGCCTCGCTGAATATGGGATAGGGAAGGAGAAAATGTCGGAGCTTGTGGCAAACCTCGTCTTGAAAGGGATTCTCCGTCATTAAGGATCGATTCTGCAAGCTTTAAAAGTAAAATTAAAATAAGACAAATACTTATCTTTGGCATTATGTATATCAACTCAATGGGCTATTATGTGCCGTCGGAGAGAATCTCCAATGAATATTTCACAGCAGTGAACGGTCTGACACCCGACTGGATCGAACAGCGCACCGGAATCAGGACCCGTAGCAAGGTCGGACCGGGCGAGAATGTCGATACGATGGGAATAAAGGCTGTGGAGGATGCGTTGAAAAATCTTCCCTACGACATCAAGGATGTAAATCTTATTGTATCGGCCCATTATTGTGCCTACGACACGGTTGCTACATTGGCTCATAAGGTGCAGCAGGCTTATGGAATCAGGGGTGCGAAGGCTGTGTATGCCTCTTCGGCTTGTTCCTCTTTCATCAATGGTCTGGAGATAATCGAGGGGTATTTTGCCAGCGGAAAAGCCGACAAGGCTCTCCTCATCTGTTCGGAGCAGAACAGCTATTACAGCAACGAGTCGGATCCCAAGAGCGGACATCTCTGGGGCGACGGGGCAGTGGCATATTTCGTGTCAAAAGAGAAAGTATCCGAAAAAGATATCCGTATTCTTGATATCTTCACAGAGGGCCTGGGGGATATCGGAAAAGGTCCCGGCGGCGTGATGCTGCGCCCCAAGGAGGATGGGATCACAATGCCCGACGGAAGGGATGTATTCATCCATGCCTGCCGCTATATGATCTATGCGCTCGACAAATCTCTTGAAAATGCCGGGCTTAAGCGCGAGGATATTTCCAAGCTAATCACTCATCAGGCCAATAAGAGAATCGTGGCGCAAGTGGCTCATCAGCTTGATATGTCGCTCGATAATTTCTACAATAACATCGAGGAATTAGGCAACACCGGATCGGCATCGGCTCCTCTTGTCTTGGCTCAGCGCATCGAGGATGTGGAGAAAGGGGATAAGGTGGCATTGATGGTGTTCGGCGGCGGCTACAGCTGCGGATGCTTCATAATTGAGAAATAAAAATTCCAAATATATTATAGAAAAATGAAATTGTTAGAAGGAAAGACCGCTATTGTCACAGGTGCGGCACGCGGAATCGGAAAAGAGATCGCTTTGAAATTTGCATCAGAAGGATGTAACATCGCTTTCACCGACCTTGTAATCGATGAGAATGGAAAGAAAACAGAGGAAGAGATCGCAGCCCTCGGCGTGAAATGCAAGGGTTATGCTTCAAACGCCGCTGATTTCGCAGCCACTGAGGCCACTGTAGAGGAGATCAAGAAAGACTTCGGTCGTGTGGATATCCTCGTGAACAATGCCGGCATCACAAAAGATGGTCTCATGCTCCGCATGACTGAGCAGCAGTGGGATGCAGTGATTGCAGTAAACCTCAAATCTGCGTTCAACTATATCCACGCCGTGCTTCCGATCATGATGCGTCAGAAGAGCGGCTCGATCATCAACATGGCATCTGTAGTGGGTGTTCATGGCAATGCAGGCCAGGCCAACTATGCAGCTTCAAAGGCAGGTTTGATCGCTCTTGCAAAGAGTATCGCACAGGAGGTTGGTTCTCGCGGCATCCGTGCCAATGCAATCGCCCCCGGTTTCATCGAGACTGCGATGACAGCAGCCCTTCCCGACGAGGTTCGTGCAGAATGGTGCCAGAAGATACCATTGCGCCGTGGCGGTAAGGTAGAAGATATTGCAAACGTTGCTACATTCCTTGCATCTGACATGGCAGGTTACGTTACAGGTCAGGTGATCCAGGTAGATGGCGGTATGAATATGTAATTCATATCCTGTCCCATATTTTCCTGTCCCATATTTTTGTTAGAATTAGGGCGGCGTGAAAACGCTCGCCCTTTTTGCAATTGGCATGATTTCATTATGGAGAAGAAATATGCAGTGATTGTGGCCGGCGGATCCGGAAGCCGGGCCGGTGGAGATGTTCCGAAGCAATTTCAGATGCTTTGCGGAATACCGGTGGTGTGGTGGTCGATCCGGGCTTTCCATGAAGAGGATCCTGAGACGGAGATCCGGGTGGTGTTGCATCCCGGCTACTTCGATCTCTGGGATATACTTGCAGCCGATCTCCCGGAGGATCTCCGCAAAATAAAGGTGGAATTGGTTTGCGGAGGTCGCAACCGTCTTGAATCCGTAAAAAACGGGATAACCCGCATCGATCCCGGAAAAGGCGCTGAATCCCTCATAGCGGTTCATGATGCAGCTCGCCCTTTGGTGAGCAAGGATTTGATAAAAAGAGGGTGGGAGGCAGCCCGCAAAACGGGAGCTGCAATCCCTGTCGTGGCAATGACAGATTCCATCCGGCATCTCACTCATCATGGTTCCGAAGCTCTTGACAGATCCCGATATGTGAGAGTGCAGACCCCGCAAGTGTTTTATGGCGATCTTCTAAAGGAAGCCTACGATCGTATCCTTCTGCCCGAAATGACAGATGATGCCTCTGTAGTGGAAGCCGGCGGAAAAGATATCGCCCTCTATGACGGCGACGAGGAGAATATGAAGATCACCAATCCTCTCGATTTCAAGATTACCGAACTGCTCTTGGAAGGAAAGTTGTAAGTGGGTAAGGTTATAAGCTGTAAGAGAATAGACTATCCTCTTATAACCTTATAACCCTATAACCTTCAAACTTATTAAAGATGTCCGATTTTTTTAGCACCGACATAAAATTTCTCAAAGGAGTAGGAGAGAATAGAGGGAAGGTTTTGGGTAAAGAACTCGATATCCACACCTTCCGCGACCTGCTGTATTATTTCCCTTTCCGCCATGTGGATCGGAGCAAATTCTATAAAATCTCCGAACTCAACGGAGAGATGCCCTTTGTGCAGATAGTAGGGCGCTTCGTCAACTTCCAGATAGAAGGGGAAGGGGCGAAACGTCGTCTCCACGGCGTATTCTCCGACGGATCGAGGATGATGGAATGTGTTTGGTTTTCAAAAGTCGATGCCATGAAAGATGCCTATAAGTTAGGTGTGGATTATGTCATCTTCGGCAAGCCGCAACAATTCCGATCAGTCTATTCCATCTCTCATCCCGAAGTATCGGCGTATGATCCAAGCAAACCTCCGATGGGGTTTATGGGGGTCTATACTATCCCCGAGACATTGCGAAAGCGAGGGTACGCTTCACGCTTGATCGCCACACTCGTAAAGAATCTCTTCGAGAACTCTCGATTTCCTGAAATTCCATCCGTAATCCCGGAAGAGGTGAGGGAGAGATATAACCTCATGCCCCTGAAAGAAGCTATTCTGCAGATGCACACCCCCGAGAATGCCGCAGCACTCAATAAGGCACGCGAACGGATGAAATTCGAAGAACTCTTCTACCTCCAACTTCATATCCTTCGTTTTTCAAGAGAACGAGGGAGAGTGATAAGGGGTTTGGTGTTTTCGAAAATCGGAAAATATTTCAACGATTACTATTTCAATTGCATCCCCTTCGAACTCACGGGAGCCCAAAAAAGGGTGCTTAAAGAGATACGCGCCGATATGCGCACCGGAAGGCAGATGAACCGTCTCCTTCAAGGCGACGTAGGAAGCGGAAAAACGATGGTGGGATTCATGTCGATGCTGATGGCTGTGGATAATGATTTTCAAGGCGCACTCATGGCTCCTACGGAAATCCTTGCCACCCAACACTATGAAACCATCTCTGAATGGGGGGCGAAAATAGGTCTGCGCGTGGAATTGCTCACCGGATCGACACGCGCAAAGAAACGGCGCGAGATAGACGAGGGGCTGCGGAATGGCGACATTCATATCCTTGTCGGCACCCATGCTTTGATAGAAGACAATGTAGTGTTCAAGAATTTAGGGTTGGTCGTAATCGATGAGCAACACCGTTTTGGTGTGGCTCAGCGAGCGAAAATGTGGAAGAAAGCAGCCATAGCGCCCCATGTGCTTGTGATGACTGCCACCCCGATACCGCGCACACTTGCCATGACAGTCTATGGCGACTTGGATGTGTCGGTAATAGATGAACTCCCACCCGGAAGAAAACCCATCGAGACAATCATGCGATTCGATGAGAACCGTATGGAAGTGAACCGCCTAATCGCACGCGAACTCGTGGCCGGAAGACAGATATATATCGTCTATCCCCTTATAAAAGAGAATGAAAAGCTCGACCTCAAAAGTGTGGAAGAGGGATTCGAGAGAATCATGAGTCTCTTCCCCGACGTGAAGGTGTGTTGCGTTCATGGCAAAATGAAGCCCGATGAGAAAGATCGCCAGATGGAGAAATTTGTATCAGGCGAGGCTCGAATATTAGTGGCAACGACTGTGATAGAAGTTGGCGTGAATGTTCCGAATGCCTCCGTAATGGTAATAGAGAACGCAGAAAGATTCGGATTGTCGCAGCTCCACCAGCTTCGCGGAAGAGTAGGGCGCGGGTCCGACAAGAGCTATTGCATCCTTATGACAAAATTCAAGATCGGAGCCGACACAAAGAAACGCCTCTCAATCATGACCGAAACCACCGACGGATTCCTCATTTCCGAAGCAGATATGAAGTTGCGCGGTCCGGGCGATATGGAAGGGACTCAGCAGAGCGGACTCGCCTTTGATTTGAAAGTAGCATCTCTTTCCACCGACGGACAGATACTCAACATAGCCCGCGAGGCAGCGGATATGGTGCTCAATGCGCATCCCGAACTTGTGGCCGGGCGCCCGTCAGATACCGACAAGACAGGAGAAAAACTTCCGCTCTCCCCGACGAGCATAGAGATTGTGAGAAGAGAGCTTCATATCCGATTCGCAAGAACAGTGGATTGGTCGCAGATCTCATAAACTTGATAAAAGCTCCGAGCGTTATAACTAAAAAGAAAAGATGAGAGAAAAAGAATTTTTGCCCCTTATAAAAGAGAAATTAAATATAGAGGAATTAAATCCGATGCAGACAAAAATGTTGCGATCCTTCTCCGAAGCGCGCGACATTATCCTGCTTTCACCCACAGGGTCGGGCAAGACATTGGCATTCATCCTCCCCGTGCTTAAGTTATTGAAACCCTCCACAGGAAGAGTGCAGGCCGTGGTGATCGCCCCCTCGCGCGAGCTGGTGATTCAGATCACGCGCATATTCTCTGCCATTGCCGCAGGATTTAAGGTGACTCCCCTCTATGGAGGTCATAAGGTGGAGGATGAGGTGAATTCATTAGGAGCAGGCACTGATATCGTGGTAGCCACTCCGGGTCGTCTGCTCGATCATATCACGCGCCGCAACATCGATCTTCTTCCGACGCGAATCCTCGTGCTCGATGAATTTGACAAATCCCTTGAGCTTGGTTTTGAGAAGGAGATGAAGAAGATTGTGGATCGTTTGAAAAATGTGAGCCGCACAATCCTCACATCCGCCACCCGCGCCGATATCCTTCCCGACTTCCTGAAACTCACAGATCCTCTCACCATCAACTTCCTTGGCAACAGCCACGAACTGCGCACCCGAATCCGCACACACCGTGTAGATACTGACGGCAAGGATAAGCTCAATTCACTCCGCGTGCTGCTCAACGACCTTGCCAATAAAGAGGGCGGAGCAGAGAAGAGCATAGTATTCGTGAATCATCGCGAAAGCGCCGACCGTGTGGCGGAATATCTTAAGGCACACGGAATCCCCGCCGTGCTATATCACGGTCAGCTCGACCAGAGAGAAAGAGAGCAGGCTGTGGCGATGTTCAATAATGGGAGCCGCCCCGTGCTTGTAGCCACCGACTTGGCAGCCCGCGGTCTGGACATTGAAAATGTGAAATCAATCATACACTATCATCAGGCCCTTACCCCCGAAACCTATACCCACCGCAACGGACGAACCGCGCGTGTAGATCGGGAAGGCGATATCTATGTGCTTGTCGGACCCGAAGAGGATGTGAAACCCTTCACAGAATTCGACGACAACTATTATCCCGACTACGAAGCCCCCGAAGCCGAGGGACCTGCATTCGACACCATCTATTTCTCCGCCGGGAAGAAAGAGAAATTATCCAAAGGGGATATCGTAGGTTTCCTCACCAAAGAATGCGGCGTGGCAGGAGATGCCATCGGGAAAATCGACGTTTACGATCATTATGCCCTTGCAGCAGTGAAGAGCGCGGATGCCTCCAAGGCTGTGGCAGAGGCCAAAGGGAAGAAGATTAAAGGGGAGAAGAGGCTCATCTCGCTCTTGTAAATCTTTTTTTATCACGAAAAATAAATCTTTTTATCACGAAAAAGATAAAAAAATCGCTTGATATTGTGGATAACCCACCAAAAATTGTTAACTTTGCAAGATAAGGAAAAATGCACTTGGAAAATCCCTTATCTTGCAATTTTTTCTTTATAGATTGAACCAACGCCAATCTATTTAAGCTACAACAGCAACTAAGATAACTATTAATATTACAACAACACAACTATGGCCAAAACAAAGAAATTTCTGACATGCGACGGCAACCAGGCCGCAGCGCATATCAGTTATATGTTTAGCGAAGTTGCCGCAATCTATCCTATTACGCCCTCTTCCACAATGGCGGAATATGTAGATGACTGGTCGGCTGCCGGAAGAAAGAACATCTTCGGAGAAACAGTGCTTGTGCAGGAGATGCAGAGCGAAGGTGGTGCGGCCGGTGCAGTCCACGGCTCATTGCAGTCGGGTGCGCTCACCACTACTTATACAGCATCGCAGGGTCTTCTTCTTATGATCCCGAATATGTATAAGATTGCCGGCGAGCTTCTTCCCTGTGTATTCCATGTGTCAGCCCGTACGCTTGCTTCTCACGCCCTTTCAATCTTCGGCGATCATCAGGACGTTATGTCTGCTCGTCAGACAGGTTTCGCGATGTTCTGCGAGGGTTCGGTGCAGGAGGTTATGGATCTTGCAGCTGTTGCTCACCTTTCCACTATCAAAGGCCGCGTGCCTTTCATCAACTTCTTTGACGGATTCCGCACCTCTCATGAGATCCAGAAAATCGAGGCTCTCAGCGAGGAGGATCTTGCTCCGCTCGTAGATCAGGAGGCTCTTGCAGAGTTCCGCAGCCGTGCGCTCAATCCTGACGCTCCCGTGGCTCGCGGTATGGCTGAGAACCCCGACGTGTTCTTCCAGCATCGTGAGGCTTCTAATTCCTATTACAATGCACTCCCCGAGATTGTTGAAAACTATATCAAGGAGATCAACAAAATCACCGGCCGCAACTACGGTCTCTTCGACTATTACGGAGATCCCGAGGCTGAGCGCGTGATCATCGCTATGGGTTCGGTGACAGAGTGTATCAAAGAGACTATCGATCATCTCCGCGCAAAAGGGGAGAAGGTGGGTCTTGTTTCTGTTCATCTTTACCGTCCTTTCTCTGCCAAGCATTTCCTCGCAGCAGTGCCTGCATCTGCAAAGCGTATCGCAGTGCTTGACCGCACAAAAGAGCCCGGTGCTAACGGCGAGCCCCTTTATCTTGATGTCAAGGATTGTTTCTATGGCAAGGAGAATGCCCCGCTTATCGTTGGCGGCCGCTACGGTCTTTCTTCAAAGGATACCACTCCTGCTCAGATCCTCGAAGTGTTCGAGAATCTTTCGCTCCCCGAGCCTAAGAACCATTTCACAATCGGTATCGTTGACGATGTGACTTTCCATTCGCTTCCTCAGCGTGCGGAGGTCAATGTGGCTGAGCCCGGTCTTTTCCAGGCTAAGTTCTATGGCCTCGGTGCTGACGGTACTGTAGGTGCTAACAAGAACTCTGTAAAGATTATTGGTGAGAACACCGACAAGTATTGCCAGGCTTACTTCGAATACGACTCTAAGAAGTCGGGTGGTTTCACTTGCTCGCATCTCCGTTTCGGCGACAACCCGATTCGTTCAACATATTTTGTGAACACACCTAACTTCGTGGCTTGCCACGTTCAGGCCTACCTTCACATGTATGATGTGCTTCGCGGTCTCCAGTCAAAAGGCACATTCCTTCTCAATACAATCTGGGAAGGCGAGGAGCTTGCAAAGAATCTTCCCAACAAGGTGAAACGTTATCTTGCACAGAACGACATCACTCTCTATTATATCAATGCATCCAAGATTGCACAGGAGATCGGTTTGGGCAACCGCACAAACACTATCCTCCAGAGCGCATTCTTCCGTATCACAGAGGTTATCCCCGTTGACCTTGCTATCGAGCAGATGAAGAAATTCATCGTTAAGTCTTATGGCAAGAAGGGCGAGAACATCGTGAATATGAACTATGCCGCTGTAGATCGTGGCGGCGAGTATGCCAAGCTCGATGTAGATCCCGCATGGGCTAACCTTGAGGATGATGCAGTAGTAGCCGACAACGTTCCCGAATTTATCTCTAATGTTGTCCGCCCGATCAACGCACAGGATGGTTACGGACTTCCCGTCAGCACATTCGTTGATAATGCCGACGGCACATGGGAGCAGGGCACTGCAGCCTATGAAAAGCGCGGTGTGGCAGCATTCGTTCCCGAGTGGAATCCCGAGAACTGTATCCAGTGTAACAAGTGTTCGTTCGTTTGTCCTCACGCTGCTATCCGTCCGTTCCTTCTCGATGCAGAGGAGATGGCGAAGGCTCCGTTTGGCGAAGACCACACTATCCCCGCTATCGGCAAGACTTTGACAGGTCTCCGCTTCGTTCAGCAGGTTGATGTGCTCGACTGTCTCGGTTGCGGCAACTGTGTTGACGTATGTCCCGGCAAGAAGGGTAACAAGGCTCTTGCAATGGTACACACTGAGAGCCAGCTCGACCAGGATAAGAACTGGGAATACTGCGTGAAGGAGGTTTCTAATAAGAAAAACCTCGTGGATGTCAAGCTCAATGCTAAGAACAGCCAGTTTGCACAGCCCCTCTTCGAGTTCTCAGGTGCTTGCTCAGGTTGCGGTGAGACTCCTTACGTTAAGCTTATCACTCAGCTCTTCGGTGATCGTCAGCAGGTAGCGAATGCCACCGGTTGCTCATCCATCTATTCAGGCTCTGTTCCTTCCACTCCTTATACCACCGACGAGAACGGTCATGGTCCGGCATGGGCTAACTCTCTCTTCGAGGACTTCTGCGAGTTCGGTCTCGGTATGTATATCGGATATGAGAAGATGCGTGCGCGTGTAGAGGATCTCGTAAATAAATCTCTCACATGCGATTGCTGCTCTGCAGAGGTTAAGGCTGCAGCTCAGAACTGGCTCGATAATAAGGATAATGCAGATGAGAGCCGCAAGGCTTCCGAGGCGCTCGTAGCTGAGGCTAAGAAATGCGATTGCGATATCTGCAAGGGTATTGTAACTCTTGAGCATTACCTCACTAAGCGCAGCCAGTGGATCATCGGTGGTGACGGTGCAAGCTATGATATCGGTTACGGCGGTCTCGACCATGTAATCGCGTCCGGCAAGAATGTGAACATCCTCGTGCTCGATACAGAGGTTTATTCTAATACCGGCGGTCAGTCGTCAAAATCTACTCCTATCGGTGCAATTGCTAAGTTTGCCGCTGCCGGTAAGCGTATCCGCAAGAAAGACCTTGGTATGATCGCCACTACTTATGGCTATGTTTATGTGGCACAGGTAGCGATGGGCGCTGACAATGCTCAGACTCTCAAGGCAATCCGCGAGGCAGAGGCATATGATGGTCCTTCTTTGATCATCGCATACGCTCCCTGTATCAACCATGGTATCAAGAAGGGTATGGGCAAGGCTCAGCAGGAGGAGAAGGATGCCGTTGACTGCGGTTACTGGCACCTCTGGCGCTACAACCCCGCTCTCGAAGAAGAGGGTAAGAATCCGTTCACTCTTGATAGCAAGGAGCCGGATTGGGATAAGTTTATCGACTTCCTCAAGGGTGAAGTTCGTTTTGCTTCGCTCCAGAAGATGTATCCCGAGCAGGCGGATGAGCTCTTCGAAGCTTGCAAGGCAAATGCAATGTGGCGTTATAACAACTACAAGCGTCTTCAGGCTCAGGATTGGGGTAAAGACCCCGAGCTTTCACCTGAAGAGATTGCTCTCAGAAAGTAAGAACTGATAAAATCGATATAAGGAAGGCGGCTGATTGGTCGCCTTCTTTTTTATATCCCTACATAGTAATTGTGGGTTGAAAGGAAATTAAATAAGGTTATTCTCTGCAATTTGCGGAAAAATTTGTATATTTGCACTATAATTGGTCAAACGCGCATAAGCGGTTGGTAATAATACGAAAAAATACAAGTGGATATGCTTGAAAAGATAGAAAAACTTAAAGAAGAGATTTCAGGGGTTACGGCCGGCTCGCTTGAGGAGGTGGAACAGCTCCGAATAAAATATTTGAGTAAGAAGGGAAGTATTGCAGCTCTGATGGCTGATTTCCGCAATGTTCCCGCCGATCAGAAGAAAGAGGTGGGGCAGAAGGTGAATGAGCTTAAGAATCTTGCCACAGAGAAGATTGCCGCTCTTAAGGAGGAATTTGCAGTGAATGGCGACAAGGAGCTTGAAGGGCTCGACCTTACGCGCACAGCCACTCCTGTAGAACTCGGCACACGCCATCCCCTTACAATCGTGAAGAACGAGATGCTTCACATTTTTGAGAGCATGGGTTTCACAATTGCAGAAGGACCCGAAATAGAGGATGATTGGCATGTGTTTGAATCGCTCAACTTCGCTCCCGATCATCCTGCACGCGATATGCAGGACACATTCTTTGTCTCCCGCAATCCGGCTGATATCCTTCTTCGCACCCACACATCTTCCGTTCAGACGCGAGTAATGGAGAAGACTCAGCCCCCGATTCGAATCGTATGTCCCGGCCGCGTTTATCGCAATGAGGCGATATCCGCGCGTGCGCATTGCTTCTTCCATCAGGTTGAGGGTCTTTATATCGACAAGAATGTATCATTTGCCGATTTGAAGCAGGTGCTTCTCGGCTTTGCACGCCAGATGTTCGGACCCGAGACAAAGATACGTCTCCGTCCCTCTTATTTCCCATTCACCGAGCCGTCTGCCGAAATGGATATCAGCTGCGATATCTGCGGAGGCAAGGGGTGTGCATTCTGTAAAGGAACAGGATGGGTGGAAATCCTTGGATGCGGAATGGTGGATCCCAACGTGCTTAAAGCTTGCGGAATTGATCCGGAGATTTATAGCGGTTATGCTTTCGGCATGGGTATCGAGCGAATCACCAACCTTAAATATAAGGTGAAAGACCTTCGAATGTTCAGCGAGAACGATGTTCGCTTCCTTCGCGAATTTGAGGCCGCAAACTAATTTCTGAAATGACAATCAAGCAAAGATATGCGGGCGTCATCTCCATTTTTCAGGAGGTGATGCCCGAACCTAAAACGGAGTTGCAATACGACACTCCGTTTCATCTTTTATTGGCGGTGATTCTCTCTGCGCAATGCACGGATAAGCGGATAAATATGGTGACTCCGGCTCTTTTTGAGCGTTTCCCCGAACCTGCTGATCTGGCTGCCTCAACCGAGGAGGAGGTGTATGAATACATTAAGAGCGTAACATTCCCTAATAACAAGACTCGTCATCTTTTGCGCGCTGCCCGTCTGCTCACTGAGGAGTTCGGAGGGGAGATGCCCACAGATATAGACAATCTGATGAAGTTGCCGGGAGTAGGGAGAAAGACGGCCAATGTGATGTTGTCGGTGGTTTGGAATAAGGCTGCAATGGCTGTGGATACGCATGTGTTCCGCGTAAGCAACAGGATAGGACTCACTAATAATTCCAAGACACCATTGGAGACGGAGAAAACTTTGATGAAGTATATCCCGGAAGATCTTGTGGCAAAGGCACATCATTGGCTCATTCTTCATGGGCGATATGTATGCAAGGCAAGAAAGCCGGAATGTATGGAATGCGTGATCCGGGATTATTGCAAGACTTACACGGGGAAGTAATATAATAGGAACAGATAAAAAGAAAGCGACATGAGACTCTCATGTCGCTAATTATATATCGATAGTTAAGCTCAATTATACATATCTCATTGCGCGGTAGGAGAGGCGGTTCTCTGCAAGTTTCTCAGCCTTAGCCTTGGCGTGTGCCTTAGCATATTTGAAGGAAGCTTTGCGCATCAACTGATCCACACTGTAAAGACCCGGACCTGCAAAGAGGAAGAACAAAGCTCCGATAGCAGGAATGATTGTGATCCAATCGGGAGTAGAAGTGGCCATTGCAGAGTTTACGCTAAGAAATCCGAAGAATCCGAGGGCTGCAAGCGAAACAAAACGATTGAAAAATCCAAATACGAGAGAGAGTCCGAAAATCATCATTGCCCAGGAAACAGAGAAAGCTTCAAGACAGAGACCCTGATAGAGAGAGAATCCGATAAGAGAAGATCCTGCCACAAATCTTGCAGCAAGCAATTTAACTGACATGGAACGCGAGATGCGTTTGCTGATGCCGAAAATGAAATTGATTGTGCGCTTGGCCGAAAGATTAATCTTTGTCATATCGCGGTTAACACGGTATTCGCGTGCGATACGCTCAAACACTTCTGGGTGAAGCGCAGACTTTGCGCTTTGTGCCGGATTGATTGATATGACATTTAGACTGCTCATAGTGAAATCTGATTTATTTTTGATAGATTCTATGAATTTTTTACTCTCGTTATTTGTTCATTTATTAGTTTTTGATGTTATGATAACAATGGCAGATGAGAAATTGTTTTGAAAAAGTTGAAATTTTTTTAAGATTTTTTAATTAATTTATTCTTATTTTATATAAGAGATTGTAATTCAATTTGAAATTTTATTGATAATATATTTTTTTAACATCTTCAGCACAATAAAAATATTTTAGAATCATAATGTTTATACAAAAAATTCTTTGTAAATTCGCATTCGTAAATAAGTTAAACCAACTTAAGTAGCTGACATCAGAAATTTATTTTCATGGGACGACTTGGAAAACTATACTTCAAATATGGCACAATGGGATCGGCAAAAACAGCTATGTTGCTTACCACAGCCTATAATTTCGAAGAAAGAAATATACCTTATCTATGTTTTAAACCTGCAATAGATACTCGCGATGCGAAGAATGTGATACGCAGCCGAATCGGCATAGAGCGTGAATGCGGATGGATATATCCCGAAACCGACCTCTATGAGATGATACATGAGAAGGTCAATGCAAGATTGCCACATGCTGAGTGGATTCTCGTTGACGAGGCTCAGTTTCTTTCCCCCGAGCAGGTGGATCAGCTCTCCCGGCTTGTTGACGACTTCGGTATCAATGTGCTCTGCTATGGATTGCGCACAGATTTTCGCTCGCAACTTTTCGAGGGTTCGCGCAGATTATTTGAGATTGCCGACACGATAGATGAAGTGAAATCCACATGTTCTTGTGGAAGGAAGACTATCGTGAATGCCCGTATAGATGAGAATGGAGAGATCATCACAGAAGGCGAGGTAGTGGAGATTGGAGGGAACGACAAGTATATGTCGGTGTGCCGTAAATGCTGGCGCAATAGAAAAATTGAAAAGAATAATGCACACTGGTGTAGTGATATAGGAGAAAACTAATTTATCTTTACCATGGAAAAAGAGACAAGGGATAGGATTATCCGGATGATAAAGCGTGAGGTTGTTCCTGCAATGGGATGCACCGAGCCAGTGGCAGTGGCTTTATGTGTAGCCAAGGCCGTTGAAACTTTGGGTGAATTGCCTGATTTCATTGAATTGGGTCTGAGCGGCAATATCATTAAGAATGCAATGGGTGTCGGTATCCCCGGCACGGGGATGATTGGGCTGCCGATTGCCGTGGCCTTGGGCGCCTTGATAGGCAAGTCGGAATATGGCCTTGAGGTGTTGAAGGATGTTTCTCCCCAAGCCTTGGAGGAGGGGCGCCGATTTATAAATGATGGCAGAATCAGGATAAGTCATCTCCCCTGCACACCCTCGAATCTTCACATTGAGGTTGTGGCAAGAAAAATGAGAGAGGATGGAGAGGAAGATAAAGGAGAGGCTGTTATTTCCGGCTCGCATACCAACTTCATTCTTATCCGCAAGAACGACCATATTCTATATAAAGAGGAGGAAGGGTGTGCTTCCACTGATGAATGTGACGAGATGGAGCTTTCTATGGAGGCAGTGTATCGTTTCGCCACCGAAGCTCCCCTTGAGGAGATAGAATTCATTCTTGAGGCAGGGAGAATCAATAAGGCTGCTGCCGATACGGCATTGTCGGGCGATTATGGACATTCATTAGGATCGACAATACGCCGTCATGGTCGCCATCTTTTTGGAGATACACCCCTCGAACATATAATATGCCTCACATCAGCCGCTTGCGATGCCAGAATGGGAGGAGCGCCGATCTCCGTAATGTCTAATTCAGGTAGCGGCAACCAGGGGATCACATGCACACTCCCCGTAATATCATATGCAGAAGATATGGAGGCGGATGAGGAATCCACCACGCGCGCTTTGATTCTGAGCCATCTCACAAGCATCTATATCAAGCAGAGCTTGGGAAGGCTGTCGGCTCTATGCGGTTGTGTAGTGGCATCCACGGGAGCATCGGCAGGTTTGGTGTATCTTATGGGTGGCGATTTCGCTCGAATCTGCGCGGCTATCAAAAATATGGTGGCAAATCTTACGGGGATGATCTGCGACGGCGCGAAGCCGGCGTGTGCGATGAAAATTTCTTCCGGCGTTTCCACTGCTGTAATGTCGGCTATGATGGCTATGAATGGAAAATGTGTCACTGAAGCAGAGGGTATCGTAGCTGCAGATATTGACCGTACAATTCGCAATCTCACCATGATCGGAAGAGATGCAATGCAAGAGACCGACCGTTTGGTGCTTAAAATAATGGTGGAGAAATGATATGACCACTCTCCACTGAACATCAATCGATTTTTTTATGTTATAACAATGAGACGAGGGAGAAGAGATCTCTCCGCGTCTCATTGTTCTGCTATTAAACTATATGGTATTCTTTTAAACTATATGGTATTCTTTCGGGAATACGTAATTTATTGTTGCTTATGAAAGAAAGTAATGAAGATAGATCGCTGAATGCGATTATAAAAAAATCGATAGAAAAAAATTGGAATAAGATGGCTCTCTCTGATGTGGGAGGGATAAATTATCAGTATAAGGATCTTGCTGAGCAGATTGCCAAACTTCATATTATTTTTGATGCCGCCGGTTTGAAGAAGGGTGATAAGGTGGCCATCTGCGGTAAAAACTCATCAAACTGGGCTGTAATCTTTATTTCATGTCTCACATCCGGCGTTGTTGCCGTGCCGATTCTTCATGAGTTCAAACCCGAGACCATTCACCATCTCGTGAATCATTCGGAGGCTAAACTTCTGTTTGTGGATGCATCGATTTGGGAAAACTTGGATGAGAAGGATCTCCCCGACCTTGTTGGTGCGATTTTTATCAGCGAGTTTGGGATGCCTCTTTCAAGAAGCAAAAAACTCACTGACACACGCAATGATATAAATGAGATTTTCGGGAAGAAATATCCATATAGTTTCTCGAAGGATGCTCTCGATTATTTTCAGGATTCACCCGATGATCTTGCGCTCATCAACTATACAGCTGGATCCACCGGAATGTCAAAAGGTGTGATGCTTCCTTTCAGGAGTATTTGGAGCAATATTAAATTCTGTGTAGAGAATCTGGATTGGTTCAAGCCGGGAGATGATATTGTAAATATGTTGCCTTTGGCTCATCTCTATGGCATGACTGTCGAGATGCTTCATCCGATTTCTAAGGGTTGCCATTGCCACTTCCTTACAAAGCTTCCCTCGCCGAAAGTGATTCTCTCTGCCTTCGCGGAGGTGCGTCCGAAATTGGTGGTCACTGTCCCTCTTGTCATCGAGAAGATAATAAAGAGTAAGGTGTTTCCGGTGATTGAGAAGCCGAAGATGAAATTCCTTTTGAAACTCCCATATATCAAGGATTTGATTTTGAAGAAAATTCGGAAACAGTTGATGGATGCCTTCGGGGGAAATCTCCACGAGGTGATAGTGGGAGGTGCTCCTCTGAATGCCGATGTGGAGAAATTTCTTACAAGTATAAACTTCCCTCTCACAGTGGGTTATGGCATGACCGAATGTGGACCTCTTATTTCATATGCTCCTTCCGATGCCACTAAGCCACATTCCGTAGGAAAAATTGTGGATAGAATGGAGATACGGGTAGATTCTCCCGATCCGACACATGTCCCCGGCAACCTGCAGGTGCGTGGGATGAATGTTATGGATGGTTATTATAAGAATCCTAAAGCCACCGAGGAGGTGATGAAAGAAGATGGATGGATGGATACCGGCGACCGTGGTATAATCGACAGTGACGGATTTATCTTCATCATGGGAAGATCCAAGACGATGATTCTCGGACCATCAGGTCAGAATATCTATCCCGAAGAGATTGAAGCCAAGCTCAACAATCTTCCATATGTAAATGAATCATTGGTGGTAGAAAGGGATGGTCAGATTGTAGCGTTGATTCATCCTGATTTCGATGCAGCCATGAAAGATGGGATCGACCGCGATAAATTGGAGAAAATCATGGCTGATAATGTCGATACACTCAATAAGGATATTCCGGCCTATTCAAAGGTGAAGGATTTCAAAATTTACGATGAAGAATTTGAAAAGACTCCAAAAAGGAGCATCAAGCGATTCCTTTATTCGTAAAAGGGGAATTAATTCTAAAAGGGAATCAATCATAAAAGAAAAGAAATAATGAATAGGGGCGAAGGCAAAATTGCTTTCGCCCCTTTTTATTCCATTTAGATTTCTTAGTCTCCTTAGTTCCCGTTACTCGCCTTAGTCCCCTTAATTCCTTTAATCCCCTTATCAATCCCTCTCCATAAAAATTTACCATTAACAAAACGAAAGATATTTTAACATTTATTGATTGAATTGAATATTAGAAGAATAAAGATATAAGGAAAGAAAATCTCCAAGAAAATTGAACAAAAACTTGCGCATCGCTGAAAAATGTTATAACTTTGCAACCGCAAACGAGAAACGAGCCACGCTCGCAAGAGCGGATGAGCCGCGAGATTTGCAAAAGAACAATGACATACT
>JAAVGM010000005.1:35582-58104 GCA_014800245.1 Bacteroidales bacterium | reverse complement strand
TGGCTCAAATATCCTTTTTCATCAGTCGCAACGCAAAGGTTGCTCCTTCTGAAAAAGAATATTTTAGCTCAAAAATAGCCGCCCTGGCATTTTAACATATTTTAGTGGATGGAGCCTAAACATTAATCCCCGAAGGCCAATGCATAGAGAACAATGTATTGGCCTTGTTTTTCGTTAATGAGATATGGAAGTAAGAATAGAAGAAGGGTGGAAGCGTGCGCTTCATGATGAGTTTGAAAAAGAATATTTCAAGCGTCTTACAGACGCTGTGCGACGAGAGTATGCCACTCCCGGAGTCACCGTCTATCCTCCGGCTTCTAACATTTTTGCCGCTTTTGATAATTGTCCATTCAGCGAAGTGAAGGTGGTGATCATTGGTCAGGATCCGTATCATGGTCCGGGACAAGCGAACGGTCTCTGTTTTTCTGTTAATCCCGGCATACCCTTCCCTCCATCATTGAGAAATATTTTCAAGGAGGTGAATGCCGACACTGGCGCACCGATACCTGAAAACGGAGATCTGACACGTTGGGCAAATCAGGGGGTGCTTCTTCTGAACTCAGCCCTTACGGTGAGAGAACACCAACCTAAATCTCATTCCGGATTGGGATGGGAACAGTTTTCAGATGCGGCAGTAAAAGCTGTCAATGATAACCTTGATAATGTAGTGTTTCTTCTTTGGGGTTCGGATGCCATCCGCCGAGGTGCAGGGATTGACAGAGGACGTCATCTTGTGCTTCAATCCGTGCATCCCTCTCCGTTGTCGGCAAGTCGTGGATTTTTCGGAAATCATCATTTCTCCAAAGCAAACGAATATCTCATAAGCAAAGGCAAAACACCTATTCAATGGTAAAAAGAATTTTCATATTCGCTCTTGCTCTTTTCTCAATCGGAATAGAGGCAGTAAAGGGAGAGGATACAAGGACGGGAGTAAACCATATCCGTTTTAACACTCTAAAGACGGAGGTGGTGGATAATTTCATGTCCCCTCCGGTAATTACACTCGGAAGCAACGAACGGATTCGGATTAGTTTCGATGAGATAGGGGAAGATAACAGCTATCTTTCAGCTCGACTCGTGCATTGCAATGCCGACTGGCAACCATCCGGATTAGTGGAATCAGAATATCTGGAGAGTTTCAATACAATGGATATCGACGATTATGCCTTCTCCACGAATACATTCATTCATTATGTGAACTATATGCTTGAGATACCATCCGAAGGATTACGTCCAATGGTGTCTGGAAACTATCTCCTTCAAGTATATGACCGCGATGCGCCCGATGATGTTTTGCTCCAAACTCGTTTCAGGATTGCAGAAAATATGTCGAAAATTGGTGCCGGTGTCACTACCAGAACAGATCGGGGAGTCAACGACCGCTTTCAGCAGCTTGAAATTGCAGTTGATAATACAGGCAACGATTTTGGCAATCCATATCAGGATGTAAAAGTGGAAGTGGTGCAGAATGCGCGCGAATCCACCTCCCGCTTTCTAAAGTCTCCGTTACGATTGGATGGAAACAAGATAATATATGGTCATTCCATGGATTTATTATTTCCGGCCTCCAATGAATACCGCAGGTTTGAAAGCACCAGCACACGTTTTCCCGGGATGAGAGTGGATTCCACTAAATATGAAGAACCCAATTATCACACTTGGGTCAATGTTGACTATCCGCGGAACGAACGTAATTATGAATACGACCGCACACAGCACGGAAGATTCATCGTGAGAGAATATAATTCCACCGATTCTAATATAGGGGCCGACTATATCACCGTCCATTTCTTTCTTGACACTCCCGAATTGAAAGGAGAAGAAGTCTATATTGACGGAGAATTTACAATGGGGAAATTTGACGAAAGAAACCGGATGGAATATAATGGGGAAAAAGGGGGATACGAACTTCAGATCCCTTTAAAACAGGGAGCCTACAACTATCAATATGTCACTCTCCCTAAAGGGAGCAACTCCAAGGTCTCGACATCAGCGATAGAAGGGGATAAATATGAAACTGAGAATGAATATAACATATATGTATATCTAAGGAAGCCCGGCGACAGATATGACCGTCTGGTAGGATATACCACCGTATTTTCAAATTAAAAGACATGTTACAGATAGATGATAAGATAGTGTCTCTCGATTTGGTAGAGAAATATTTCCATTGTGATCTTGAAAGCTGCTTGGGAGCCTGCTGTATTGAAGGAGATGCCGGAGCGCCGCTAACAGAGGCAGAATATGAGCGACTCTGCGAATTGCTACCCGAAGTGTATCCATTGCTCACTCCGGCTGCGCAGCGAGTGATAGAGGAGCAAGGCCCCGGTTATTACGATGAAGAGGGCGACCTTGTAACATCGATTGTGGATGGACGAGACTGTGTGTTCACCACCTATGCACCCGGCGGCTTGTGCCTCTGCGCGCTTGAAAAAGCACATCGCGAAGGGAAGATACCATTCTTCAAACCCGAGTCATGTCATCTTTATCCTGTCCGACTGAAAGAATATTCCGGATTCACAGCTGTGAATATGCATCATTGGAAAATATGTAAATGTGCGGAAATATTGGGAAGGAAAAAGCACATCCGAGCATATGAGTTTCTTAAAGAACCACTCATAAAAAAATTCGGAAAGGAATGGTATGACGAACTGGATAAGACAGCGAAAGAGTGGTTAAAACAGACAGAAGGGAATGATAAAGCATAAATAGGGGAATGATAAAACATAAATAAGGGAAATATAAGCGATAAATGTTCGGATTATTCCAAATAAACATAATTTAACAAAAAAAGATTTGTAAAAATTATGTTATATGTCGGAAAAATATTAACTTTGCAGTATGATACTATGATCCTAACATGTAAGAATTTATTTAGTTAAGCCAATAAAGCGAGGGAATTGTGAAATCCCCTCGCTTTTAATTTGTTAACTCATTTAGAATGAAAAAGATTTGGAGATTAATAAATAATTGACTAAATTAGCGATACGAGTATCAAGTTAAGTAATAAACCAAAGAGAGATAGATATGTTAGTCTCACCCGCGTTGGATTGGTTCAGCGTGAACAGCTGGATTTCCTTGATAATATTAATAGCTTACACAGCCACTATAATAAGTATGGTGGTGGTAGTGCTGTCGGAAAACCGCAATCCTATCCGTTCGATGGCATGGGTGCTTGCTTTGTTATTCTTGCCCGTAGTGGGCCCGGTGTTCTATCTATTCTTTGGGCGCAGTCTGAAAGGACAGCATATCATAAGCCGGCGCAATAAGAGAAAGCTTATGAGCCGGACGCATCTGCGAACAATTAATCTGAATGAAGAGCCGCTTTCGTTGGAAGAGAAAACTTTGGTGAAATTGGCGCGTAATCTATGCTCGTCGGTTTATACCACCAATAATGAGATAAAGATATTCACTATTGGGAAGGATAAATTCGAGTCGTTGAAAAGAGATCTAAAAAATGCCAAACATTCCATCTTTCTGCAATATTATATCTTTTCCGACGACGAGTTGGGTCAGGAGATTTCAAATCTGCTGATAGAGAAAGCGAGGGAAGGGGTGAAGGTGAGAGTGATTTATGATCATGTGGGCAGCTTTTCCTCAAAAAATCGTTTCTTCAGGCGAATGGCGGAGAATGGAGTGGAGACACATCCCTTCTTCAAGGTGACATTCCCGCAGCTTGCAAACCGAATCAATTGGAGAAACCACCGTAAGATAGTGGTGATCGATAATGAAATAGGATATATCGGAGGGATGAATATCGCAGATCGTTACGAGAAAGGACCGGGGGAAGGGAAAGTGTGGCGCGACACTCATTTCCGTTTGAAAGGGGATATAGTCACATCCTTAGCTTATTCATTCCTTATCGACTGGAATTTCCGCAATCCGGAAAACAAGATAGATTATCCGTACTCCGAGGGATGCGAGATACACAATCATGTTGGGATGCAGCTTGTCACTTCCGGACCGATGAGCAATTATAACAATATTGCGTTGTGTTTCCAGAAGGCGATATCAGCGGCCACAAAATCTATCTATATCCAGACCCCTTATTTCCTTCCTACAGATGGGTTGCTGCATGCCCTTGAAGCTGCGGCTCTTTCGAATGTGGATGTGAGGATAATGATACCGCGAAAGAGCGATTCGCGGATGTTGCAATACGCCTCATTCTCATACGTGACCCAATGTTTGAAAGCCGGAATAAAGATATATCTTTACGATCCGGGGATGCTGCATGCAAAATCGATGGTGGTGGATGAAACTTTTGTCACAGCAGGCTCCACCAACTTTGATTTCCGGAGCTTCGAGAATAATTTTGAAGCGAATCTCCTGATTTATGATCGGGAAACTAACCGAGCCATGCGCGATATCTTCTTTGAGGATCTTTCAAAATGCACGAAAGTAAGGCTCAACAGCTGGCTTAAACGCCCTCGCCTTCAGCGCACGATAGAATCCATCGTAAGGCTTGTGGCGCCGATATTGTAAGGGTTAAGCTTATTAAGATATTTGAGTTTCTATAAAATAATTTCGGGCTTCCGCCCTCAACACTGTGTTGAGGATGGAAGCCCGAAATAAATTTCTTAGGAGCTTATATTCTTTAAGAATTTTATCTTAGCTGCTATAATCTTAAAAATTTTATCTAAGCAAAGCTTTTATTCCTGCGCAAGGATAAGAGCGGAATAGGCGGGGAGGGTGATTTTGCCGCCATTGAAGAGGCCAAGACCGCCATTCGGAGAGATCAAGCCTTCAGCAGCCACAATCTTCCAGTTGCCACCCTTGATATTTACCTCCTGCGGCTTTGATGCCCCATTGAACACCACCTTGATCTCCTTCCAGCTGTCGCCATTGGCATGATTCTTCAAAGAGTAAGAGATCAGGTTGGGAGTCTTCTTCGAATCAATCTTGTCGAACACAAGATTCTTCGCAATATCATCAGCATTAGTCATGCGGAAAGCAGGATGAGCCTTGCGAAGCTCAGTCAATCCCTTGTAATAATTGAAGAGATCGCGATATTTAGCCTTGTTCGACCAATCGATTGCATTGATTGAATCAGGCTGATTATAGGAATTATGAACACCCTTCTTATCGCGGAACACCTCTTCGCCGGCAAACATGAAAGGAGTGCCCTGAGAAGTGAAAACGATAGTCTGCGCCAGCTTGGCGGCAGAAAGCATGTTCTCCTCCGGCTCGCCCTCCATAGATTTATGAAGTTTATCAGTGAGGCAAAGGTCGTCGTGGCAAGAGACATAATTCACAATCATCTCAGGAGAAGAGGCATAAGGGAATTTGGAATTATTGCCATTCTTGAAATTCACCTGCGGATGAGGAGTGGCAGCCACGATACCGATCTTGACAGTCTCCTCCAATCCCGGCTTGCCGGTGGCGAAGCCGCGATCGGCGGCATCCGTGTAATGTCCCTTCACAGCATCGCGAAGATCATCCGAGAATACAGCTATATCCTTCATCTTGCTTACATTCTCCTTCAGCGCGCGACGCTCAATAGCAAGAGGGGAGTCTCCGGCAGTCCATCCCTCGCCATAAACGAAGATAGAGGGGTTGATCTTTTTAAGCTCAGCAGCGACATCGTTCATTGTCTCAGTGTCATGAATCGCCATGAGGTCGAAACGGAAACCGTCGATATGATATTCATCTGCCCAATATTTCACTGAATTCACGATATAATCATGCATCTGCTTGCGGTCGGAAGCAGTCTCGTTACCACAACCCGACGCATCCGAATAAGAACCGTCGTTGCGATGACGATGATAATACCCCGGGGCTGTCAATTCGAAATTAGAACCATCATTTTCAGCAGTGTGATTATACACCACATCCATAATCACTCCGATTCCGGCATCATGAAGAGCCTTCACCATCTCCTTCATCTCGCGCACACGAGTGGCAGGGTCGGAAGGGTTAGTGGAATAAGAACCCTCCGGAGCATTGTAATTCAAAGGATCATATCCCCAATTATAAGTGTTTGTCCAGAGATTGGCCTCGTCAACAGAATTATAATCATACGAAGGGAGGATATGCACATGAGTCACACCAAGCTCCTTGAGATGGTCGATGCCGGTCTTCTCGCCCTCCGGAGAAGTGGTACCGGGTTCGGTGAGGGCAAGGAATTTACCCTTGTTCGCTATTCCGGAAGAGGGGTGCATCGACATATCGCGATGATGCATCTCATACACAATCACGTCAGAAAAATTCTTCACCTCTGGACCCTTATCCTCATTCCAACCGGCAGGGTTGGTGGTATTGAAATCGATGATAGCCGCACGCTTGCCATTCACGCCAACAGCCTTTGCCCAAACGCCCGGAGTCTCATCGAGCCATTTGTCATTATGCTTGATGCGGAAAGTATAGAACTTGCCGTAAAGCTTTTCAGGCACGGCAGTGTGCCATGTACCGGTGGCCGGCTCATATTTCATGTTGAGAGTGGCGTAAGGAGCGCCGGTGTTGCCATTGTCGTAGAGATTCACCACCGCCTCGTCAGCGCTGGGGCTCCAGAGACGGAAATGAGTGATGTTGTCCTTCACGGTCAATTCGAGGTCTTCTCCATTATATGTAGGCCAAGTAAGAAACTGAGCGTCATAATCGCTCTGAGCTGAAACAGGCACTGCGGCGTTTATGGCGCAGAGCGGCATCATGAATGCCATAATCTTGGAAATATTCTTTGATGTCATGTAAGAATGTAAGAATATAAAAATTAATTAGATTAGGATTTGAGTATTTCTATCGAATGAAGAAGTAGGTACATCTTCAATGCAAAGTTAATATATTTAACGTAAAAATAGAAGAATATTTTGCTTAAATATATTGCCAAAATACGCAAAAATAATTAAATTTGCAGTTGACTATAAAACAAGTGTTAAAAACAAACTAAACAATCCAGAATTTGGAGGAGAGTTTCCCTTGGAGTCTCTCCGGATTCATAAAGAATATTGGCTAACCGATGATCAAAAAAATTCTTCTTCCTCTGTTCCTTTTTGTGTTGGGCACAAGCAATGTATATGCCGATGCAAAGAGGGTTGATGAAATAGAGCGTCAGCTTAATCAGGAGCTGACCGCTGCCGCTACGCAGAAAGATTCTGTGCGCATACTCTATAATCTGTTTGATCTTGTACCTCGCAAGGAGAAGCTTCCTTATTCCGATAAGCTCTATGCACTGGCAGAGCGCACCGGGAGAATAGATGTACAGCTTGATCTTCTTCGCCAGCTCAGTCAGCTTGCTAATTATTTCGACAATCCGGATTCCGTGTTCCGTGCGCTTAATGAGGAGGTGGCGCGAATCCCTCAGAGTCAGGAGCAGGAGGAGACCGCTCTCTTCATCCGTATGCGCAAGGTGGCAGGAGAGGCACGCCATGCCGATACCAAGAAAATAGAGGATCGCATAGTGGAGCTTATTTCTCAGGAGCCTGATGCAAAGAATCTGGCATTGAATCTGAGAGTGCAACGATTATTCACCATTGTGGAATATCTCACCAACAGCGGAGTTCAGGGTCCGTTGCTCGGCGAATATGTCGGGATGCTGAAAGAGCGCATGAATCAAGCGAATTTCCAGCTTTATGCGCTAAATAATATCCTTCTTACTGAATCGGCTAATATCTACACCACCATTGGAAATCAGAAGGAGGCCGTGGAAGCCGACCGTCAGTTGCTGAAGGTGATAGACGGATTGGAAAAGAAATATCATAACGAGGGGCGCAAATATCGAAATTATTCGGCCAACAAATATATCATCTATCGCCGTATGCTTAGCAATTTCCAGGTGCTGACTCCGGAAGAGATAGAGGATTATTATTCAAAGATACAGTCGTATGTAATAGAGGACGAGGATGTGCAGCGCACTGAGGGGAACACTCAGCTCGGCCGTCTTGTATATTCGATGGCCACCAAGGATTACAAGACCGCAATTCCTATTATAAAAAAGACTCTTCAGGTGGAGGAGCAGCCTGCTCGCCGCCGCCGTCTTATGCTGTGGCTCAAGACAGCTGCCGAAGGTGTCGGCGACAAAGATTTGCAGATTGAGGCATTGCAGATGTATAACGATTTGCTTGTGGAACGCGACACATCGAGCAGTTCGGATCGTGCAAAAGAATTGGATATCCGCACCCGTGTGAACGAACTCAAGGCCGACAACGCGCATTTGCAAATTGAAAAGCAGAAAGAGGAGAAGGAATCCTATCAGAGAATGATGTCGTTTGTTATGGTAGGATGGCTCATCTTCGCAGTGCTTCTGTTCGTGTTGCTTTTCGTATGGATGAGATATCGCGCAGCCTCTGTGAAATTAAGGGAGTTTGTAGATGCTCTTTCGGAAGAATGTCTTTATCTTAAGAACAAGCAATATCACGATTATCTTCACGAAGAATCAGAGAAACGCGTGAATGTGATGAACCATAAGGTGATTTCACGTCGCAAGCGTTCGCATTCGATTCTCGATATGGTTCAATATATTATGAACGATATCCTCTATATCGCCTCGATAGGGAAGAAAGATCGTATGAAATATATCCGGCCTGTCAGCGTGACTCAGGTTATTGATGATGAATCCGCCCGTGCTATTGTAGAGAAGACATCAGATGCTGAGTTGGAATTCATCTATCCTGACCACGACATAGAGTTGCGCACAGATAAGGAGTGTCTGGAATATACTCTCCGTCATCTTTTCTTTGCAGCCAACCGTGTAGCAGAAGGAGGGGTGATCCGTTTTGAAGTAAGGGAGAATCAGAATAATGACAGAGTAGAGTTTGTCTTCACCAATTCGAGCGTATATGTTCCGGAGGGTAATGAGGATGTGATGTTCGACAACTTCATCAGTATGGAGAAAGCTATGGACCATGACGACAGCGGTCTGTTCCTTGGTCGTCTTTGCGCCTTTCTTATCGACAGCACACTCTATCTTGAAAAAGATTTCACCGACGGCAGCCGATATGTGTTCAGCGTATCGAAGAATCTTAGCAGATAAGATTAAAGATTCAGATAAATATAACTACGAGATAATTTAAAAACGGCCCAAGGCAACGAGCCTTGGGCCGTTTTGCGGAAGTTGGAAACTATAACTTAAATTTAAGATGAATTGAGGATCCTGAGATATTGGCGATATAAATCCCCTTGGAGAGAGAAGAGAGGGAGATTGTTTCGGCAGCGGCAGAAGATCTGAAAGAAGCCATCAGAGTTCCGGCAAAATCGTAGATTCTAATCTCCGATTCTCTTCCTTCCGGATTCCAAAGAGTCAATTCATTTCGAGAGAACGTCAGTTTGCGCATATCAGAAGCATCCCCTTCCCCTGAGAGCGAATCCCCATAAATATTATTTATTCCCGAAAAAGAGGTTAGGGCATACTTCAACCCTTGGAGCGGATCCAGCCATCCGCGGCCATTCCTCGGATTATCCTGATTCGGGAAATCCTGTCGGTTGGAGGCTTCGATTATCTCCATCACCTGAGTGGAAGTTAGTCCCGGCAGCGCCTCAAGCCAGCAGGCAATAACTCCGGCAGTGTAAGGCGCCGACATCGAAGTGCCGGAATTTGTGGCCCATGAATAAGTCACTCCATCAACCACTTCCTCCGCATTGATTGTCTCATTATGATGCGCTTCATTATAAAAACGGCTCATGGCAGAGATTACAGTATGTCCCGGCGCCACAGTCAGAGGCATCACTCTTCCGTCGGCAAGATGGGCGTAGCTGCTATACTTCGACACTGTGCCGGGAGTGAAGTCAGTTGATGTTTCGCCTCCTGCAGCGAGAGGCGAAATATTACGATTTACAAACATCCCCACGCTGATCACATTCTCTCCGCAAGCCAAATCGCTGAACGACAGTGTAGAGCCGGGTGCAGGACCACCAGGCACTCTTCTGAATACAGTGTATTGATTATCAGCATAGATATCTGCATGGGTTCCCGGATTGCCGGAAACTTCTACAATGGGTATATAGCGTGCCCATTTCCCTCTTTCCGACATGATATCCGTGTGTGCATCAAATTCCATGACGGAATGGTATCTTCCATTTTCAGAATCTATCTCCCCCGAAATGGCAAACCATCCCGAAAAGATTTCAGCAAACGATTCATCAATCATTACATCAGCATCCTCAATAGGCGGAGCCGCCTCCGAATCAGAAGCTAAAATATACATATCGCCGCCATGAAGTTCCTGCCAAGGATATTCCGCCACGATCTTTCCATTATCCGAATCCTGAATAGAGAGACGCACCCTGACCGGAGTGTCATCCCTGCTCCATATATCCACCATTCCATAAGGATTATACTGCAACCAATCTGTGCTGTAAATAGCTAAGGGTGCGGATCTGTTCTCCTCCGTGAAATCAAAAGGGAGTGTGATAGCAGCGTCCCCTCCATTGCCGGCAGAAAGCACCACAATAGCTTCCTCGGCAATCTTGTCGAGATATTGAGAAAAGAGAGAAGAGCCATCATGCGGACCGGTGTAATTACCCATCGACATATTTATCACAGCTCGTTTGCCATTTTCATTAGCATAATCCAGGATATCTTCAGCTCCACATAGCAGCCCGACGTCGGTAAGCTGAGAAGTAGTGATGACAATATCCGATTCCGGAGCCATCCCTTTATAACTGCCGTAGGAGCCGGCCATTATATTCGCCACATGGGTGGCATGCCAATTGTCAGGGGTATCCGTTTTCCATTCAGCAAACTGCGCTTTCCCTTCGAGCACGCTTCGTTCTCCTGATCCTTCCTTATATTGCACCACTCTTTTGATTCTTGGATTTCCCTCTTCATCAAGAAAGGATATATGGAGGGGATCTATGCCGAGATCGCAGATTCCGGTCACTATTCCTTTCCCCGTGTAGGGTTGGATGAGAGATTCGCCGGAATGGATGAATTCTGCATCAAACCATTGGCGAGCCTTGTCCATGGAAGGCGTTACGCGGCGACCTTTCTCTACTTTCACCACCCCCTTGTTGCGGCTCTTTATTTTCTGAGCTGTCTGAGCGGTGGTTTCCTTGGCACGAGGCACAAAACATAACGCCAGATTATCTCTGCGTCGAAGAATCTTCACCCCTTCATTGTGAAGACGATCCAAAGCATCCTCCGAATCTATCTTGATTATAGCCGAATAATAGGGAGCGGAGGGGGATATCTCCTCTTCGCTATCGCCTCTTGCAGAAATGGAGAAGCAGCAAAGTGAAAATAATCCGGCGAAAAATAAGCGTTTGAATATATTCAGATTAAATAGTCGTTTCATATCGGTTGATTATTTTGTTAATATTAACGAGTAGATTTGTGAACTATTTTGTTAAAAAACTCTTAATAATAATAAAAGAACTGATTATGCCCACCACTATAAACCCCACAACTAATACTCCTCAGTCGGCGCCACTTGAGACCTCCGGAAAGGGTGCGCCGACAAAAGCGAACGGTAATAAATTGCTTATAGCTGTAATTGCGATAGGCATTGTGACAGGATTAGCCACTTTCCTTATGAAGGAATGTATAAAATGGGTTGGAGATCTTGTAATGATCGGGATGGATGGCGAGCTCTCTAATCTTCGCTATCTCGGGCTTCCGATGTTAGGTATATTTATCGCCATGATTTTCCAAAGATATATATTAAAGGAGGATCTATCCCATGGTACAGCCATTATAAAGAACGATCTTGCAAACTGGAAATACAATCTTCCGAGCAATCTGATGTACACTAATATTATCGGCTGTTCGATCACTATCGGTTGCGGAGGTTCTGCCGGAGCCGAGGGACCGAGTGCCTACACAGGGGCGGCGATTGCGAGCAATTTTGCGCGGTGGCTTCATATCGATCCTCGTTGGTTCCGCCTTCTCGTCAGCATAGGCGCGGGCGCGGGAATAGCAGGAATATTCAAATCTCCGGTAGGCGGGGCCCTCTTCACATTAGAGGTGCTTGGACTCGAACTCACCACGCTTCCCGTGATAGCCTTGATAGCGGCATGTCTGATCTCCTCGTGCACGGCCTTGGCATTCGGTGGATTTTCATTCGACCTCAAGTTTGTGGATTATATCTCCTTCGATCCCTCTAATTTCCTCTGGATGACATTGCTTGGGCTTTTTTGCGGAGCATATTGCATATATTACAGATGGTCGCAACGATCGGCCGGAAACTTTCTGAATTCAGTATCAAATCCCTGGTTTCGTGCTTTGATAGGTGGTGTGGTTTTATCCGTGGCAATCTTCTTTTTCCCATCTCTGTTTGGCGAGGGGTATTCGATAGTGGATAAAGTGATCAACTGTCATCCGGCGGAACTACTCACATATGATCCTTTTTATAGCGGACTGACCGGGACTGAACTTCTCATGGTGATTTTGGCGGGAGTATTGATTCTGAAAGGGATAATGGTGGCATGCACAATCAATGGAGGAGGAGTGGCAGGAGATTTCGCGCCTACTCTTTTTGCCGGATGCCTTGCCGGGTATCTCTTTGGATTGATAGTCAATTCTCTTTTCGGGCTATCCCTTCCTGTAGAGAATTATGCTTTGTTAGGAATGGCCGGAGTGATGTCCGGAGCTATCAAAGCGCCCTTGATGGCAATTTTCATCACAGCCGAGATGAGCAATAGCTATCAGTTCATGTTCGGATTCCTTCTTGTGGCATCCATATCCTACGGAATCGTTTTTCTCTGGGATCGTTACAATAAGGGAATATAGGTTATAACTTCAATACTTAAGATAGATTGCAGAGGGATAGAACTTTACAATGAAGGGGGAGCCGTCGGCACGTGTCGGAGCGCTCTTTACGTAATAGAAAGANCGTTGGGTGTCCCAAGATTTTATATCNGTTTTGCGAGTCTCGCCGACAGGAATGTTGCAATTGATGTGATAGAACTTCTTATGCAATTGTCGTCCGTCAGGGGTGAGGTAATCTATGGTTAGATCCACACCGGTTAGTANATGCTGTGTCTTATTGGTGATGAAAAANGATTCCGAATTGCTNTTNAGCTTCTTGTCGAAACCTGTAAATTCTATATTCTCCCTTGAATATCGGGCATCCGAGGGGGTATCCGAATAAATTGAATCCCCATTTACATTGATAGATTGACCCTCTTCCCGAATCTCCACTTTGAAAGTGCCTTTAGATCCCTTTTCCGCTTTCTCTTTTGCTGTTTCTTTCGATGGAAGTTTATATCCGATCTTTCTCCCTTCAGCAATAGAAGAGGGGAGTAGAATTATAAAAAGGGATATCAGGGAAGGTAGGAGTCGAGCCATGGTATAATCGAATTTTATTAATATGGATTCTAATTTGAGTCAGCTTAAGCTCATAGATATATAGGTTTGGATCGTTCAAGACCATTCCCATCAGATGAAGGGTAAAGTCTTATCAATCCCTTGGGAAGTTTCTCAGTGGGATTGTCGATAGAGAAAAGCGACAACACCCTCCAGAATTTAGGGAGAAAACGAGAAAGACGCAGCGAGAACTTCACTTTCCTCTTCTCTACACGAATCGCCCCCTCCGAATCGCTGAATGTAGCTGCGCAATTCTCCGGGTCGGAAAAAATCCCGTTTCGCAATCGGGTGAAAAGAGAGAGATGGAATTTCTTGGAATCAATGGTCCCTTTCATCTCTCCGATCTTGTCGCCGGCATTCAGACGGCAATCAGGCGAAGATACTATAATAAGATCGTAGATGCGTCTTTTGCGGTCGGCATTCTTAATCAAAACCACAGTATTATCCTCCGGAAACTCCCAAATCCCCTCTATATAGTCAAGGGGACGCTCCCGACAAAAATCGAGAGCAGCCCCCATATCGGAAATTTTCTCAGCCCGGCAAGCCCAGCTGATACATATGATTACGATTAATACTGCTGTCCTCATTACTGCTTGGTGGAAAAAGTGTAGGACAGACCCACCGAAAGCAGCTCCTTCATCATCCAGCGGTTCCATTTAGGAGCTTTATCCTTGTCGGCAGTGGAGTCATAACGCAGGTTGATATAGAGCTGTGTTGAGAAGAAACGGCTGAACTGGAATTCGAAAGTGTTCTGCCAATCAGCATTGCTGTTATCCCTATAATCCGTAAAAAGGAAAAGGCGCGTACGATAATGTATGTTGCTGAGAAGATCCCAATTGAAAGTCAACTCCGCCGAGCTACCATATTCGCTCAGGGTCTTCTCATCCTGCTCCATGCCAAACTGACCATGATTCACTTTCGGGTCGATTGCCGTCTTGAGGTTGTAGGAAAGCGGAGAGATCGACGCATTAAAAGTCATAGTCTTCTTCGCATTCTGTTTTGAATAGGTCATACCGACACCGACATTCAAGTTGCCGGGGGTGAGGAAAGAGGCAGTGCGCGTGGAGGAATTGATGGGATAGTAGTTGAGAAGCTGGGTCTTGAATTGAGTGGTGACAGAATAATACCAGTTATGAGCCGCACGATAACCGAACTTAAGGTTATGCTGGAATTCATCCACTGATATTGAATATTGCTGATGAGTTTCTTCATTATCTGTGGAGTTAACACCCAATTTGTAGCTTAACGTGCTTTGGAACATCAGGTTAGGATGATACACCGGATTGAGCTGCACATCCCAGAAGAAATTGCCTACCAGCGAAAGGTAGTCGTTGCCCCCCTGATACCAGTTTTTTGAAAGATAGGCCTGTGAGAATTGCACACCGAAATTCACAACATGAAGCCAATGTTTCTTTTCTATCTCCACTTCCGACACCACAGCCGAATTTGTATTGACAACGATATTTTGTCGGCGCAGGAATCCGGCGTAGCTATAATCATCCGGCGGCAAAGTGGGAGGCACCGGTAGAGTCCAATATGCATAGTTTTCCTGCGCAGGAGTGTAAATCATATTCATATACTGCATGTCCATCTGGCGTCGGAAAGAATCTTTTCCTCTTGAAAGCCATTCAGGCACCACCTCTCCCGTGATAATATACGACATCGGTTCGGGCATCACTGCCTCGCGGATAATGATTGAATCCCGCGTGGTCTCCGGCATGTCGGGAAGCTCAGCCAAGTCCCATGGATTCTCTTCCTCCTTCACCACGGTATATACCACGCGCTCGATAGTGTCGGGCACCTGCTGATGATATATCTTATGGAAAAGGTCATGAGAGAGAAGCGAATCTTTCAGTTCATAAGCTTTAGGGGGCTCGATTTTCCGATAGCCCATGAATATCTTAGGCATTCCGAAAAGATTCATATCGGGTGCCGAGGGATCCACCGTGATTGATTCCAAGATCTCCTCCACCGAACGAGGAATAATATCGATTGTGTCAGGTTGCACCTCAGGATCAGCCTCAACGCGAGGCATCGACACAGTTTTCTTCGGCTCAACATGTCTGAATCGTTGAGCCGAAGAATATAGGGGGGAGAGAGCCGGGATTAATACTAAAGCGGATGTTAGAAAAGTTATAGCGGATGGTTTCATTATTTTCAGTCTGGCTTTGGAAGCTGATAATAAATGGTTATTAAAGAGCTGATGTCTGAACGCTTATTGGGGAGCGGACAGGAGCTGATTATAATCTGAAGATTTTATCAGACGGTATGCTTCCTTGAAGATCGGGTCGTGTTCGTTGAACACCTTGAAATATGTGGCCTGATCATACACGTCGCGACCGATAAGCCCTTTGACAATCATTTCGAAAAGCGGACGACTGCGCTCGGCTTCCTCCTCGTTTTTCGCCACTCCCTCTTTCTCCGCCATGGCATAAAGCTGATCGAGCATATCGGGAGTCACTTTAAAGCGGGCCAGAAAATCATCATCTGTCTTATATTTGGCGAGGATGGCCTTTCGGTTTTCATCCACAAAATTGATTGCAAACTGGTTGATGCACCCCTTGGCCTGCACATCGCGATAATATTTTGTGAATTCAGTGGTATCGAGCGGCACAAATTTATCCGGAGAGATTCCTCCGCCTCCATAGATCGGTCGGTTCAGACGGAGAGTATTGACTTTCAGCGAATCGATATATTTAATCGAATCCTGATGCATCAGCTCTCCATGGTTATATCTATCGAGGATATCCATAGCATAAGCCTTCTGATCCCCTTTCACATATGGCTTCTGAATGTCGCGGCCGGTAGGGGTGTAGTAATGAGCCACGGTAAGGCGTATCATCGAACCGTCGGGGAAGGGGATCGGACGCTGCACGAGACCCTTTCCATATGTGCGACGACCTACGATCACACCGCGGTCCCAATCCTGGATCGCACCCGAAGTGATCTCAGAAGCCGAAGCGCTGTATTGATTCACCATCACCACCAATCGTCCATCCCCAAAAAGCGGTTTGGATCCCTGGGGATCGGTCTTGAAATCAAAGCGAGGAGATTTGTTGCCTTCAGTATATACGGCTAATTTCCCGGGTTCGAGAAATTCTCCCAAGATATCCACCGCAGCATTGAGATAACCGCCCCCATTATCCACGAGGTCGAGGATAAGCGACTTCATCCCCTTTTTCTTTAAATCCTTGAGGGCAGCCGCCATCTCCTTATGAGTGTCGGCAGCGAATTTATTTATACGGATATATCCCGTCTCCGGATCCACCATATAAGCTGCATCCACACTATAGATGGGGATGTCGGCGCGAGTGATACGGAAATCCACGGTATCGGTCTGTCCAGCCGCACGGCGAAGCACCTTCACATCCACGTTAGTTCCTTTCGGGCCGCGCAGACGCTTCATGATATCGGAATTTTTCATCTTTACTCCGGCAATAGAAGTATCGTTGACCGAAATTATGCGGTCGCCGGCCAAAACACCCACACGCTCCGAAGGACCTCCGGCCACAGTCGAAATCACATATAGCGTGTCCTTATTCATATTGAAAGTGATACCTATTCCGCTGAAATTTCCTTCCAAAGGTTCATTCAGTTCTTTGGTTTCCTGCGGATTGGAATAGGAAGAATGAGGATCGAGATCTTCGAGCATCCCTTTAATGGCACTCTCCACAAGCTTCTCCTCATTGAGGGTATCCACATAAAGCTGAGAGATGGCGCTCTCCGCCATAGCCAATTTGTGCTGAGGCTGCATCTGCATCTGGGCACGCAGCAATCCGGCTCCCGCAATAAGAGCCATAAGAAGGGGTATATAAATAGTTCTTTTCTTCATCTTTAATTTGTTAGGGCTTTCGCACTTATAAATCCGGGAGAGAGGGGGATCTTTTCAGGAGAGACTCAGGGAATCAAGGGAGAAGATGGGATGTGTCGAATCCATTGGCATCCAGTTCCCTCACCACCGAAGAGGAGAGATAGCTATACTCCGGCTCCGCGCAAAGAATCACCGTATCGATTCCGAGCACCTTCAGATTCACATCAGCAAGATTGCGCTCATATTCGAAATCACCCACGCTCCGGATGCCACGCAAAAGGAAATCGGCTCCAATCCGGCGTGCAAAATCCGCCGTGAGACCTCCATATTCCTTTACTAAGACCGACTTCCCCTCCGATGGTTTATTCAGGGGCTCCACAGCCTTTCGGATCTGATCCAAACGGGATTCGAGATTGCCGGGCACCGGCTTATTGATATTATAGCCCACACCCACCACCACACAATCGGCAATGGCGAGGCCGCGCTCCACGATGCGGAGGTGTCCGAGCGTGAAAGGATTGAAAGATCCGGCAAAGAGAGCAGTCTTATTAGCCATATGATTAAATTGCGGAGTAGTGGTTAAATTTCGGAGTCGTCTTCAATCACGAGGTTGTTGATGATAAAGTTCTGGCGATCCATAGTGTTTTTACCCATATAGAATTCCAAGAGCTTATCCACAGCATCCTCGCGTTTTAGTTTCACACGGTCGAGACGCATCTCCGGACCGATAAATTCAGCAAACTCCGCATCGTTGATCTCACCCAGACCTTTGAATCGTGTGATTTCAGCGTTGTTCCCGAATCGGGCAATAGCCGCTTCTCTCTCAGCATCGGAATAGCAATAAATAGTATCCTTCTCTTCGGGAGCTTCCACGGTCTCCTCGCCGGCTTTGACAGACTTGCGTTTCGGTTTCTTCTTTGTGCGACGTGTGGAATTCTTATCCCTCACTCGGAATAGGGGGGTCTGGAGGATATACACATGTCCCTTCTTCACCAGATCAGGGAAGAACATAAGGAAGAATGTGAGAATGAGCAATCGGATATGCATTCCGTCAACATCGGCATCCGTGGCTATTATCACCTTATTATAGCGCAACCCTTCGATTCCATCCTCAATGTTTAGAGCCGCCTGAAGGAGATTGAATTCATCGTTTTTATACACCACCTCCTGAGTCATACCGAAAGAGTTGAGAGGCTTTCCTCTCAAAGAGAAGACAGCTTGTGTCTCGGCATTCCTCACCTTTGTGATGGTTCCCGAAGCCGACAGACCCTCAGTGATGAAGATTGCCGAATCATCGCGGCGATCCTCCGTCTTGGCGTTAGGTTTGCGCGAATCGTTATAGTGGACTCTGCAATCGCGCAGCTTCTTATTATGGAGGCTCACCTTCTTTGCTTTCTCGCGGGCAAGCTTGGCTACGCCTGCCATAGCCTTGCGCTCCTTCTCATTCGCGGCAATCTTGCGCAGCATCGCATCCGCCACTTCCGGATTCTTATGAAGATAATCGTCGAGCTCCTTCTTGATGAAATCTCCGATAAACTTATTGACTGTCAGTTCGCTGTTGGGCGCCACAGTCTTTGATCCGAGTTTGGTTTTAGTCTGGCTTTCAAACACCGGCTCCTGAATCTTGACAGCCACTGCCGCCACCATGCCGTTGCGGATATCCGAGAATTCAAATCCCTTACCTGAAAATTCCTTGATTGTGCGGCTCACATGCTCGCGGAAAGCAGAAAGATGAGTTCCTCCTTGAGTGGTGTGCTGACCGTTGACAAAGGAATAATACTCCTCGCCATATTGCGCAGTGTGGGTGAGCACCACCTCGATATCCTCCCCTTCAAGATGGATGATAGGGTAGAGGGGATCGGAGGTCATGTTGTCTTTGAGGAGGTCGAGGAGTCCGTGACGCGAAAGATATTTCTTTCCGTTATAGAAAATCTGAAGGCCGGTGTTGAGATAGGTGTAATTCTTCACCATAGTCTCGACAAACTCCGGATTGAACTTATAGTTCTGGAAGAGGGCGTTGTCGGGGGTGAATTTCACGAAAGTTCCGTTCGGCTCCTTCGTGTCGGTGATATCCGACTGACGCAGCAGTTTTCCGCGATCGAATTCCACTTCCACCATCTTTCCATCGCGCATCGAGGATACCTGGCAATATGTGGATAGAGCGTTGACAGCTTTCAGACCCACACCATTCAATCCGACCGACTTCTTGAAGTTCTCGCCGTCGAATTTACCACCGGTATTGATATTTGAGGCCACCTCCTTCACCTTGCCGAGGGGGATTCCACGGCCATAGTCGCGCACGGTCACTTCCCCCTCTTCGGAGAGGGTGATATCAATGCGCTTTCCTGCACCCATATTGAATTCGTCGATAGAGTTATCTACCACCTCCTTCACGAGCACATAAATACCATCATCGGCATGAGTTCCGTCGCCGAGCTTNCCGATATACATACCCGGTCGGCGGCGTATATGTTCATTCCAGTCGAGAGTCTGGATTGCATCTTCGTTGTAATTTCCGGCGGAGGAATTAGTGGTTACGATATCGTTATCCTCGGNGTCCGGAGTCTGATTTTCTGGGTTGAAAAGATCGTCGGTCATTAAGTATTCTGCTTTTTGCAAAGTTACAAAAAAATTGGGAAAAAGACAAAAGGTTGTTAGCCATTATGGTTGGTNATTANNATGGGTTAAAGCAGATGCAATCCTTCTGTCAGGGCAAGCCATATGTGTGCGCAAGCTTCAGCATCGGCCAAGGCATGATGATGGTGCTCCAGATCAAAACCGCATCGGGCAGCGACNGTNTGCAATTGATGATTCGGGAGTTCCTTGCCGAAAATCTGACGCGAAGCGCGACATGTGCAATGAAATTTATATCCGGGGTAGGGGATCTCATACGCATCGAACACAGCTCGAAGGCATCCTTCATCGAAGGGGGAGTTGTGTGCCACTAAAGGGAGACCCTCCACAAGCGGAGCCGCCTCTTTCCATACTTCGGGGAAGGGGTTGGCATCATAAGTGTCGGTGCGGGTAAGTCCATGTATGGCTGTGGTCTGTGCTGTATAATAATTAGGATAGGGGCGGATAAGGCGATAAAAGCGGTCGGCCACCTTTCCGTCTCTTACCACTACGATCCCCACACTGCAAACGCTCGACCTTTTTCCATTGGCCGTTTCAAAATCTATGGCTGCAAAATCTTTCATATCCTTTTAACGTTTTTCTCCCTGAGGATATTTTGTAATATCGATTAATTATTCGTAGCTGCTTAATAATCCCTTCATTATGCGAAATAATAGAGGGTCAGGTAAAAACAAGATGAAAAATAATAAAAAATATTGTGGGTTTAAGAAAAAATATCTAAATTTGCCAAAAATTTAACGGCTTAACAGCAACTTAACAAGGGCTTAACAGCTTTAATTTTAATATTCGGCTTAACATAAATATTAACCTTAATAATTACAATTAATGAAAAAGCTTTACTGTGCGCTTGCCGCTGCGGCAATCGCTCTCTCTGCAAATGCAGCTGATTATTATCTAATCGGCGGGTTCAATGAATGGACCGAAAAAGATCCGACATGCAAATTTACAGAAAAGGATGCCACCACCTATGAACTCGACTACAACGGCACGTTGACTTCAGGCTTCAAAATCAATGACGGAACATGGACCAATGCTGCTGCCAATTTCGGTTCTGCCGGCAGTAATGACCCTCTGACTTTGGGTCAGGAGTTCTCGCTCACAGTGGGTGGCGATTCTAAGGATATCGTTATGTCTGAGAATATCGAGAATCCCCACATCGTATTGAATGTTGCCGATGCTTCGGCACCCACTCTTACCATCACAGGTCAGGGCGTAGAGGCAACCTATATCTATGGTCTGTGGGGCAACTTTGATGGCGGAGACGCCTGGGGAGCACTTGATCTCACTGAGAAAGAGGGCAAATGGGTGAGCGAGAAAACCACTGTGGCTGCTTGCTCATTCGGCATTAAGAAGATGGATGCAAGCACCGGCTCTCAGACCGATTGGCTTGCTTCAGCAGACGCTGCTGAAGTCACTGTAGGCACTGCTATGCCTCTTATGGTAAATGGCACAAACTTCACTCTTGAGGCCGGAACTTATACTTTCACTCTCGACATCGATGCCATGACTATGCTTGTTTCAGGAGAGGGCGACACTCCTAATCCCCCCGTTCCCCCTGTCACAGAAGAGAAGGATCTCTATCTTGTCGGAGGTTTCAACGGCTGGACTAATGGTCAGGAGAATTATAAATTCTCACGCGAAGGGAATGTATATACCCTTACACTTGAGGATGGTCTGACCGGCGAATGGAAGATCACCGATGGCACATGGGATTATAATTTCGGTGCCGGAGAAGATAATAAGCTCAGCTCCGGCGTAGAGGCGGATGCATGGTTCTTCTCTGCAAACAACTTTGACGGCGCTTTCTCAGGCAAGACCACAATCGTCTTCACTCTTGTAGAAGGATCGGATGTCAATGGCTCTTCAATCCCTTCCAAGATTGTCGTTACCTCTGAGGCAGTGGCAGAACCTGATCCTATCGAAAATTGGTATGTAAGCGTGCAGGGACCTTTCAACGAATGGCTCGGAGAGGGAGTGAATCCCAATGCAGAGGGCGTGGCAGTCATTTCCGGTCTTGCAATCGATGCTGAGGGCTTCAAAGTGAAAGTTTGGAACGGATTGAAAGATTCATGGTATTGCAATGGAGAAGAGATTGCGCTTGGCACTCCCGTAGTGGTTGAAGGCAATTCAGATACATTGATGACAATTGCAGATTCAACAGAGGGTGCTTTGTATGTTGTGGAATTTAATGTAACCACCAACGAGATGAAAGTATCGTTAGATCCTAAGTCGGGTGTTGAATCAATCAATGTGGCAGNCGATGCAGCTGTATATTTCAATCTTCAGGGCATGAAGGTGGAGAATCCCGAGAACGGTATCTTTGTAAAGGTATCAAACGGGAAGGCTGTTAAAGTGGCATTCTAATTCATACTGATTTCATATATAAAATAAGGAGGACGAATAACCGTCTTCCTTATTTTTTTGACTATAAATAAAAAATATTCAACTTTATATTACAGNTTATCAAGNGTTTGTNAAAATGATGTTATATAACATATGTAAAAATTTTGCAAACGAAGAAAAGCGTTGTAATTTTGCAACACCGAAAGGAATTAAACCTGACGCAAAAGCAGCGGAAAGACCAAGCGGTCTGCAGGAGAATTCCAGCCATGATTTTGCGTTAACAATATACAAAGATAAGACCAAGAAAATCTTTGAACAAAATTAAGACATGCAAGCAACAGGGTAATTGATTATTATTTTGACCTTAATCGAAAGAAGAAAAGACCACGACGTGAGTCGGAATCTTTTGCAAGCCTCGGCCNATAAAGCCGAGGCTTGTTCATTTAGATCTCCAATCGGATAATCAGAGCAAATNGACATACTAAAACCGGGAGTTTGGA
>JAAVGM010000005.1:0-35577 GCA_014800245.1 Bacteroidales bacterium | reverse complement strand
TCCAAACTCCCGGTTGATCATTATTCNGCAGGCGTTTTTNAAAGTGTAGCGAAGCTTTGCTTCGTGCNTTTAAAATGAATGCCTTTAAAATATATCCTTTCAAATAAGCTTTATTTCTCGAATCCGCGGAGACGGAGCAGAGCGTTGGTATCAGGCTCGTGACCACGGAAACGCTTGAAGAGAACGAGGGCATCCTCAGTGTCGCCGGATTCAAGGATATTTTTCTTGAAAGATTCAGCNGTCTTCTTGTCGAAGATCCCCTTCTGCTGGAAAAGCTCCCATGCATCCGCCTCAAGAACCTGGCTCCAGAGATATGTGTAATATCCCGATGCATAGCCATCATCNCCGAAGATATGCTTGAAATAGGGAGAACGATAACGGAAAGTGATCTCCTCAGGCATTCCAATNTCATCAGCCACCTTCTTCTCGAAAGCAATCACATCCTCCACCTCAGGCTGAGCGCCATATTTAAGGTCGAGAAGAGCCGCACCTGCAAGCTCAGTTGTGATAAAGCCCTGATTGAANTTCCCGGCNGCATTNAGTTTGTTGATCAAAGAATCGGGGATAGCCTCGCCGGTCTTATAATGCTTGGCATAGCGTTTCAACACTTCAGGAGAGAAAGCCCAATGCTCATTTATCTGCGAACACATCTCCACATAGTCGCGGTCAACATTGGTTCCGGCAATCGACTTATAAGGAGCGCGAGAAAGAATCGACTGAAGGGCATGTCCAAACTCATGGAATGTGGTCTCCACCTCATCCACTGTGAGAAGAGCAGGCATATCGCCGGCAGGGCGAGAGAAATTACCTACATTATATACGATAGGACGGCGCACCTCTCCATTCTCAAACACTCCGCAGCTCTGGAGCTGTTCCATCCATGCTCCCTGACGCTTTGTGTCGCGAGGGAAATAATCGCACATCCAGACAGCCACATGCTCGCCGGTCTTAGAATCCACAACATCGAACACCTGCACCTCATCCATATACTTTGGCGCATCGTTCATCGGAACCATCTTGATTCCATAGAGACGCTCGGTGGTGTCGAAAAGACCGTTCATCACATTCTCAAGGGAGAAATATTCGCGCACTGCATTCTCATCGAGATCAAACTTCTGTTTCTTCACCTTGTCGGCATAGTAATAATAATCCCAAGGAGCGATCTTGAAATTCCCGCCCTCAGCATCTACGATNGCCTGCATATCGGCCACTTCCTCATGGCTGCGAGCCACGGCAGGCTCGAACACCTTCATGAGAAGATCNGTGGCATTCTCAGGGGTCTTNGCCATTACGCGAGAGGTCATCATCTGCGCNAAATTATCGAAGCCCATGATTTTTGCTTTCTCATTGCGGAGCTTCACAATCTGACTGATCACAGGAAGATTGGAATTTTCTCCTGTAGAAGCAAGCGATGTGTATCCCTTATAGATAGCCTCGCGGAGACCGCGGCTGTCGGCATACTGAAGCACCGGCAGACGGCTCGGNGCATGGAGAGTGAACACCCACAGACCATCCAANCCGCGTTTCTTAGCCTCNTCGGCNGCCTGNGCTATGGATGATTCGGGAAGACCCGAAAGATCGGCCTTGTCATATACCACTACATTAAATTGGTTAGTGGCGTTGAGGAGGTTCTTGTTGAATTGGATGAAAAGCTTGGAAAGCTCATCGTTCACCTTCACCAATTCCGCCTTCTTGTCGGCCGGAAGGGCAGCTCCCTGCTCGGCAAACATACGATAATATTTCTCCACNACTCGCTTCTGCACGGGAGTGAGCTTGAGTTTGTCGCGAGAATCATACACCTGCTTGATNCGCTGGAAAAGAGCCTCATCGAGATTCACCTTATTGGCAGCCTCATTCAGCATGGGGATAGCCTCCTCGGCCATAGCTGCAAATTCAGGAGTGGAGAGAGCTCCGTCGTAGTGATAGAACACAGCCGACACACGCTCCAGGATAGGAGAGAGATTCTCAAGAGGGAGAATGGTGTTGTCGAAATCCGGAAGAGCGCGATTGCGGGTGATGCTGAAAAGATTCTGATCCTGCTCCTCGATTCCGGCCTTGATGGCGGGGATGAAATCCGACACCTTGATTTTATCGTAAGGCGGAATCCCATATTTGGTGGTGTAGGGCTGCAGGAAAGGATTTGAAGTGTCCTGTGCCATAATCTGAAATGGTGTGGCGGCGAAGAGTAAAGCTCCGAGCGCCACGGTAGCAAATTTGTTCATATATTGTTAATTGTTGGTAAACTCAAATTCTGCGATCAAGGGATAATGGTCGCTGGAGCGAATCCTCCCTTTCTTCACGCTGAGAGCCTCAATCGGACCCCTATAGAAAATCTGGTCGAGATGAAACCAGAACGCATGGCGATTATANGTAACGAGCGGACCGAAGGATGTCTCCACATATGCATCATGCAGATCCTTTCCTCTGAGGAGACGATAACACCATGATTCAGGCACATCGTTGAAATCGCCGCAGATGATCANCGGTCCGTTGACATTNTCGATTGTGGTGCGCAGTCGCTGAACNAGTTCCGCACGATAGGTTGTCTTATTGTGGAATTTATTCATGATCGGCCCCTTTAGCTCTCCCATTGCCTCTTTCCCTTTCCCCTTGGCAATATCTTTCACTATATTGCGTTCCTGATCGGAGAGAGCCATTGAGGGGAGATGCATATTTATGAGAGTNAGTTCGCGACCCTTTATCGTAACCTTAAATGCTGAATACCATTTATTNTCGCCCGCTCCGAAAAAAACATCATGATTAAGCAGGCGGATGGGATATTTNGAAAGCACCTTATGGTCGGTATATGTGGATCCTGCCTGATAAGGATACACCTTGCGCAGAGTGTCTTGGAACGATGCAAGATTATGAACCTCGTTAGGATCGTTAAGGTTATTCATCTCCTGGAGGCAGACNATGTCGGCTCCGGAATTGATCACATATTCAAAAGAACGGTTGCCCGGCGCATCGTTCCCTTTCTCCTGATCGTCGCCATGAAGGATATTATATGTCAGCACTTTGAAAGTGACNGCTCCNGGCTCCGCTTTCTTGGAAAAATGAAAAGGAATGGCCGTAGTGACAGGCGACCATGCAAGGAAAAGAGTGAGCACTCCGATGCCGGCAGTGATGAATCTTCCGGATAAGAGCCAGAGGAGAATCACTATTGATGTGGCAATCACAAAATAGGGCATNGCTGTGACAAAAAACACAGGGAAGGTGATGTACGACGGATTTATATGACCTCCGAAAGCAGCAAGCAGCGTCAAGGCATAAAGCACAAACGACGCTATTCGCAGAACCGTACGCACCACCGGCGAAATAATTGGTAGGAACATATTATAAAATTTAAGTTTCGCAAGCTTNACCCTNAGTTTGAGGCTTACGAANGCTGAGTTACTATAGTCGAGAGGAGATTGAATTTAATTCTCGTTTTTCGGCAGAAGAGAGGGAGTCGTAGCCNGAGATTCTTACTTTGTCAAGGAGCTCATCGAGTCGCTCCTCATCAGAAAGAGAAGAAGAGGTCTTTCGCATCCTTTCCGAAATTTCATTCGGATTGGCAAAAGCCTCNGGAACGCGGCGTTTCTTTGTCCTCATCCTCATCTTGTGCCATTTATTCCTCATCCAATCAAGCGGAGATCCGGAAGAAAAAGAGGCCGGACTATTTGCTTTCAGGATTGAAGGNGCAAGCAAGCCGAAAATCACCCCTCCGAAATGAGCNGAGAANCCNCCTGCNTTCCCNCCGCCTATCCCAAGGAATGTAAGGACAATGCAGAGAAGCGCCACGTATTTAAGCCTTATCTCTCCGAGGAGGAGCATATGGAGTTCGAGATTCGGAGCCATCACGGAAGCGGCTGTCATCACTGCCAGCACNGCTGCCGACGATCCTATGAGGAATCCTCCCGGATTTCCTGCGCCCAAAAGGGAAACTNCGATATAGAAGACAGCACCNGCCAGGCCTCCTCCAAGATAGGTGAGAAGCAATTTCTTTTCCGNTGAGCAGNAAAGGAAAATCCTNCCAAACCAAANGAGCCAAAGCATATTGAAGAGGAGATGGAGGAACGATGACTGTGTGAACATATAGCTCACCGCAGTCCATGGGCGAGTGATGAAAAGACCCCAATCCGANGGGATCACCAAGANAGAGAGCANGCGGCTTTCCATTACNGGAGAATAAAAGATGCCGCTGATCCATATCAGGAAAGCGACTCCGATATTTGCTCCTATCAAGCCCGACAGGAGAGGAGTCCGCTTCATATATTCCTTTAAAGCCATATCCATTCTTCAAATTTAGAACATCCTGCCTCCGAGGGTNCCTTTCTTCTTCCAATAAAGGAGNAGAATCAGACCGAATAGCATTCCNCCGAGNTGGGCGAAATGAGCCACAGTGGATTGTGCGCCTCCNACGCCGAGGAAGAATTCAATCACTCCATATCCGATCACCATATATTTCGCTTTTATAGGCACCGGGATGAAGAAAAGATATAAAGGCATATTNGGGAAGACGAAAGCAAAACCAAGCAGCAAGCCATAGATTGCGCCCGANGCNCCGACCACGAGCATCATATTCTTGAATTGCCCCATGGCATTAATGAGCGGTTGATCTCCCTGAGCGAGGGCNGCCTCCACNTAATCNTTCATATGCTCATAAGTGAGNCCGTTCTGAGGCGCAATGGCTGAGATATATTCATTCTGCCATGTGAGCGCCCACACCCCCTCCTGAATCAATCCGGCACCCATGCCGCATATCATATAGAAGATGAAGAAGCGNTGCGANCCCCACACCTGTTCGAGGATGCGGCCGAACATCCAAAGCGTGAACATATTGAAAAATATGTGGAGAAAATTGTCGGTGGAATGGACAAACATATAGGTGATAAGCTGCGCCGGATTGAAAAGCGAAGCTCCGATGTAATGCAGACCGAGACGGTTGTTGATGAAATAGCCGATCTGACTTGGAAAAAGCACCATTGCCAGCCAGATTATCAGGTTTACGATAATCAGGTTTTTGGTGACAGGAGGGATCTCCTTAAAAAAATTGCTCATTGCTTTTATGTCTAAGTATGGAATGTTTTGCAAAAATAGCAAAATAACGCGGAGAGAAAAAGCAAATAAAGAATTTTTAATAGTNATAAGCGCANNGANAGGNTTAAAANAGCAACTTTANGGGGTAGGAAAGCGTTAAAATAAAGAAAATAGAGGAAAATAGGCAAGTTTTGATGTAAATTGTTTGCCAAACAGCAATTAATATGTATATTTGCCGAANAAAAAGGGAAACGATAGAAATCTATAACCCGTTATTCCTCAAAAAAAGGATAATCAACAGAAAAATTATATCAAAATAAGATTATGAACAAGACAGAATTAATCAATGAAGTGGCTGCAAAGGCGCAGCTCAACAAAGTGGATGCCAAGGCAGCAGTAGATGCAGTGCTTGAATCAATCGAGCAGGCTCTTGCAAACGATGACAAGGTTCAGCTCCTCGGTTTCGGCACATTCTCCATGCAGGAGAAACCCGAGCGNACAGGTGTCAATCCTCGTACGAAAGAGAAAATCACAATTGCAGCTCGCAAGGTTGTGAAATTCAAACCGGCCGACAACTTAGGGAAGTAATCTTCAAGGATACGCGCAATCTTTAAAAAAGATACATAAACCGCTATCAAAAACGCGAAGGAGTCTGAGCAAATGTTCAGACTCTTTTTTTATCCGCATTATTTATTTTTATCCTTATTATTTATAGATTATTTATAGCCCCTGAATTTGAGTTTCCGAATTTGGGAAATTTTTTGTAAATTTGCGATTTAAACGAGTTTATTAAACTTGCAAGGATTATAATTGTCAAAATAAGGTAAACAATAAATAGAGATGACGATAGAATCGATCATAGCGCAGGGCGTTGTAAAGGCAGTGAAAGAGCTTTACGGCGCCGACATCGAAGAAAAACAGGCTATCCCCTCAGCCACTAAGAAAGAATTTGAGGGCGACCTCACAGTAGTGGTTTTCCCATTCCTTAAAGCTTCTCATAAGAATCCNGAGACCACAGCCACTGAAATCGGCGAATGGCTCGCGAAAAATGTAGAGGCTGTAGAGAAATTCAATGTGGTGAAAGGTTTCCTTAACCTCAGCATCAGCCCCGCCTATTGGCTTGGTCTGCTCCATGACATTGCNTCTGATCAGGATTGGGGAATCCGCAAGGAGACTCCGGAATCGGATCTTGTGATGGTGGAATATTCTTCTCCCAACACCAACAAACCCCTCCACCTCGGACACGTNCGCAACAATCTTTTGGGNTACTCTCTCTCCTGCATCCTTAAAGCCAACGGGCACAAGGTGGTGAAGACCAACATCGTCAACGACCGCGGTATCCATATCTGCAAGTCNATGCTCGCATGGAAGAAATGGGGCGAAGGGGTCACTCCCGAGAAAGCCGGCAAGAAAGGCGACCACCTCATCGGCGATTTCTATGTGGCATTCGACAAACACTTCAAAGAGGAGGTGAAGGAGCTGATGGAGAAAGAGGGTCTTTCTGAAGATGAAGCAAAAGAGAAATCTCCGCTCATGGCCGAAGCCCGNGAGATGCTNCGCAAATGGGAGCAGAACGATCCNGAAGTGCGTCAGCTCTGGAAGATGATGAATGAATGGGTCTATGCCGGATTCGACGAGACATATAAGCGTCTCGGGGTGGATTTCGATAAGATCTATTACGAATCAGACACCTATCTTGAGGGTAAGGATCTTGTGCTNGGAGGCTTGGAGAAAGGGATAATGTTCCGCAAGGAGGATGGATCCGTATGGGCCGACCTTACAAACGACGGNCTCGACCATAAGCTTCTTCTCCGTGCCGACGGCACATCCGTATATATGACTCANGATATAGGCACCGCCAAGCTCCGCTATCAGGATTATCCGATCGATAAGATGATATATGTGGTGGGGAATGAGCAGAATTATCATTTCCAGGTGCTTTCCCTTCTCCTCGACCGTCTTGGATTCAAATGGGGCAAGGATCTGACTCATTTCTCNTATGGTATGGTTGAGCTTCCCGAAGGTAANATGAAATCNCGCGAAGGGACNGTGGTGGATGCTGACGATCTGATCGACACAATGGTGTCGGGAGCGGCGGAGATGTCGGCCGACCGTCTTGGGGAGATGTCGAAAGAGGAGGCTGCNGANGTGGCCCGTATGGTTGGTCTGGGAGCTTTGAAATATTTCCTCNTGAAGGTTGACCCCAAGAAGAANATGCTCTTCAATCCNAAGGAATCGATCGACTTNAATGGAAACACCGGTCCGTTCATTCAATACACCTATGCGCGTATCAACTCCGTGATCCGCAAGGCCGGCGATTTCAATCCTGAGGCAACTCCCAAGGCTGAACCCAACCAAAAGGAGTCAACACTTGTTCAGAAAGTAGCCGACTTCCCTTCGGTAGTGGCAGAGGCGGGAAGAAACTATTCTCCTGCAGTGATAGCCAACTATGCTTATGATCTTGCCAAGGAGTATAATCAGTTCTATCATGATTATTCCATCCTTCGCGAGGAGAACAAGGAGGTTCGCGATCTTCGTCTCTTGATCTCTTACGTTGTGGCCCGCACTCTCAAGAGNGCGATGGCTCTTCTCGGAATCGAAATGCCGGAGAGAATGTAAATTTAAAGAAATATATATGAATTACGATCAGTCAAAACTTACAACTCCTCCTCCTTATTATGGAGGGGGCTTTGGTGGAAACACCGTGGCACAGCAGACTAATGCTGTGATGAAGCGCGTATATGTGCGCATGTTTATCGGCTTGCTTATTTCGGCTTTCTGCGCTTTAGGCGTGGCAAGTTCGCCGGCTGCGTTATCATTCTTCTTTGCTAACCGTATCGTATATTGGGGCTTGCTCATTGCAATGTTTGCTATGGCAATCCTGATTCCGGTGAGAATGATGAANATGTCCACNGGCACCGTGCTTGCACTCTTCCTTGTGTATTCTGCGATAATGGGTGTGTGGTTGTCTCCGATTTTCCTTGCATTTAAATTAGGGACCATCGTATATACTCTTTTCATCACAGCCGGAACATTCGGTGCGATGTCAGTGTATGGATATTTCACTAAGACCGATCTTTCTCGCATAGGGTCTTATCTTATCATGGCTCTTTTCGGACTCATCATTGCNTCGGTAGTGAATATCTTCCTTAAGAGTTCNGGAATGGAATGGGTGATCTCAATTGTAGGTGTGCTTATTTTTGTGGGNCTCACAGCATGGGACACTCAGCAAGTGAAGCAGTTGGCTGCTGCCAATCTNGATCCGGCTCTTGCCGACAAGCTTGCTACAATGGGAGCGATGAACCTCTATCTTGATTTCATCAACCTCTTCCTTTTCCTTCTNCGCATCTTGGGAGGCAATCGCGATTAAGGCTCCATCCACTAAAATATGTTAAAATGCCAGGGCGGCTATTTTTGAGCTAAAATATCCTTTTTCAGAAGGAGCAACCTTTGCGTTGCGACTGATGAAAAAGGATATTTGAGCCAAAAAGAGCCGGACAAAAGATAACTATTTTATTAGATGGATTAACATTATGTAATATTTAAAAAAAATTGATTTAATTAAAAATACCATCCCTCTCGCAGCTGCACCTTGTCTATCGCTCTTTGATTCAGTTGCATAGCCCGCTATGCGCCTGAATCTGCAGAGCGATATCCAAGGCACATCTGCGACCCTGGCATTAACAGATTTTAGTGGATGGAGCCTAAATTCTAAGATATGAATCGTGAAGAATTAGAGGAGCGCATCAGCTCTGCAGTGAAAGGGTATATCATTGATGAGGAGACTTATGATGACAATGCCCAGCTCTGTATCAAGCCATCTACATTGGAAGTTTTTGTGGAAGATAGCCGCGATATAGATGTAGATGCTCCCGATCTTGACTGCTACGATGTGATGGATTTCGTGGAGATGACCAATGATCCGGAACATCCCGGCAAATGGATTGTAGATGAAGAGGCTGTGAAATCAGCAGCAGCGGAATATGTATGAGCAGGGTGCTTAAATAAGCTTATTGCTGAATACATATAGAAATAAGAACTTTAATTTGATAGTGGATGTTATATTCGTATAATATCCACTATTTTTTATATCTGAATGCTATGAAAAATAAAACATTAAAGATTGCCGGAATCGCCATATTGCTTGGAGCCTCAGCCGTGCCGGCATCGGCTCAATATTATGAGATAGCAAACCAATTGCAGTCGCTGATTTCGCCGGCCTTGTCAGGATCAGGAGCGTATAAGGGTTCGATAGAGGCAGGGTATAGTCGTACGCTTGGAAAATATGATGCCGACTTCCTTGAATTCAGTACGTCGCAGGGTTATCAATATAATTCCTGGTTCTATATGGGTGTAGGTCTCGGGGTTGATGTGCTTTTTGCTCATCAGAACGATGGATGGGGAAATAACTGGGCACCCGGAACAGATTTTGATTATAACCATGCTTCTACTAAAACGGCAGCGATGATACCTGTCTTTACGGATTTCAGGGTGAATTTAGGTAGTCCGAAGAGTGCGTCATTCTTTATCGATCTTAAGGTCGGATGTTCATTCCTTGCCGGGAAGGATTATATAGAGATTGGCGACGGTTATCTCACCAATCAGGAATATTTCTATCTCCGTCCGTCGTTGGGTGTAAGGATTCCCACCAATTCACAGAATCCCAAGCAGGCCTTTGACATAGGAGTAAGCTATAAGCTTTTGACCTCCAATTATTGGAATTCCTGGTCACGATCCGTCACCCTGAATGGATTGGGAGTGAACATAGGATATGAATGGTAAAATAAAAAGCGCTTCGATTTTCATCGAAGCGCTTCTTATTTGATATATTGCTTATAGATTATTCGCGGTTGCGGGGAGTGAATGTGCGGGGACCACGGTCGCCATTGTCGCGGCGCGGACCACGATCACCATCGCGGCGCGGACCACGATCACCATCACGGCGCGGGCCACGATCGCCATCACGACGCGGAGCACGATCGCCACCCTCACGACGGGGACGAGCCTCACGCTCTACATAACCCTCCGGCTTGGGAGTGAGCACACGCATTGAAAGACGGAACTTGCCGGTCTTCTTATCAATCTCGATAAGCTTAACCTTAACCTTGTCGCCCTCTTTCAAGCCGCTGGCATCCATTGAATCGAGACGATCCCAGGAGATTTCAGAGATATGGAGGAGTCCGTCGCGACCCGGCATGAACTCAACGAACGCACCGAAATCAAGGATAGAACGAACAGTACCTTCATACACCTCTCCCTCCTCGGGCTGAGCCACGATAGCCTTGATCTTCGCAAGAGCCGCATCGATGCTTGCCTTATCCTTGGAAGCAATCTCAACGTGGCCAAGACCTGTCTTCTCATCCTCATCGATAGAGATGACAGTGCCTGTCTCTTCCTGAATACCCTGGATCACCTTACCCTGCGGACCGATCACAGCGCCGATCATCTCCTTAGGAATATCCAAAGTAACAAGACGAGGAACATGGGGCTTGTAATCCTCGCGAGGTGCAGGGATAGTTTCATTGATGATATTGAGGATATGGAGACGACCCTGGCGAGCCTGCTCAAGAGCCTTCTCAAGAATCTCATAAGAAAGACCGTCGCACTTGATATCCATCTGAGTGGCAGTGATACCTTCAGTGGTACCTGTTACCTTGAAGTCCATATCTCCGAGGTGGTCCTCATCGCCGAGGATATCTGAAAGCACTGCATACTTCACTGCACCCTCATCAGAGATAAGACCCATAGCCACACCGGCCACGGGGCGCTTCATCTGAACGCCGGCATCGAGAAGGGCGAGCGTTCCGCCACATACTGTAGCCATTGAAGATGAACCGTTGGATTCAAGAATATCAGAAACTATACGGCATGTATAAGGGAAGTTCTCGGGGAACATGCGCTTCAATGCACGATGTGCAAGATTGCCATGACCCACCTCGCGACGGCCTACACCGCGCTGCGGACGAGCCTCGCCTGTAGAGAAGGGAGGGAAGTTGTAATGGAGAAGGAAGCGCTCAGTGCTCTTGTTAAGAACATCGTCAACGATCTTCTCATCGAGAGTGGTTCCGAGAGTAGCTGTTACGAGAGCCTGAGTCTCACCACGGGTGAAGACAGCAGTTCCGTGAGGACCGGGAAGATAATCCACTTCACACCAGATGGGGCGGATCTCGGTGGTCTTGCGGCCGTCGAGACGGATACCCTCATCGAGAACGCAGCGGCGCATAGCCTCTTTCTCTACATCATGATAATAGCGTTTCACCATTGCGATGCGTTGGTTCTCATCATAATTTTCGAGCTGCTCCTCAGTCATCTCGGGGAGATTGTCGATATATTCCTGGCAGATAGCCTTGAAGCTTTCATTACGCCAGTGCTTGTCGGCGCTTCCGGCCTTAGCGATGGCATAAGCCTTATCGTAGCATTTCTCATGCACATCAGCACGAAGAGCGTCGTCGTTGATTTCGTGGTTGTATTCACGCTTAGTCTCCTTGCCTGCCTCCTTCATGAGCTCCATCTGAGCCACACAGTGCTTCTTGATCTCCTCATGAGCCACTTTGAGAGCTTCGAGAAGTTCGGCTTCAGAAACCTCGTTCATTTCGCCCTCCACCATCATGATGTTGTCGTAGGTGGCGCCGACCATGAGCTCGATATCAGCCTTCTCCATCTGCTCGAAAGTGGGGTTGATCACCCATTCTCCGTCAACGCGAGCCACGCGAACCTCAGAGATAGGACCATTGAATGGAACATCGCTGCACATAAGGGCTGCAGAAGCCGCGATTCCGGCAAGAGCGTCGGGAGCCTCGTTTTCATCAGCTGAATACATGGTGACATTGACGAAAGTCTCAGCGTGATAATTGTCCGGGAAAAGGGGGCGGAGCACGCGGTCAACAAGACGTGAAGTAAGGATTTCATAATCGCTTGCGCGGCCTTCGCGTTTGAGGAAACCGCCGGGATAACGACCGATTGAAGAGTATTTCTCTTTGTACTCCACAGTGAGGGGCATGAAATCTACACCCTCTCCGGCCTCTTTGGCCGAACAAACGGTGGCGAGCAACATTGTATTGCCCATTCTCACTTCCACCGCACCATCAGCCTGCTTGGCAAGTTTGCCGGTCTCGATCGTAATCTCGCGACCATCAGGCAGAGCTATGGTTTTTTTAGTTGCTTTAAACATAAAATTCTTTATTGTATTTCTTCGCGAAAATGTTTCTTGATGCCCACTTCGTGAGGCTCGAATGCTCACATAAAGTGGAAAAATCGTAAATTCCCACAAAATTAACAAATTAAATCGGGTTTGGCAAGTGGCGAATGGGTTTTTGCATTATTTTTTGAAAATTATTTTGCCATAGTCGCTATTTCATTGTAACTTTGCGCCAAAAGAAATAAAGAAATGAAAGAGATAACGAAATATTTAAGATTGAGTGTTGTCGGCGCGGCTGTTGTTGCGACCGGATGTTTCACCTCCTGCAAGAAGGATGAATTCAAGGTGAATGGAAATATCGAGGGTGGGGCCGACCGTTCGGTGGTGCTTGAAAAGGCATCGTTCGACGGGCGTTGGATGGCAGTGGATTCCGCGCGTGTAGGCTCCAACGGCAAGTTCGAGATTGAGAGTGCGCGTCCGTCGGCTCCGGAGATCTATCGCCTTGCGCTCGGCGACCGCTACATCTATCTCCCCGTAGATTCCACAGAGACCTTGACTGTCAATGCAAAAGCTTTTGACTTCGGAAGAGAATTCACCGTTACCGGTTCGGCTCAGGCTGAGAACATGGCAAATTTCGAAAAGGAATTGATGGCTCTTAATTTCGACAATCAGGCCGACCGCGAGGCTTTCAAGAAAACCGTCTATTCCAAATATCTTAAAGATTCGAGAGGGGGGATTCTTAGCTATTATGTTCTGACAAAGACAGTTGGCGAGACTCCTCTCTATGATATCACCGACGAGGCCGATACAAAATATTACGCTGCCGTGGCTACGGCTTATGAGCAGTTCCGCCCTGCGGATCCTCATACCCGTATGCTCCGTCAGGCATCCATCGACGCTTTAAAACGCAAGAATGCAGCTTCGGGAAGAAAAAGAGTGGTTGAGGCCGATGAGATGAAATATCCTGAGATCACGCTTCCTGATGAGAATGGCAAAGATGTGAAGCTCTCAGATGTGATGGGTCATGGCAAGAAGGGTGTGCTGATAGTTTCCCCCATGAATGAGAAGGAATCTCCGGCTATTAATAAAGCTCTCTCCGATATTTATGGCGGCGGAGCGTACACATTCTATATGGTGTCGCCCGACGGCGACCAATATGCTTGGCGCGAGGCTGCCCGCAACCTCCCTTGGATCACAGTGACCGACCCCGATGCAAGAAATTCGGATATCATCATTAAGTATAATATCGGTGCGCTCCCTGCTTTCTTTATTTTCTCGCCCGATGGTGACTTGGTGGATCGAGCTTTCTCCATCGACGAATTGAAGCAGAAACTATAAGATAGGATTAAAATCTTCAAAATAAGATCTATTAATAAAATATGGATTGGAAAGATATGTTGTCGCAGATGAGAGATTCCCTCCCTGAGGGGGAATCTCCGGCTGCGCAGGAAGCAGAAGAGAATGTTGCCCCGGCGAAGAAAAAGGGGAAGTTGAGCATCGCCATGGAGCGAAAGGGGAGAGGGGGAAAGACCGCCACCATCATCTATGGTTTCGAGGAGGATGATGAAGAGGTCCGTGCCGTGGCCACAAAGCTTAAGCAGCGGCTTGGCATCGGAGGATCAGCCCGTGGAGGAGAGATCCTTCTTCAAGGGGATTTGAGGGAGAAAGTGAAGCCTCTGCTCAAAGAAATGGGATATAAATGTTGAGTATCGGCTTCCGTCCATAATTCCTAATTCCTAATTTCTAATTCCTAATTTAAAAGATGATTGAATTGCAACGTGCGTCGGCAGGTTCGGGAAAAACCTTTACGCTGGCCAAAAAATTTATATGGTATTATATCACTATCCCTTATGAGGAGGTAGGCGATTATAAGGAGATCGCCTCCGATGACGGTATCCCCGAAGGGGAGAATCGGGGAAGACGATTGCGCACCCCCTCCGAACTTCGTGATTCGCTGAGTCATATCCTTGCCGTGACCTTCACCAACAAGGCCACAAACGAAATGCAGCAGCGAATCGTCGAGAAACTATATGCTTTGGGCTATCCTCCTGCCAATGGGAAGAAACCCGATTATATGAAGGAATTTTTCGACGATCTCAATGCTATGTCGGATCGCCCCGTAACAGAAAAAGAGATCAGCGAGACTTGCCGCAATGCCGTGGGTCTGCTTCTTAATAACTATTCCGATTTTCATGTCTCGACTATCGATTCCTTCTTTCAGCAGGTGCTCCGCACGTTTGCTTATGAATCCGACCTCAGCGATTCCTATCGCATAGAGCTTGACGCCGACTATCTTTCGGAGATGGCTATAGACGGACTCCTCCAGGATATCAATGCCGGGCACGATGAATCAGGCGCTTCTTTCTGGATAGAGGAGCTGATGGACCGCGCCAAAGGGGAAGGGAAGAGATGGAATGCTTTCTCAAAAAGTTCGAGTGCGGACACCCCCTACAACTTCCTTACCGAATCCGTGAAACGATTAGAAAATGAGGAATTTAAGGAGATACGCCGTAAGTTTGACGAATATTTCAATTCGGGCGTGGATTTCCCGGCTCTCTATCTCGATCTCAAAGAGAAATATGAGACCCCCGTTTTGAAGTCTCATGCCTGTATGATTAAGGCGATGAGAAACATGAAACGAGCATTGAATGAGAATGAACGCCTAATCGACGATAAGGATCTGAAGACTTTCCGAAGCCGTGTGAGCAAGGTGGCGGAGAGCAGCCGTTTTGAATTGCCTAAAGATTCAAAGAAGAACCCCATCACGGATTTCACCCCCAAATATACCAAGGCCTATCAGGATAGAAAGAAAAAGGGCGACACCATGGCTTATCAGGCAGTGGAGGATGCGGATATGATTCTTGGAGAAGCCTATAACGATTGGGCAAAAGAACTTCTGAGTCAGGAATTCAGACATTGGCGTGTGTATAAAGAAAATCTCCCCTTCATGGGTCTTCTCCAGACCATCCGCAACAAGCGCGACGAGTATCTTCGCGAAAATAATGCCATCGAGCTTGGCGAAACCAATGCCATGCTCCACGACATAATCGGCGAAGATGACGCTCCTTTTATATATGAGCGTATCGGAACCCGATTGAATCATTTCCTGATTGATGAGTTTCAGGACACATCCAAGATGCAATGGCGCAACATGAGCCCCCTGCTTCATGAAAGCGTGGGAAGGGGGAATGAAAACCTTATCATCGGCGATGCAAAGCAGAGTATCTATCGATTCCGAAATGCCGATTCTTCGTTGATATCATATAGAGTGCCTGAAGAATTCGGATGCAGCGGAGGAGAGGCTTCTGCGGGATCGGCGCAGAACACCAACTGGAGAAGTGCTCTTAGGGTGGTGCAATTCAATAATCATTTCTTCGATTTCCTTGTAAAAGAACTCAACCGCCTTGTCGGATCAGAACTCGATCCCAAACGTCGCGATTTCATGGCCGACTATCGGAATGTGATCCAGCATCCGCATCATAAGGAGGAGAGGGGATATGTGGAGATTCAGACCGACACCGAAAGCGATTCGGCTTGGACCGAACATGTGCTTGCCTCCATACCGATGATTATCAAGGATGTCATGAGCCGAGGCTATAAAATGCGAGATATTGCCGTTCTTGTGGATCGTAACTCTGAAGGGGAGGATGTCATAGCCACTTTCACCGACTATAACTCCCGCCTCGAAGATGGAGATACACCGATAGAGTATGTGAGCGAACAGTCGTTGAAACTAAGCAGTTCGGCTGCCGTCTCGCTCGTGGTGTCTGTGTTGGAAACTATCAGCCGTGGGGCCGATCCGGAAGTGCGTTCGGGCGACGACCGCGCTCGACGAGGGGTGGCTGATTGGTCGCAGGTGGCATGCAATTTTAAATTCTTTGCCATGCGACATCGCGAACTCTCCACACCCGAATGTCTTGCCAATTTCTTTGCCGAAGGGGGCGATAATGACGCTATCGGGCAGATGTTAAAGAAGATGCAGGCCGTAACGCTCCCGGCGCTCGTGGAGTCGATCATAGCTGAATTCCTTTCCGAAGAATATGCAGGAGATATACGCCGCACAGATGCGGTGTTTCTCTCCGCATTCCAGGATCTGGTGCTTGAATATTGCGAAGGACATCCATCGGATATAGCTTCGTTTCTTCGATGGTGGGATGACAAGAAACGTTCCGCTTCAATCTCTTCCCCCGAAGATATGGATGCAGTGACGGTAATGACCGTGCATAAATCCAAGGGATTGGAGTTTCCGATTGTTATAGTGCCTTTCGCTAATTTCTCTTTCAAAGATGCCGCTCCAAAGAAGGAATGGAGATGGGTGCGTCCGCAGGTGATTGAGAGCGATAAAGGGGAGTTGCCACCCTTTATTCCGGTGCCGACATCGACGTTGGTGGAGGGAACGCATCATGAGAATGTGTTGCAGGAATATTTCGATCTGCGTAAGATGGATGCTCTTAATTCTATTTATGTGGCCTTCACGAGAGCTGCCGACGAACTATATATCTTCTCCAAGCCCGGAGGTAAAACGGAGGATGAGGTGCTGATGTCGTCTCTTTTGAAGCGTTTCTTCAATGCGCGTCTTGATCTTTGCGAGTCGCTCCCTATAGAACTCACCGACCGCGACGCGATGGGGGGCACCGCCGGATTCCTCCTCACTTATGGAAGCAAGGGTGAAGCCGAAAGAAAGGATAAACACAGCGCCGAAGGGGAGAGGATAATTTCAGATTATTGCTCCCGCCCCACACCCGATTTTCTCCTTTATCATGTGGAAGATGCTCCGGAAGTGGTGGATGCAGATGATCCGGAATTGGATGATGACAAGGATCCGCGTTCGGAGGGTAATCTTCTCCATGAGATAATGCAGGGGGTGGAAGTGGCCGATGATGTGCCTAAAGCGGTGAGACGATTGGTGATCAAGGGTAAAATCACTAAGGAGGAGGGTTCCTTCTTAGGCGGCTTGCTCACCGCAAAACTCGCTCGCCCCGAAATCCGTGGATGGTTTGGCGATGGATGGCGAGTGGTCAATGAGCGTCCATTGCTTCGCGCCGGGAAGATAATGAAACGTCCCGACCGGGTGATGATCTCTCCCGAAGGGGATGCTGTGGTGGTGGATTATAAATTCGGGGAAGCGATGTCAACACATAAGCGATATGCACGTCAGGTGTATGATTATGTGGAGACGCTTAAAAACACCGGCCGTTTCCGCAGCGTCACAGGATATTTATGGTATGTGAAGCTCGACAAGCTCGAACTTGTAGCAATGTAATTAGAACTCGTAGCTACTTAATGAATTAATTCCTTATGATAAGGGAATAATACCCTCTTTATCGGGTGATTTGCGAAAAAAGAACGAATTTTTTTGCAAATCACCCGATAAAGGGTTAATTTTGTGGAATAAATCAATACATTAATAAAATTGGATACAGATCCTTTACCGGCATCGCCGTTATTGACAATATTACTCGCAATCTCCGACAAGGTCGGACCTGCAATAAGTTTTCATGCACCCGAATCGTGGTTTGCATGGTCGGTTCTTATAATAATCGTTGTGTGCTGTCTGCTCATCTCGGCTTTCGTATCGGGGAGCGAGATCGCTTTCTTCGGACTCACCCCTCAGGAACTCGAAGAACTTGAAGAGTCGGATAAGCCGACGGATAAGAAGGCACTGCGCCTTCTGTCGAATAGTGAGCGTCTGCTTGCCACTGTCTTGATTTCAAACAACTTGGTGAATATCACTATGGTTGTGCTCCTCACATTTGCAATCAGTCAGACTGTGAAATTCAATAGCGCGGTGGTGGATTTCCTCGTGCAGACTGTCTTCATGACCTTCCTCCTTCTTCTATTTGGAGAGATTTTCCCAAAGCTCGTGGCGCGCGGAAGAACCCTATGGTGGGTCCGCATGGCTGCCGGAGGAGTGTCATTCCTTAATACGCTTTTCGCTCCGATTTCCCGGCTGATGGTGAAGAGTTCATTCATTGTGAAGAGAGTGGTGAGCAAGAAGGAGGAGAATATATCCCCCGACGAACTGGGCACGGCTCTTGAAATTTCAGATGTGAAGGATTCGAAAGAGAAGGAGATGCTTGAAGGGATTCTCTCATTCGGAGAGAAGGAAGCGCGTGAAATTATGATTTCCAGAGTGGATGTTACGGCAATCGAGCTCCACGACCCCTGGGAGAAGGCAATCAAGGTGATTCTTGATTCTGGCTATTCGCGTATCCCTGTCTATGACACATCGCAGGATATCATAGCCGGTATCCTTTATAGCAAAGACCTCCTTCCATATATAGGGAAAGTGGATGATTCCTTCAAATGGCAGAAACTTATCCGTGAGGCCTATTTTGTGCCTGAATCGAGAATGATCGATGATCTTTTGGAGGATTTCCGCAAACGTAAGATTCATATAGCAATTGTCATAGATGAATATGGAGGCACCCAGGGTATTGTGACTCTTGAGGATATCATAGAGCAGATTGTGGGCGACATTGATGATGAATACGATGAAGTGTCGGCTATGTATAAGAAGATTGGTCCGGACACATATTATTTCGATGGAAAGATAATGCTTTCCGATTTCTGCGATGTGTTGGGAATCTCTGAGGAGGAATTGGGAGATGTGGGAGATGCGGAAACTCTTGCCGGGCTTCTCCTTAACATAAAAGGGGATTTCCCCACTCAAAAAGAGGTGATAGAGAAAGATGGCATGAAGTTTATGATTCTTAAAATGGAGAAGCATAGGATTGTGAAAGTGAAGGTAACAGTGCTCCCCAATAGGAATCATTCTGAAACCGAATCTGATAAGTAACCGATTATTAACAGCTGCTTAAATTGGAAAGAATCCTGCTTAAGGAATAAATTGGAAAGAATATGGAAACAGAATTCATATATTGGCGTCATCCCTCGATTCCCGGAATAAAGATCGAGGAGGTGTGCGGAGGTGAGGATAAAAGCGGGCGCTTATGGCGCGAGATGGCCTATCAGCTTTATTGCGAGAATGGCAAGGAGAGCTATCGGGAGATAGGGCATTACCATAACGGAGCTCCTTTCCTTTTCGGAGAGGAATCACGCATCTCCATCACACATACCGACCGTTTTCTTGCCGTGGCTACTCTTCCTCCCACTCCGGAGGTGGATCTCGCCGAGTTCAGCCGCCGGGCGGCTGTGGGCATAGATGCCGAGCGTGCCGACCGGGAGCAGGTGTTGAAGGTTCGTGATCGTTTCCTTTCAGATGAGGAATTGAAAATGATTCCTGCCGATGATCTGCGAGCCAATATAATAGCGTGGACAGCCAAGGAGGCGGCTTATAAGGCACTTTTCCAGGAGGGGATAGATTTCCGGAAGGATATAATCATAGAGAAGATGCCGGGTGTGTCGCCTGCAGTGCCGATTTATGATAAGAAGGAATTTCCGGAGATTATATTTGGCAAAGCTCGCTGCCTTAGAGGAGAGAATAGGGAAGAGGAGATAGATCTCACACTCTTCACCTACGAATCCGAAGGGAATATCGTCACTTTGGCTTATAGCCCGCAATGTGCTAAATTCTCGAAGAAAGCGGTATAGGGATATACAGCGATATAGGGATATGAAGAGGGCGCCTGCAATCACTGCGGCGCCCTCCTCCATTTGATAGATGGCTTAAAATCTTTAAGTAATTAATCGTTTTTTCTCACGGTCTTTTTTCCGACCGGAATCTCTTATACTGTTCAGCTCGGCTTCCACTTTACGCTGCCAAGCTTCGAAGCTGCAGCAAGATCACCATAAAACCGATGGCATAGATGGCGCCGATCGCCACATTCTTTGTAATAGTCTGATAAGTTTTCATAAGTAATGGCTTTAATTTGTTTGACATTGCAAAGTTAATAATTATGTGTGCAGAGATATGACAGTCTATTCTAAATAAATGTTAATAAGATTTTCGAGAGTGTAAAATGTTGAAAAAAGTGAAATAAAAGAGATAAAAATTTTTGATTTTGAGGAATTTAATGCGTAAAAATCAAAAAATAATGTATAGATAATAGATAATTAAATAAAAATTACTATATTTGTACAGATTATTCATATCAATATTCATGAGACCATGGAAATAGGAAGTGTGATAAGAGCTCGACGACAGAGCTTAAGATCGACCCAGAACGCCTTGGCTGAGATTTCAGGAGTAAGCGTTCGTATGATTAAAGCGATTGAAGGTGGTTATGCAAATCCCTCAGTCAAAACATTAAGTAAAATTCTACATGCTCTCGGGCTTAAGCTTGCCATTGTTGACAAGGATGAGAAAGAGCAGGAATAAATGTTAGAATATAGCTTAATACAACAAAGCGCAGACATTTTCAGGATGTCTGCGCTTTTTTAAGTTATAACCGTTCATTTATTATAAAGGTAAATCGGAGCTGATTCGCGGTTCATTCTATCGAGAGCGGTTACAGCGTAGGTGTTCCCTTCATTCACTCCCGGAAGAATCACGGCAGTGTCGGGAGTGATGGCAATGATGGTCTGCGGATTAGTGATATCCTGCTCCTCTCCCTCGAAGAACTCATAGACCACATATCTCACTACATCCGTCTCCGACTCATGATGCCCCTTGCCCGGAGCTTTCCATTCCAGGATATTCTTCCCCTCCTTGTCGCGTACAATCTTAATATCCTTCACCTGCTGCGGCTTCTTCTTCAAATCCCCATAAGCCGGAGGGAGAGCTAAGGTGGAATAATAATTATTTGCGATCTGATCGTGCGCTCCCTTATAATTATCCGTCAGCCAATAGCCGTGAAACCAAATAGCGCCCTTCGTGTTCGGCAATTCGCGCGAAAGTTTTATCTTAGTGTAAAGCTCATTCGGCTTTCCGGCCTTAGTGTCGGGCGTATTCATTGTGAGGCGCAGATCCTGACCTATATACAGATCCACACCATGCACATTCTCGCTCCACCATTTAGCCAATCCGCGACTCGGCGCCACGGTCTTGTCAAGTTCCCAATAGAGCTGTGGAGATAGATAATCCACCCATCCGTTCTTCGCCCAGAGAAGCACATCGGCATAGAGTCCGTCATAATTGGTGAAGCCATTGCTCTGGCTTCCGCGCGGATCCTCCTTCTTGTTGCGCCATATGCCGAAAGGGGAGATGCCGAATCTAACCCACGGCTTCACATCCTTTATGGTGGTATAAAGTTGCTCGATCAGCTTATTCACATTCTCTCGTCGCCAGTCGCCGCGATTCATCCCATTGCCAAACTTTGCATAGCTCGCATCATCGGGAATCGATTTCCCTGCCACAGGATAGGGATAGAAATAATCGTCGATATGAATTGCATCCACATCATAGCGATTAAGGATATCAGTCACCACCTCGCAGATGAAATCACGATTCTCCTGATAGGCGGGGTCGAAAAGCAACTTTCCGTCGTATTTGAAAAATCTTTCGGGATGCTTTCTTGCGATATGGTTTTCAGCCAAGACCTCATTCGGAGTCGTGCTCACTCGATAAGGGTTAAGCCACGCATGCAATTCCATTCCGCGCTTATGCGCCTCCTCGATAGCAAATTCCAATGGATCCCAAAGAGGATTGGGAGCCTTCCCCTGTTTGCCGGTCAGAAATTTACTCCAAGGTTCGAGTTTGGAGATATACGCGGCATCGGCGGCAGGGCGAATCTGGAATATCACTGCGTTGATGCCGGCAGATTGAAGTTTGTCAAATTGATCGCGGATATAATCCCGCTGTTGAGCCGGAGTCTTGGCTGCCCATTGAGATTGTCCGATAAGATGAAGCCATGCGCCGCGAAACTCCCGTTTCGGCGCATCCTGAGCCATCCCTCCCAATGCCATTGCAAGGAGGGCAAAAAATATCAATAGTGTCTTTCTCATTAAATGTAAAATTTCCTGATTCCTCAAATAAATGTCAGCCGGATCCCGGTAAATGTCAGCCGGACTCCGGCTTATTCTCCCACTCCGATTCCGAAGAGGGCATAATCATAAAACACAGGATCTTCCGGACGGAGGAGGCGAAGCGTCTCCGTCAGTTCCTCCACGCTCTTGCGGTCGTTCCCCTTTCTCGAAAGGAGGCCGAGATGGCGGGCCGTATTCCCTACATGGACATCCAAAGGGATAAAAAGTTTACTCTTCGGAATCGATTTCCATATCCCCATATCCACAATCCCGTCATCGCGCACGAGCCATCGGAGAGCCATATTCACGCGCTTCAGAGCCGACTGCTTGAGATTCACCGGGAGACAACGGGAATCAGCCACACCGCCATTCTCCGCCATCATCACTCTCTGCATCTCCTCCACCAATTTCCATGAAGGGTAAGGATCCTCACCCACATTCTTGGCAATTGCAAAAGCATCCAAGCTCCCATAATCTTTCATTATCCGGCGCATTCCACGAAGGAAATGAATGAAATCGCGAGCAAAGAAAGTGCGGTGGATATTCAGCGAAGGGTCAAGGTCCTCATACCCCTCTTCCATCGTATATCTGTAAGGCTCGCCACTCATAAGGGAGATCATCTTCTCCGCATCGCGACATATCATCGTGCGCTTTCCCCATGCTATTATGGCAGCAAGGAAAGACATTATCTCAATGTCGCGATGGTCGGAGAAACGGCGCGGAAACTGCACCGGATCATTAGCAATAAACTCCGGGCGGTTGATACGCGCCGCTTCCGTGTTGAGAAGATCTACAATATCTTTATCAGGAACAGATATCATTTTTCAAGGGCTTTAGCCACATCGGGGCGTACGGTGCGGATTGTTGAAACGAAAGCCGAGTCGTAGGCAGCGCGGCAATGAGGCTTATTGATAGTGTCATATCTCAGACGCTTGCTGCGGGCTTCAAGAAGATGACTCTGCAATTCCACTGAATCCTTCCAGTTCTTATTGATAAATTCCCTTGCAGCGGATCGGCCATCCATCATTGCCGCTTCAATCTCGGCTTGGGTCTCCTCGCCTTCCTCAATCCCTTTGAGACCCTTCCCTCCGCACGACAGGAGGGAAAGGGCAAAGAGCAGATATATCGCTTTTCTCATATTTCTAATCGTTATCTTAATTCGTGTAAAATTCTCAGTTTTCCCATGTCTCCCATATCTCCCATATCTCCCATTCTTCCCGGTTGGCCTACTTGTAAAGCTCATTCCACCATCTCGGATCATCCTGGAGATATTTCGCAAACCATGCCATGATAGTGTTCTGCCAAAGCAGCTTGCGGTCGAAATTGGAGATCACATGATTCTCATCCTCCACAGTGATAAACTCCACATCTCGTCCCAACACGCGCAAGGCATTGAATATCTGAATACTCTCGCCGATAGGCACATTCGTATCGAGTTTGCCGTGAAGAAGGAGAAGGGGGGTGTGGATCTTGTCAGCATTGAAGAGCGATCCCTGACGAGTATAAAGGTCGGGATCGGTCCAAGGATAACTCTTTGCGGCGGCGATGGAATTATAAGAATATCCCCAGAAGCCCTCGCCCCAATAGCTCGTCACATTCGAGATTCCGGCGTGAGATACGGCTGCCGCGAAGATATCGGTCAGAGTCTGGATATACTGCGTCATGAATCCGCCGTAAGAGGCTCCCAAGCAGCCTATCTTCTTGTCGTCCACAAAAGGATGTTCCTTGCAAAATTGTTTTGTTCCTTCAATAATCTCCTCAGCTGTCTGTTTTCCCCAGGCATTCACATGGCGAGAAGAGAATTCCTGACCATATCCTGTAGTGCCGCTCGGATTCACCACATACACCACATAATCCCTCGAAGCGAACACCTGCGGAGAATAGAGATGATACATCGAAGCATCCGACGGGGAAGTGCCGCCATAATAATATACAATCAGAGGATATTTCTTTGCAGGGTCAAAATCCGGCGGAAGGCACATATATCCGTCGATCACATCCCCGAAAGAGGATTTGAAGCTCCAAGGCTCCATCTTGCCGAATTCAATATCCTTCAATTCAGCCTCCATAGGATTGTCGATCAGACGCTGGTCGCCGTTCTTCTGATTGATGAGATAGGCAATACCCACATTGTCGAAATCTCCGCCATAATAGGCCAGCCATTTCGAATTATCCTCCGGAAGAGAGAAGCCGTTAACGGTGCGGATCTTGGTATCGATGCGTGAAATCTTCTTGGTGGAGGGGTTGAGAGTGTAGAGATAGTCGTAAAAACCGGTCTCTCCACGGAAATAGATATTTCCGTCGGCATAGTTCCATTGCGGGTTGCCGCTGATGGAGGGATCGAAATCGCGAGTCACGGCCTCCGCTTTCTTTGTAGCGAGATCGTAGATATACCCCTGATTATCGAACGCATTAGGAATCTCGTGATTTCCGGCGTTCACTCCCAAGTCGCCGAAGGCCTGCGGACTCCCCACAATGAAAAGACGCTTCGCATCGGGAGAATAGATAGCCTTGGAAATAAAACCGTTGTCGGCAATGATCGTATCATTCTTGAGGGTGTTCATATCCATCTCCACCAAAGTGTTGAGATAGAAAGGCCATTCCGAGGGAGTCTGGCGTGCCGACTGATAAAGCATCTTTGAGCCGTCGCGCGAGAAATCGCAGATGAACGTGGCCGGACCTCCATATGTAAGCGGCACAGTGACCCGGTCGCGCATATCATAACGCATGATATACATTCGGTCGCGGTCGCCGGGAATGCGGTCGTCAGGACTCTTCACCCTGCGCATCACTCCCATATCCTTATCTCCCTCCACATCCTTATAATAAAAGAGATAGCGGCCGTCGGGAGAGAACGTGAAATTATTTGTAGGCACATTCGTCGCCACCTTCTTAGAGGTCATCGCCGGGAGTTCCATGGCATAAATGTCATAGCTTCCGTTCTTGTCGGCGGCATAATATATGGTGCTCCCTTTGGGCATCCATTGTGCGGAAGTTTCGAGATCTTCATTCAGCACTTTCCCTGTGGCCGTTTCCGAAAGCGTGGCGCGGCGGTAGGATTCCGTGGCGGAAACAGTGCGGGAATATTTGGTGATAAGATACTTCCCGTCGGGAGAGAGCGACACTCCGCTCACACGCTCACCGATCATTGTGGTGAGGGGTGTGAAACGTTTCTTCCCCTCAGTGCCGGAGATGAAGGTTACATCCTCAAACTCCTTATCGGGTTCGAATTCGAGTTTGAAATCGGGGTTTGCCTTGTCGTCGGCAGCAGAAAGGAGGTTTATCTGAATTGTGTAATCAGTCTCGGGGGTGAGTTCGAGAGGGGAGGATATGTCTGAGGCAGTGGAATCCGCTTCCGATTTCTTTGCCACGGATCTGCCGTTGACCATCAGGTCGGCTATTGCCGGGGTGTTGAGCAGGAGAGTGCCTTTGCAGAATTTGTCGGCGCGAAGGCGTGTGGTGAGAGTGAAAAGGCGCGGACGCTCCCCGGCTTTGTTGAGCGCGATGCGGCCCGCGGTGTCGGGAAGGATTGTGGTCCAATCCTGATCAAATTCATCGGGATTCACAGCTCCGCGCATTTCGAGAAGCTTGGCGAGGGAGAAAGGATTCTCCTTTGTAAGAGAATCCGGAACGGCCGGAATATTAAGATCCACAGCCGGAGCCGACTTGAAGCCGGTAAGAGTATAAGCATACGCAGCTCCTCCTAAAAGCAGGGCTGAGCTTAGCAGAAGTATATGAGTTTTCATAAGAAAGAGGATTAAGCTATAAGTAATTAGGATTTAAGCTATAAGTAATTAAGAAATGGAGGGCTCTTTCCGAGAGCCCTCCACTTGATTCTATTTTTTAAAGGAAAGCCTTAATACTCATATTTAGGCACTGCCTTCATTTTCACATGATACACCAGGTTGGAGTAAGGCTTGATTGCGCTCACTCCCGATGTGCCGTATCCTGAAAGATAAGGGATCACCATCGTCACCGAATCGCCCACATGCATATTCTGCATCGCAATCCACATTCCCACGATATTCTGGTTTGGCCGGCTGCGATATATGCTGTCGCCAAGCGAGCTTGAATAGGAATCCCCCAGTTCATTCCCTTCAATATCCTCCAAAGCGTATTTTATATCCACAGTGGAGGTGGAAAGGGGTGAAAGATTCTTGCGGGTCAGCGTTGTGTCGTTATGCCATTTGATAAACACGCTGCTTTGCGGAGCCCAATTGGCAGAGATGCGAGTATATTCGCTTCTTCCGGCCTTCACCTCGTTTTCCAAGTTGACGAGATATTCATCATTCTGTTTCTTCCAATCGGCATATTTGTCGCTGTTGTCGTCATCGTCGCCCAAGCAGCTTGTCAGACCCAACGACAGGAGGGGAAGAAGGAAAAGATACTTTTTCATACTCATACAGACTTAAAATCTCATACAGACTTAAAATTCGACAGTGGGGGCTTTCTGCGCTCCTGCTTCTGCCTTGAACTGCGGCTTCTCCTTGAATCCGAACCAACCGGCATATATGTTGGTTGGGAATTTCTTGATCGAGGTGTTATAATCTTTCACAGCCTCCGTATATCTCATTCGCTCGGTGGAGATGCGGTTTTCCGTCCCTTCGAGCTGAGTCTGGAGATCCATGAAATTGGTGTTTGCCTTTAGATCGGGATAAGCTTCCTTCACTGCATTCACATAAATATCGAGTGCCCCTTTGAGGTTGCTCTGTGCCTGCTGATACTGCTCGATATTCTCCGGCGAAGCCTCGGTGCCCTGTGCGGCATCATAGGCCTTGGTGAGCCCTGCGCGTGCGCGGGTCACTGATTCCAGTGTGGAGCTTTCATGCTGAGCATACCCCTTCACTGTATTCACAAGATTCGGGATAAGGTCTGCACGTCGCTGATATTGATTCTCCACCTGCGCCCACGCCTGATCCACCGTCTGCTCCTTCTCCACCAACGAGTTGTAATTGCACGAAGTAAGCGAGCTGAGCGATACCACAGCAAAAAGCGCAAATAATAATTTCTTTAATTTCATTCTTATAAAAGTTTTTTGAGGAGGCTGTTGAGGCTCACTTCATCGTGGAGGATCTTTTCGAGATCATCGGCATTGACGCGAGTCTGCTCCATAGTGTCACGATGACGAAGAGTCACGGTGTTATCTTCGAGAGTCTGGTGATCCACTGTGATACAGTAAGGTGTGCCGATTGCATCCTGACGGCGATAACGCTTGCCGATAGAGTCTTTCTCATCGTAGTTGCAAGTGAAGTCGAAGCGGAGACGATGCTGGATTTCGCGAGCCTTCTCGGGAAGACCATCCTTCTTCACGAGCGGAAGAACGGCACATTTCACAGGAGCGATAGGGGCAGGGAAATGAAGCACTACGCGACGGTCGCCGTTGCCGAGGTCCTGATCCTCATAGCAGGAGCAGAACACGCTGAGGAACATGCGGTCCACGCCGATTGAAGTCTCAATCACATAAGGCACATAGCTTTCATTGAGCTCGGGATCGAAATATTGTATCTTCTTCCCTGAGAATTTCTCATGCTGAGAGAGGTCGAAGTTTGTACGGGAGTGGATACCCTCCACCTCCTTGAACCCGAACGGCATCTTGAATTCGATGTCGGTTGCGGCGTTGGCATAGTGGGCGAGTTTGTCGTGATCGTGGAAACGGTATTTGTCATCTCCCAATCCGAGAGCCTTATGCCATTTGATGCGGGTCTGCTTCCAGGTTTCAAACCATTTGAGCTCTTCGCCCGGACGAACGAAGAATTGCATCTCCATCTGTTCGAACTCGCGCATACGGAAGATAAACTGGCGAGCCACAATCTCATTACGGAAAGCCTTACCGATCTGAGCGATACCGAATGGGAGACGCATGCGGCCGGTCTTCTGCACGTTGAGATAATTCACGAAGATACCCTGTGCGGTCTCGGGGCGGAGATATACGTTCATTGCGCCGTCGGCAGTGGAGCCCATCTCTGTCTTGAACATGAGGTTAAACTGACGCACGTCGGTCCAGTTGCGAGTTCCTGAAATCGGGTCAACAATCTCATAATCGAGGATAATCTGCTTTAGCTCGTCGAGGTTGTTGTCGTTCATTGCCTTTGAGAAACGCTCATGGAGTTCGTCGCGTTTCTTCTGATTTTCAAGCACGCGGGCATTTGTGGCGCGGAACTGAGCTTCATCGAAAGCATCGCCGAAACGTTTTGCAGCCTTAGCCACCTCCTTATTTATCTTCTCGTCGAATTTAGCCATCTCATCCTCGATGAGCACATCGGCGCGATAGCGTTTCTTGGAGTCGCGGTTGTCGATCAAGGGATCATTGAAAGCATCGACATGGCCGGAAGCCTTCCAGATTGTGGGGTGCATGAAGATAGCAGAGTCGATACCCACGATGTTATCGTGGAGCATAGTCATAGCCTCCCACCAATAGCGTTTGATATTATTTTTCAGCTCCACGCCGTTCTGACCGTAGTCGTAAACGGCAGAGAGACCGTCATAAATCTCAGATGATTGAAACACAAACCCATATTCCTTGGCATGGGCTATGATGGTTTTGAAAACGTCTTCCTGTTTTGCCATTGTCTTTACTTATATCGATGTTGTCTTTATTAATCTATATCGTTGTCTTTATTAATCTCTATCATGGATAATGCTCTTACTGCGATTTCATAAGCAAATTTAAAGCTCTTATCCGTCAATTAATCTGCAAATTTACGGAAATTTCTTTAATAAAGCTATATTTGGAAATAAAAAAAGAAAAATTTGTCCGGGAAATCTCCAATTTTCCGCTCGTTTTTTGACAGGAGAACAGAAGAACAGGAGGTTTTTATATATGTGTCAGCTACAACTTGGGAGAGGCGAACCTTGAAAGAATTATGTAGACTCTCACAGAGAAAACACAGAGACACAGAGTCTTGATAGTCCTTCTTTCGGTTATTTTCCGCAGAGGGAGGAATGCTCCGCATTAAGCCCACAGAGCCGAGATACGCCTTTTCCAATCCACTTCTGTTCTCCTGTCAAAAAATCACCTGTCCCAGCTCTGAGATCTCCATGCCAAGGCATGCTCCCCTCTGTGGATTGAACCCGAATGTAGCGGCTAAGCTCTGTGGCTCCGTGCATCTCTGTGAGAGCTTAAATTTCCCATCAATGGATTAAGAAAAGGTCCGTACGCTGGATTGCCTTACGGCTTGATAACGCAGGATTTGAGCAGATTGAACGGGGATTATTTCTTAGTACGATTAAGATTTTTAGTTTGGATAATGGGAGATGAGACCTATCGGTCTCCGCAGATCTTGGCAGAATCTTCCACACGTATGTGTCTGCTCCAATCCCTGATCTGGATACCCTTTTCAGACGTATGTGTCTGCCCTGATCCCCGCTGACCGAAGGTCAGGACTATCTGCCACTTCCAATATAATCTTAAATATCTATTTCCAAATAGAAAGATCCCCGTTCCATCTGCTCCCATCCCGCGTAATAAAAAGCAAAGCTTTAATCCCGCGTACGGACTTTTTCTTAATCCCCATGTTATATTCATCTAAATATTTATCTGGCTCAGCTCTGAGATCTCCATGCCTTGGCATGCTCCCCTCTGTGGATTGAACCCGAATGTAGCGGCTAAGCTCTGCCTCCGTGCACCTCTGTGAGAGCCTAAAATGCTCTAAGAGGGTAGGATTAAAAATTGATTTTAATGGAATCGCGGATAAGCCTTACGGCTTGTTTATGCGCGGATGGTGTGCGGATTTTTTTATAGATTTTTATTATAGATAAAGGAAATATTGTGTAAGAAAGTCATCGTAGGCTTATCGCGGTTCAAAATTGCTCTGCAATCTGAATAGGCGGATGAGAGCGGATCAGTGCCGTTGCGCAGCCCACCGCGAAAATCCGTTCAGATCCGTTACTGCAATCATATCATGATTGCGGCAGCGATCCTTAAACCCGACAAGAGATAAAAAAGATCCGCAAAAAAATCCGCCCCAATCAGCGTAATAGTCTTAATTAATTAAGACCCGCGATTCCATTTTCTCCTTTAATAATCCAAGATTATCCAAGCTCTGTGAGAGCCAATTACACCATTTTAAATTCTCTTTAGAAAAGAAAATTTAAAAAGAAAAATGTTCAGAAAATTGTTATATGAATATAAGGTATTTAAAAGAATAAGATTATGAAAAGCACATTTTTGACATATATTAAAAGCGCAGCCATCGCCGCTGTCATTTTGTTAGGAGGTTCCGCCGCTATGGCGCAGAGCAGTTTCGGAGCTCCCGGTGGGGGAGGAGGAGGCACATCAGCTGCCGCTCCCGGCACAGGAGGCAGTTTCCGACCCAACGCCCCGATTGGTCCTGCCAATGGATTAGGATGGAATCCGGGTCCCGGCCCCGGTGGACCCGGTCCGGGATGGAACAACGGGTGGGGACCCGGTTGGAACAGCTGGAACTCCGCCGCCCCGATTGTGGTCAATGTCACGCCCAATCCCAATCAGGGAACAGAGAAAGTCATAGCCTGCGGATATGATGCCCAGGGAGTGTGGAGAGTTCTCCCCTTGGTAGTAGCCTACACCTATAATGGAGCTCAATACAACGTTACAGTGCTGAATGCATGGAATCCATGGTCAGATTCCTGGAACACAGGGGTGGATCAGCCGGCCTACAACACTTACTATTATCTCCGAGGCGTATATTACAACTTCTATGCCCCCCTCTCCACCGGCACCTATTATTTCAACCTGTAATAAAAAATCCTTTCCCGATTAAACCTTCTTTATTTTCCTCTGTCGGAATATCGACACAAAATTGGTCGAAGTTTCAATCAGAGTATTTATTATTAACAAACCTACCGCCGAGGCATCCGTTTCTCATGCCCGGCCGGAATGATTATGAAAATAAAGAATCTTTTGGTAATCGGAATGATATCCATTCCATCCCTCTTATTCGCTAAAGGGAATGTGAGCGGCACTGTGGTAAATAAGGATTCTGGCGAACCTATGGATTTCGTCACCATCCAGATATTCAATTCCAAAACCGGCAAGCCCCTCCAGATCACAGCCACCACCGACGAGGCCGGCAATTTCTCATTGAAGAATGTCCCCGACGGATCGTATGTGGTGAAGGTGATCAATGTCGGATCCATCGATCAGGAACGCCCCGTGAAGATTGCAGGCGCCGACATAGCCTTAGGCAAGATTCAGCTTGCCGACGACACAAAAGTGCTTCAGGAAGTAGTGGTGGAGGGTATCAAGAGCCAGATGCGCTTCGAACTCGATAAGAAAGTCTTCTCCGTAGATGCCAATATCGCTGCCGCCGGACAGTCGGCTTCCGAACTCTTGGAATCCATCCCCTCCGTGGAGGTGGATCAGGATGGCGAGGTCTCTCTGCGTGGCGACACATCCGTCACCATCTGGATCAATGGCAAAGACTCCGGCCTCACAGCCGACAACCGTGCTCAGATTCTCGAACAGATACCGGGCGAAACCATCGACCGCATCGAGGTGATCACCAACCCCTCTGCTAAATATTCCCCCGAAGGAACATCCGGAATCATCAACATCATCCTGAAGAAAGACCGTCGAGGAGGATATTTCGGCAGCGCCGAGCTGTCGGGCAACTCTCGCGGAGGAGGAAATGCTTCAGTCAATTTCAACTACAACTCCTCAAGATGGGACACCTACGCCAGCGTCGGCTTCCGTATGCGCCATAATGTGGGCGGAAGCGAGATGCGACGCATCTTCACCGACGGAACATTCACCAACTCCGATTCACGCAATCCCGGACATGGCAACAACCTCTTCATCCGCGCCGGAGCCACATACCATCTCACCGACAAAGATGATTTCTATCTGAACGCCTTCGGAATGTTCGGACATCGTTGGGGTCATTCCGATACACATTTCATCTCTACCGTCCCTAATCTTTGGAACACCAACTTTGAGATCTCCCGCAATAGAGGCGACAACCGTGGAGCACACGCCGAATGGGGCTACACCCATAAATGGAGCGACACCCAATCGATCGAAGCTATGGTGGGCTATAACTTCTGGGGAGGACCCTCTTGGAACTCATATTCCGAGGAGCAGCGTTACGACGACGACAACCTATCCTATAAAGAATATAAAGAGCAAGAGATGCCAATCCATTCCAATATATGGGAAGCGAAGGTGGATTACACTCAGCAGCTCACACCATGGTTGAAACTCGAAACAGGTTTTCAAGGGAATTATAGCCACGAGAATACCCCCAACACCACTTGGCAGGGCACATCTTTCGAGGATATGAGATTAGCTGAAAATCTCTACAATCATTTCATCTACACCAACAATGTCTCCGCCCTCTACGTCACTCTTGGCGGAAAGGTGAAAGATTTCAGTTTTTCGGCCGGTCTCCGTTCTGAATCATGGCAGATCCGTTCGCAGAGCCTCGACTATTGGACCTCCCGCGAGGATGGGCGCACATTCAAATCGAATAAGTTCGGGCTGTTTCCTTCATTGTTCCTCTCATATGCTCTTCCCCACGACAATGAGGTGCAGATCAACTATACACGCCGTATCCGTCGCCCCTGGGGAGGACAGTTGAATTCATTCCTCAACACTTCCGACCCGACAAACTATTCTTACGGTAACGAGGAGTTGGAGCCTCAATATTCCAATGCTTTCGAGCTCAACTATCTCAAGAGCTTCACATGGCATATGATCTCTGTGTCGGCCTATGTGCGCACCACCGACAATCAGATGAACCGCATCAGCTATCAGAATCCTTACGACGGCATCATCTATTCTACCACGGTCAACGTGGCTAATCAGGTGAATTCCGGTGTGGAATTGGTGGTGAAGAATTCTTTCTTCAAGAAGGTGCTCGATCTGACCACTACCGTCAACCTTTACAACAACCATATCGGAGCATGGAGTTATACGGGCGAAGCCTACAATCCCAATCCACAGGAATTTAAGGAACCTCGTTATTTCAATCTTTCGCGTGGCAGCCAGGATTCATTCGCCTGGGATGCACGTATGATGGCGAATGTGAAGCTCCCGTGGGGTATCTCCTTGCAGGCCACCGGTCGTTACTCTTCCGAGCATAAGGAAGCGATGGGTACGCATCAGGGTGGATGGAACGTAGATGCCGGATTGAGGAAAGTGGCAGGCAACTGGTCGTTCTCTCTCAATGCCCGCGATCTCTTTGATTCTCGTAAATTCAAGAGCTCCACAATCACCGACGACTATACGCAATACAACAAACGTTGGCGCGGCGGACGCACCGTGAGTCTGACCATTAAATATTCCTTCGGAAATATGAAGCCGAAGAATAACAATCGCCAGGACACCGGCGAGCCGATGGAAAACAACTACTCCGGCGAAGAAGGATAAAGTAACCGCGGAGCGGTTTTACCTCCTATTAACCGAGGGTTTGGGCTCAGCCCATACCCTCGGTTTTCATATGCGCGTCAGCCTCAGCCCGGGACGGGGTGAATCTTGATAAATATGAAAGGCTCTCACAGAGAAAACACAGAGACACAGAGTTTTTATCTCCTTTACAGTACATCCCCACAGAGGAGGGAATGCTTCGCATTAAGCCCCCAGAGCAGAGATAGGTAAGTAATATCATAATCATATTTTGCATTCAGCTCTCCCAGCTCTGAGATCTCAATGCGGAGCATTCCCCTCTGTGGGATTGAACCCGACTTAAAAAAACTGAAAAAATCTCTGTGCCTCCGTGCACCTCTGTGAGAGGCATATATACATGAGGATAGTAGGATTATAAATTGATTTTAAAGGAATCGCGGATAAGCCTTACGGCTTGTTTATGCGCGGATGGTGTGCGGATTATCGCCGTTGCGCAGCCCACCGCTAAAATCCGCTCCGATCCGTTACTGCAATCATATCATGATTGCGGCCGCGATATTCAAAACATGAGGATGAAATAAACAGGAGTATGATATAAAAAGATCCGCAAAAAAATCCGCCCCAATCAGCGAAATAGTCTTAATTAATTAAGACCCGCGATTCCATTTTTTCCTTTAATATCCACATCTGAATAATATTCCATACAATCTCGCGTTATTCATTTTGTAAATGTTATAAAAGAAGTTGAACTCAACGCTCTATCTTGACAGTCGGAAACTTCGCAATTTTCAGAATTGGTCATAGATCAAAGTCAGGATCAGACGGCAGAGCGGATCTCCAACTTCTTACGTTAATTACGATATGAAATTTTTAACTTTGCCCCGCAGTTGAGATCCCTGAGGGCATAGACAACAATTTAAAATGAAACATCTTTTCAGATTTGCATCCTATGGATGCTTGGTAGCCTCAATGGCTCTTGTAGCTTGCAGCGACGACAACGACACTCCCGACAATCCCGGCGGCAACAACAACACTTCCACTCCTTCTGTAGATAATGTGTTCACAGATGCTGCCCCCGCAACAATCGACGGATACCAGTTTACCACCAACGACAAAGGTCAGGTAACAAACATCAAGGATCAGTGGGAAGACATCACAATCGAATACGGCACATTCACATTCACACGTGCTGAAGAAAAATTTCAGGCAAAAGCCACTTTCAAATATGAAGGTGAGGTAGAGTCGGTGGTCTATCTTCAGTTTAACAACCAGGGCTTCATCTCCTACGCTCTTCAGGATTATGTGGATGCCGATGATACCGACACTTGGAAATTCGGATACAACAATGCCGGTCAGATGACCAGCTTGCAGCGCAGCGAGGGTGGTGATGATTTCACCATGACCTACACAGATGGTGATCTCACTAAAGTTGTATGGAAAGATGAGGATGGCGACACCGATGTTATTACCATCTCCTACACCAACGACACTCATAAGACACCCGTTGCCAACAAAGCAAACGTGATGCTCTTCGATGAAACTTTCGATATCGACATGGATGAGATGTCAATTCTCTACTACGCCGGACTTCTTGGCAAGGCCACAAAGAATCTTCCGATGAAGCTTGTAGCTTCTTGGACTGAAGGCGACAGCAATGGAGAATCCACTTACACTTTCTTCTGGGAGTTTGATACCAATAATCTCCCCACTAAGTTCTGGTCGCAGTATAACGACAACGACTACAAGGACAGTGAAGTAGATTTCTCTTGGAAATAATCAGAGACACTGAATTTTTAGACAGGAGAACAGTAAATTTTTCTGTTACTTTTTAGACAGGAGAACAGTAGGACAGTAAATCCTTATGTTCTCCTGTTCTTTTGTCTAAAACCTCCTGTCCTCCCGTTCTCCTGTCAAAAATCACCTGTCGCAACTCTGTGAGAGGAATTTACCGAATCATTGTATAAATGGAATCGCAGAATTAAAAGAAGTTCACCGAATATTCGCAGAATCTTTTTTTAAATCATCGACTTGGAAGGAATAACAAAACCTTTCGGTTTTGGGAATGATCTCAGAACGACAACGAATTTCAGGGATAGCCACGCTGAGCTTTGGATAAATTTATAGATTTGGGAAAGGTCCGTACGCGGGATCGCCTTACGGCTTGATACGCTGGATTTGAGCAGATAGAACGGGGATTTTTAATTTACTATTTAGATTAAAGGGCAGA
>JAAVGM010000004.1 GCA_014800245.1 Bacteroidales bacterium | reverse complement strand
TCCTCCAAATTAATAAAATTGTGACAAAGAGCACACAGGAGGGGACGGGAATCAAGGCGCCAGCCTTGATTTTTTATCCTGCCGGTGTAAAAATCTCGCGATTTTTATTTAAATTTGCAGCATGGAGAAAAATACAAGCCCTCAGTTCCGAATAATTCAGAGGCCCCCAATTACAGATTTTGTATACAGAGATTATATAATATCTGACAATCTTACTGGTTGTCTTGGCTCATTACTTGAAAAAGCAAGATTTAATTATAATCTGTATGTTGAGTTAATAACACGATTCCGCGATGAGTACATCGAATTAATGAAATATGATGTAGACACCCGGTATAATACAATAAAATTCAAGTATTCAGGAGCTGAGATACTTATAATGGCTGAATACTATCTTTGGGTTAACAACAATGATATAGAGAGGCTAAAATCGTTATTATCTAAATTTGGCAAGAAGATTTCTATTTATCTTGCTGAACGAGATGATATTTTTAATTGGCCACCTCTATATGACACAAGTCATCTTGAAAGACCTCCATTTGACATAAATCAGTGTATCATATCTCGTGCAACAGAAGATACAAAAAAACTTGTTCACAGTATGATAGATGTTCAGTTGAATTATTATAGGGCTTCAGTTCAAAAAAGAAATTGTCAGAACAACAATACAAGTAAAGAACGAGCCATGTATAATAATTTTACGGGCGAATATATAAGGCCAAGTGATGACACTTATCATATAGATGATTTTCGTTAAATTTTATTGTTAATACCCGTAAAGAATACGAGGTTGTAGCCGAGGGGTTCGAGCAGGTTCTTCATCGAGATCATCGTGGCGCCGGTGGTAACAAAATCGTCGAACACGATTTTGTTGCGCTCCTTCGGAGGTTCTTTCCCAAATGTAAAGACTGCCCCACTCGAAGAAGGCGGTAGAGCCCTAATGGATGAGATCCATGCCGCCGCGGTCAATGGAGATGTGAGCCTCACCGAGCGAAGCGATTGTTGCCGCAGAAGCATTGAGACCGACGAAATGCAATGCAACATCACCGGGATTGCGGAACGCGGCGGAGATAGACAGACCGGTAATATGCGGTTTTGGGCATGGCGCAAGTTGATTTACGCCACGAAATTACCTATGTAAATAAGCGGAGGAAAAGACGTGAAATGCCAAGAATTATTTGTAACTTTGCAGATAGAATGGAACAAAAAATCAAGAAAGAACACTATACACTCTTCATCGATGAATGTGGAGACCCCAATTTGGAAAAGTTTGATAAGACTTTCCCTCTTTTCACATTATGTGGAATATTAGTCCCTGACAGAAAGTTGAAGTGGCTTGAAAATGAGGTAAGACAGCTAAAGCATGAATTATGGGGCAACGATGATGTGATTTTTCACTCACGAGAGATTAGAAATTGCAGTAAGCAATTCATCAATCTTCTCGACTCGGATATAAAGACTCGGTTTTATTTACGGATAAACGAAATTTTAAGTGCTGAGAACGTATATGTTATAGTTTGTTGCTGTATTCTCAAAGAGCCTTTCATAGAAAGATTTAATACCGGAGAGGATGTCTATGGGCTATCGCTAAAATACTTGATAGAACGAGCAATATTCCACATTGATGATTGTACCGAGGGGAACGCAGTTTTAAGGATCGTCGTTGAACGCAGAAATCCAAATCAGAACCAAGCACTTCTGAAATACTATAACGGATTGCGTGTAAACGGAACAAAATGGATTACTGCGGAAAGACTTACCGACAGAATTAAATCTTTCTCGTTTGTAGGTAAAAAGGATAATGTAATCGGTTTGCAGGTTGCAGATCTGATAGCATACCCAATAAGTCGACAAGTTCTGAATCCAGAGCGTCCAAATCCTGCATTTAATATAATTGCCAAAAATATCTATACCTACAAAGGGGCACGACTCGGCTTTAAGATAATACCGCATTAAATTTTACGAACTTTAATGCACATAAAAATGTTGATATTTTGTGGATTGAAAATTAATTACTATCTTTGCATCCACAAAGGGTAGTTTCCTCTTTAACGAAATACTTCGAGTGCGTAAGCAACGATTTTAGAAACCGACAGTAGTCGATTGGAAAGAGCGGTCTTTACCGCTCTTTTTTCGTATCTATACAAAATGACTATTTTATCGCATAGTTTAAGTTTTATGTTTTGGCGAACACAAACTAAAAGGGTCGAATCCTGCAAACGGAATCGACCCTAATTTTATATCGCCTCAAAATTTTTATCAGACAGCAATAATTTCCCAGAAGTCATTCTATTTAGAAAGGCCATAATATTAAAATTGACATTATGGCTGTAATTTATTTTCTGATACGCAGATAGGCTGCATCTCCCCTATTTAACTTTCAATGTCAAACAGAAGGAAGAATGGGAAACGAAAGTCGACTTACCTCCTCAACTAAAACAACAATATGTGAGAATGCCCGAGTGGTTTAAGGGGCTGGTCTGCAAAACCGGTATTCGTCGGTTCAAATCTGACTTCTCACTCTATATTTATCTTGGTTAAGATATCCGTCTTGGCACTCCATTTCAGAAGCCATAGATCTCCTGTCGTGGTGTCGAATAGAATCCACTCCCAAGTGTTGTCAGTCGGCAGCAGTTCAAAACGTCCGGGCTTATTATCTGAAGCAAGGGGATGAGAGTTGAGCGTTCTATTTTTATTAGCATTGGTTGGCACAATTCCAGTAATCGTTCCATCTCTTGTATCAAGACGAAGAAACACACCTGTTGATGCAGGATACAAAGCATAGTTCGTGTCCTTGTGAGTGGGTACGACCACGCGCCTATCTTCTGCCCATGAACAGAATGTAACTATTGCCAATACTATGGATATAAGAATTCGCTTTTTCATATTAATGTAAATTAGAGGTGGGAATCTTTTCATTTATCCATGAAGATACATTATCTTTATCTGACTTATGGCTGATGTTGGTTGCTATAAGTCAATTCGAAATGGATTATGAAAAGATGATAATTTCGTGTTATAACCTAATCTACATGGATGACGAGGATTTTTTCTGATAGTCAATTTTCCTAAGCAGTATAGTGAAACTTCAGAATATTGAGCCAATAATTTCAATACTTCATCCCTGCATTTTTTCATCCAAGGAATAATTTCAATGGAATCTCCGTAACAAAGCAACACATCAGCTTTGGGGTAAGAGACTAATGTGTTTGAAATCATCTCCATATTTCGATTATGGATATTTTCATTAATGGTGGGTGATTTTTTATTCAGTTCCATTGGAGATGTTTCTCTCTGGGGATAGAGATTAAGCATAATGAAGCTATCATAATCCTTGTCTCCACTTTTATTCCAGGTAGAGATAAAGCCCATTATCTTACGCATAGTTACATCTGGTATATTTTCGTCTGCCGTACTTGGATTTAGACCAATTACAACTAAGGGTTTATACCCTCCTTTCCCAAGAAGCAATCTACAGTTGCATCCTTCAATCTTCCTAGCAATACATTTGATATTGGTATAGTCCATTTTATTTGATTTTCCTTAAAAGGTTCTTAATATTATTTTTCCCAATTAGCTCTGGAGTCAATTTAAGTTTTATATTGGGCTGATCAATCAAAATTAGTTCATTTGAAAGCATTACCTCGTTTTCTATCCAATAGCCTAAAACTTTCTTCCAGACTTTGTGGAGACCGGTTGATGGAATAAGGAAAAGAGGTCTTTCTCCACTTTTATTATTGATGAGATAATTTATCAATATTCGCAGATAATATTGAGAAGGTAGCAATCCAGACACCAACGGATCATGGCCGCCGACAGCATAGTATGCGTTAGCATTAATCACACACACTTGATCCATCAAATTCTGCTCATCTATCTTTAGTTTCCATGATAAATTCCGAAGCTCATCTATCCAATGGCGGTAGGTAACGGAATTATATGCGTCTCCAGCACATATTCCGCTTTGACCAAATTCTTTACTGTCATATATCCCATTTCCATCTAATGACATCCATTTTCTTACCATCGTCTGCACTTCCTCCATAAGACTAGGTTCGAATGACAAAATGACGTTTGCACATCTATCTATGAAATCATCACTGCGTGGCATGTCTCCAAGGATGATAATCTTTGCTGTCATGGGATTTCCATACCATGGTTCGGGACATGGACCAACCGGGAAAATCTGTCCGATATTTCCTGAATCAATATCTTTTTGATGATAGTTCTGAAGCAATTCATCGTCACCAGGGTAAAAAACGAAATCATCATCTTTATACATTTGACAGTCATTGACGTTTTGGGATGCTATTTCCCAACCATTTGCTACATACAGAGTAATCTCGTCAACATGTCGGAAGTTTTCTTCCAGATAATGAGGGATTGAATTGTCAAGAGGAAGTCGATAACATCTGAGAAGATCCTCTATTAGGATATCAATATCGGTATCCAAAGAATTCCCCCTGTCCCCAATGGAATCTACATGATTGACAGCGGCAGTCAAGGACCAAATTGCCCGTTGTATGTCATGTGTGCTGACATGAGGGTGTGATACAAGGATACTTTTAACAGCCTCCTTTACATCAAAGCCGTGCGTTATTACATAAGCTAAGTCAAGCAATTTATTTTCCTTGGAATATCTCTTATACTCATCGCATAAAGAGTCAAAATATACACGATAAGTTTTTGGGAGGTGGATATCCCCATAGTCTCCATAACGGTCTCTATAATAATTGGCGTTCATAACGTTCTTATTTATCGTTAATTATGACCAATTCAGTTAAGGGGGTATATAACCTCCCAAAACTGAATTGTAATAGAACGCAAGGAGAGTTGTGTTTATTGCTCAAAATGAATGATTTTACAAAATAATTTAATTTATTGTGATATAGATGAGATCCACCGAATTCCATCCTATCCTTTTTACCATTCCTCGCCTAACAGCTGGGATAAGGCATAGGGAGTTAGGTAATATGTATAACCGATGGTCCAGATAATATCCGAACCATCGGTCAATAAGATATAGAATCGCTAAGCGATTATAAGGTCAATATTAAATATACAAAGATGTCAAACGGTGATTTTGTTAAGTTATCACTTAACTACAATCTTCGATGATTTCTCACCTTGACGGAGGATATAAATACCCGGTTCGAGGTTATTGATGGAATTGCCTGCGCTTACACCATTCACTGTGTAAACCTCCACTTCGCCATCAACATCAATCCCAACCTCCTCTACTCCGGTTTCTAAATCGGAATCATTATCTTCTTCTGAACCGAGAGTGAGATATTTTTGATTCTGATTAATCACTGCATCGATGAGTTTCTGTCCGCTATAATCGTCATGACCGGCATAATCCATCAATACGATACCAGTCTTGCCATTCACCTCATCAGCAGCTCTGGTTGCTACGCCATTATTTGTGAGGTAATCGGCCAGGTAGGCATTCATAGCCTTTGCATTATCCTTAACCTTAGAATCACTTGAAGAAGTGCCCTGATAACCGGATGTATGATTTACCACCCACATAGGATAGTAAGTATTGGCCGAAGATTCATCAACCATACTCTTAATCATATTCTGCTTTACATCGTTAGATTCATATTCAAAGCAGTCTTGAACATATAACCTAACTCTGGTGCGTCCCATACTCATAGAAGCATTTTTCTGATCGTTAAGATTCTGACTACTGTTATAATTCCTTACAGAAGCAGCAAGGTCTGAATCAAACTCATCGCGCACTAATACCACGATCTTACCACGCACATTCTTCACCTTTAAACTCGGAGAGAATTCTACGATATAATCTCTATAGGTTTCCAAAAGAGACTTAAGATTAGAAGTGAAGAGCGGTCGGTCAGTCTTTCCAGTCCCTAACAACCCTTTGTCTGCTTCCTCTTCATATCGAATGATAAAGATAGCGAATTCCTTTGAATCGGAAATCTTTGAAACAACGGTCTCAAAAACATCCTTCATGCTTGTGTTGCAGCTGGCTATTCCATGATATATATCCATGTTCTTGTTCGGACGGAGATCAAAAGCACGTGCTCCTTTATCCCATTGTTCAGAGATTTTGTACGCCTGAGTTTTCGCTCCACCCAATGTTGTACCAACCCCGCTTGAAGCAGAATCATGTGAGCCGGGGATTGAAAGGTTACGCACTTTGGTGGAGTCCGGAAGCTGGGACATCCAATCGGCATACGATATCCCCTCAGCTGAGGCGGCTGATGCTCCTAACGCCGCCACAGATAACAATATATGTTTGAGTTTCATTTTTTAGTTCAATTTTAGGTTATTCTTTTTATTTTGCATTGGGATCGGGAAGCGAGTTCACAACCTCCTCTGTGGTCTTGTCGCCATAATAATAGATACGTATGTTATCAACAACAATCCAATCCTTCTCATTGTCCTTACCTGTCTTTTCAACACCGATCGGGAATGTATAGCCATCCTTTACAGTTCCGGTGACATATACATTATAAAGACCTGTACGGAAGAATTCGCAAGCCTGGTCGCAATACTCCGGATAGTTGCCTGCGCCGGTCGCCACGCCCTCACCCGGAGCATCTCCTGCATGGAATGTGATATGGGGAAGTTTTGCAGTATTATATTCTCCGTTTCCATTTCCGGCAAAGAGCTGTGCATTGCTTGATCCCTCTGTTACGCCATGATCACCATCGCGATAGAAACCCTGGATGCAAACTTTGTAAACACCTTCCGGAAGATCTTCAAGCTGATGACTGAAAGCCACGCCGGGATTGGAGTTCCATGATTCAAATGCTAAATCTGAATGGTTGTTGCGGTCTTCTTCCCATACGCCGAAGCCGTCGTTCCAGAAATATTCGTTGAATCTTACCTTTTTATTAAAGTCCGAACGGCTGAGCATAAAGGTAAGATCCACAGGATTCTCCTCTGAAGCCTGCTCAATCAAGGCAAGACGCTCGGCATATGTGACGAGTTTCCACTGAGAATTAGGATTAGCAGGATCAAATCCATCTACATGTGAGCTTACATTTGCCTCCGTGCTGTTACCGGCATCTACCGGTCCGTAAGGATTCCATGTGAGATAACAATTATTATCTCTGTTCTTTATATTGTAAACGCCCGGAGCATCCTCTACGGGAATGAAGATATAAGGAGACTGTTCGGGAGTGTCAAGATATCCTGTCGGGCCCATGTAATCGTTCTCAGAATCCAAGCCTGACTGAATAGTGAATGTGTCATCGCCAATGGCATTGAGTTTCAGCTCAAGCCCAACATGACCAAGAGCGGCATGTGTACCCCAATCGGAACCATTCTGAAGGAATAACTTCTGACCCATATTATAGAGGTAGAATTTACCTTCCTCGGGAGCCCATCCGTCAAACAGGTCTTCTGTATGAATTGCAGCTCGCATGCGACGAGCCACTTTCAATTCCTGAGCCACGCTTCTGAATTCAGCAGCCGTGGTGGCATTGCAAGCTTTCTCCACCAATGATTCTACATCAAGCTGAGCGCGGACAGGCATATTTTTCTGAGCTGCCCATTCGGGATCCTCCTCATTCTTGATAAAGCCATAATGCTCACTGATTGTGTTGATCGCATCTTTTATCTCGCCGTTAGCAAATTGATTATATACGGAATTCAACGAGTTGAAAGCCGCTGTAATTTCATCCATATCCTTGCTTGCGAGCGCAGCGTTGGCAGATTCGAGCGCATCATCAAGTGCCTTGAGTCCGGTGAACGGTTCTGTATAGAAGAACTTAAATTCTTCCTTGAGTTCATCGCAATTTGCAACCAGAGCTGCAAGACTTGATGCGATGTCACCATAATACTGGAGATATGTGCGTTTAACGATCAACCAGTCGTCGTTTGCAGCGCCGGTTTTCTCTATTCCCACTACGAGGTTTCCATTATCATCCGGCTGCGTTACAATGTAATCATTTATGTAATGACCGATATGCATCACTCTTGCCGCAGCCTCCATATTGTTGGGGATACCATTCGGACCACCTTGCCCTCCTTTATCTGCCCAAGCTCCGCCAAAGCCACGATTCTCAGTCTCAGGTTCAGCGAAAATAGACATTATATTAGCTTCAACGTCGCCAGCGTAATATTTTACTCTGTCAAGATTATCTGTACCATTAAGCCATCTTTCAAGAGTAGCTGGATCATCTATCCCACCATCACGATAGAAAGCCTGAACAGCGAAACCATAATAGCCCTTGGGAAGATCAGTGAGTTCAATTTCATATTTACCGATCCAGTTATTATATTTCTCCTGAACAGGATAACCTTGAGTGCCGTCAAGGGCATTTCCTTCACCGTCTCTCCACTCTTGGGTCCAAAGGTTTTCACGATGGTCATTCCTGCCACGGTCATACCATGGAATAAGCCAAGATGCATCCACCGGTCCATTGGCAGATTCTCTTTGCATCCATTTGAGACGATCTTCACGGCTTACAAGCTGCCATGTAGTGTATTCAGGATTGTCAGACAAGCCGCCGAAATCACCGTTTTCATTACCTCCAATGTAGGTATCTTTTTCAATGCGGCTTCTGTTGTTGGCATCCGGTTTAGCCTTAATCATGATTTTATAGGCATTGCTTACACCTTCCACCTCTACCGGTTCAAAAATCCAATCGCAAAGGTCACGATCACCCTGGTCGAAAAAGAAACGGTCTTCGTCCGAACCATTGAGTTCACCATTTTTGTTGAAATCAACGTAAATCTGGAATCCTTCGAAGCCATCAAGTTTACGAAGTTCGACATCAATACCTACTCCGCCAAGTTCGCTATGAGTGGTCCAATTGTCGATCATACTCATGTTAGGTTGTAGCCAACGACCGGTCTCTACCTGATAGAGATAGAATTTTCCGATGCCGGCCTCGCTCCCCTCAAAGGGAGACGACACAGCAAAAGCCGGGAACCAGATAGCTCCTAAGGCTAATGGAATAATAAGTTTTCTCATGTTTTGTTGGTTAATATGTCTAATGTAAGGTTATCAATTCTATGATTATGGTTAGATTTAAGTGATGCAAAATTATCGAAAATTAATAGATCTAAAGGAAAAATACTATTCAAAATAGAGGTTAAATTGTTCAGAAACCTTCTAAACCCTTAAAGACTTAGGGTTGTTATAAGAATGTAAATATTTTTAAAATTATAAAATCTTAATATTATGCTAAGAAACACATTTCTCAGTGGGATCACCAAATATTGGTGGCTTCCTCTAATTACAGGTCTTGTATGTATCGGGCTCGGTGTTTGGTCGATCTGTTGCCCCTCCGGAGCACTTCCTATTTTAGCCATGATCTTCGCTATCGGTCTTCTCGTGGTCGGCGCAGTAGATTTAATATGGGGTATTGCAACATCAAAACATAATCCCGGATGGGGTTGGGATCTCTGCCTTGGTATCCTTGATGTGATTGCCGGTATTTGGATGCTTACGATGAACACACAGGAAATGACCCTTACGTTCCTTTATATAATTGGCATTTGGCTTATTTTTGCAGCTTTCAACGGATTGGGTCAGATATTCGCAATTTCGGTATATAATCCTCTTGCCACTTTCCTCGCCGCCCTCTTGCTTTTAGGCACTCTCTTCTTCAGTTTCTGGATTATATTCAATCCTATTGCTCTCGGCGTTACAGCTTGGATGTGGATTGGTATTGCATTATGCTGTTACGGGGTGTTCCGTGTTGCAGCCGCATTTAAGATTAAGAATCTCCACGATAGAATTTCTTAATATTTTTTGTAAAGAATCACAAAAAGGTCGAGATGAGGATTTCCTCTTCCCGACCTTTTCTTTATTGAATATAATTTGCTCTTTATTTAGTATAGATGACAAGGTTCTTTCCTTCCCTCAATAGAGAATCAGGAACAAAGTAGCCGTTTAGCTTCTTCCCCCCTACTGTAATCTTTTCAATCCTGTTTCCTTTTCCCTTTCGTTTTATTTCAAAAGGCTTCTCTCCTAATTTGAAGGTCACATCAGAAAACAGCGGAACTGATACGATATATTCCGGATCAGCAGGTGAGTATGTGAACAGACCGATTGAATTGAGCACAAACCACGCCGACATCTCTCCGGCATCGTCCATTCCGGCATAGGCAAGGTGATCTTTACCCATATCATAGAACCGATCCATAATCTGATTCAATCTCTCCTGAGATTTCTCCTGCTTACCTATGAAATAATAGGTATAGGGAATATTATGCCCCGGCTGATTGCCATGACAATAATTCCCGATAAACCCTGTCATATTGGCAATATCCTCGCCGTAATAGGGACGAGTGAAAAGAGTATCAAGTTTTGCTTCCACCACATCGAATGAGGGATAGAGAGCAATAACCCCTTCAGGATCATGGGGCGCATAGAAAAGGGAGTTCCATCCGTTTGCCTCGCGATACTGATGCTGAAAATAACCTCTGTCGGGATAGTAAGGGGTTAGCCAACTTCCGTCTTCCTCTATTCTTCCCTGAAAGAAACCATTCTCAGGATTAAATATGTTCTTATAATTCTTACTATGATCCATTAGAAGATTATAGTTTTCTGTGTCGCCCAACTCTTTTGCAATCTGCGCCACAGCATAATCATCATAGGAATATTCAAGGGTCTTAGTCACCCCGCCTTTATGTTCCTCCCAGAATGGGCACTCGGGCAAATTAAGATCCGATACATATCCCTTGTCGAGATATTCCTGCATCCAAGCTCTACCTCCGTTACCGGCCTGAGTGGCACTTTTCAGCGCAAGGTTATAAGCACGTTGCAGATCGAAATCTTTTATCCCTCTTTTCCAACTACCTATCACGAATGTAGGAGCATGGTCGCCATGGAAATACGTCGGTATAAATCCTTTATCCTTCTCGCCACGGTCGATTGTTGACCATATCACATCGCGTGCCACCTCCGGACGGACCATACCCAAAAGGATCAATTGATCGCGACTGACATCCCAAAACGCTGGATTGGAATAATATTTAAAATCCGCATCTTTAACAATAGTTCCCTGGCGATCACGATATTCTCCATTGACATCGCTTTCAAGACGAGGCATAAGCATTGATCGATAGAATGTGGAATAAAACAAACCTTTGTTGCGATCTGTGGATCCATCCACCTTAATTTTGCTTAGAAGATTCTCCCAAGTGTCATCGGCCTCTTTCCGAACATCCTCAAAATTCTTAGAAAGCATCTCCGCGTCGAGATTCATCTTTGCGTTTTCGATGCTGACATATGATAATCCAATCTTTACCTCCAAAGGCTTCGATCCTCGGTTATCCTTGAAATCCACAACAGCCACTGGAACCCCTTTCTCATTTCCGCTTTTAAGGAATTGGATGGAGTCTATGGGAAGATTGGTAACGGCGTAGTAATAGAGCCCGTTCTGTCTTCCGGCAAAGGCGTTCTCTCCTACCTGCTCCATCTTCCAATTCCCTACATTCCCTTGATTGTGGGCCACATTGACAAGCAATCTTTTGGTATCAGTCTCCTTGAATGTGTATTTATGATAGCCGGCATGAAGGGTGCTCGTTAATTCGGCATTCACCCCATATCGGTCGAGCATCACTTGATAATAACCGGGATGCGCCGATTCATTGCTATGTGAATACTCCGAAGCATAGTCATCGGCAGAGAAATTGCCGGTCACAGGTAGAATAGGAAGATCTATGAGGTTCCAATGACCCATAGCTGTATGCGCAAAACCCAAGATGGTCGGATCTTCATACTGATAGCCGGCTCCTGCACGCCACATAGTGACCGGAGTGAGCTGCACCATAGCATTTGGGAGTGCACTTCCGGGAAAAACCTCTGCTCCCCATGTGCGTGATTTCCCTTTTCGTTCGAAGCCTAAATCCTCTTTATCCCATAAAGTGGCTGTTCCTAAAAGCGGATTCACATATTTTGTCAAGCCATTCCCCTCTTCAGTCTTTGCCATCAAGGAGATTGGGAAAAGAAAACTTGCTCCTAATCCCGCAAGAAATATTTTTTTAATTACACTCATGGTTGTTTTCATTTAGAGGGTTTGATCACAGCTGTCCAACCACCATTGCGAGCGAGTTTTACATCTATTTTATCACCTTTCTTCACCTTTGATTCGGTTTTTCTATAATCCATCGCCTGGCGGGGAGCATTGATACCATCTGAAAAAGAAGTCATATCATAATCGCCATTTTCCAAGAAAGATAGATCGAAGGTATATTCATTCCATTTATCATTGCTTCCTGTAATAGCGCCGATATACCATGTATCCCCCTTTCTCTTTGCAACCGCCACGGTTTTCCCTATCTCAGCAACCAATGGCACAGTCTCATCCCATGTTGTCGGTACGGAAGTGATGAATTCCGTGCAATCATTATTACGATAATAAAGAGTTGGATTATCGGCAAGCATCTGCAGACCTCCCTCAAAAACAGTGAAGAGAGCCATCTGATAAGCACGTGTACCGATCGAAGCTGAATTAGGACGATCTGCACGATAGCAATTGGGCTGCATCGAGATCATTGCACCGGGAGTATAATCCTGAGGACCGACTGCATTTCGCATAAATGGGATGTAGATTGAATTTTCAGGTCGGCATCCACCCATCTGCTCCATGCCGCGCACACCCTCATAATTTATAAGATTGGGATAGGTCACTTCAAGGCCTGCAGGTTTAAAAGAACCGTGCATATCCACTATAAGACCATGCTTGGCGGCTTCCTTGGCCACACGTTCGTAATAATCGACCATCCATTGATCGCTACGATCCATGAAATCAATCTTGAGACCTTTAATTCCCCAATCGGCTACCTTTTCAAATACATCGAAATTATTCTCTACTGAAAGCCATGTAAGCCAAAGGATAATTCCCACCCCTTTATCATTTCCATAACGGATTAGCTCCATCAGGTCCACGTTGGGGTTGGGTGTGAAGGGATCAAGAGTGGTTTTAGCCCATCCTTCATCCATTACTATATATTTTATCCCATATTTAGATGCAAAATCTATGAAATACTTATAAGTGTCAAGATTACAACCTGCCTCAAAATCCACATCGTCACCATAAGGGGTGGCACCGTTCCACCATTCCCAACTTGCCTGTCCCGGCACAACCCATGAGAAATCTCCGTTAGGTTGATCGGCAAGACGTGCACTCATAGTGTTGGTAAGAATATCCTTCGGCTCTCCGACCACCATATAACGCCATGGGAAAGTTCGCTTGCCGGCAGTGCGTGCTATATATGAAGCTTCTTCAAGAATTTTCAAACTGCGGTCGCCGTCAGGTCCGAACTTTGTCGGGGCTTTGGGGAAGACAGCATGAAATTTACCATTTCCATCCCCTTTTAAGAAGAAAGCAGGATAATCGCGGAGGTTAGTTTCACAGAAAAGCACCACTTCCCCATCATCTTCCATCAGGACAGGAAGCGTACTCATTCTTTCCTCCTCAGTCCATTCCGTCACAGGCTTATGGGAATAAGATTCTTCGTAGGAAGTTTTGAATCCACCTGCTTGCTGAAGATGCATATAGGCATCTGTAGGAACTGAAAGCTCAAAGGTCTCCCCCATTACATTGATTGAATCAGGGAATGTAGTGACAAAACGATGAGCCACACCATCATCCATCACACGAAATTCGATGCTATAGTTACCATCCATATCGAGGACGAGATAATTATAAGTATCGTCAATGGAGGAAAATTTCATAGGCACAACAGGTTTTATTGTGCCTTTATGAGAACCTTTCTTCGAATTTTTGACCTTAATCGATTTCTTTGTTTTATTCTCGATATCCATGCCGATAGCTGCCTTTTCTATCACTTTCTTTCCATTTCTTGCAAGCGAATAATTCACAGCATCATCAACATTTATATCCAACACCACCTCTCCTGAAGGAGACGACACCTTATAGGAGGTGGTTTTGCCAATGGATGGGAAAATAATAGATCCCATAGCCATCAGCGTAATAACTGTTTTTTCATTAAAGTATTGGGTTAGTCCTAAGAGTTTTTCGATTAGAGTGCAAATGTACGATTTTTTTTGTAATTATGTATCAAATTCAGGAGATTAAATGCAATTTCCTGACTGTAAAGGGTAATAGATATGAAAAAGGGATTTATTTTCAGTCTAATGATTTTAGTATCTTCTCAATTCTCATTTGCTCAAAGCGAGACTGAGAAAATGACCCACGAAAGGATATCTTTTATTGCCAATATGCCTAAAGATCTCCAGAAGAAACAAAAGTCGGGGTGAAAGTCGAGAGGAATGCATTAAATATAAAATATTCGGATGTCGGCAGAAGCGGACATCCGAATATTTTATAATATTTTAGAGCTCAACAAGACCTCACTTTACGATAAACTTCTTACCGTTTCTGATATAGATGCCTGGTGTAAGTTCACCTTTCACTATTATGCCTTGAAGATTATATGTCACTCCATCTTCAGGATTAGCTACTATCCCATCTACAGATAACTGCGTAAGCTCAAGCCATACAATATCCGAACAATTTTCCTCTCCTCCTGCATCATAGACACTCTGTACGCCGATACGCTTGAATTTGGACCAATCATCACGGATGGTTACGTAATGGCGACCATATGAATAAGATATGTCGTAATCGAAGTAATTATATGGGAATAGATCTATTGGTGCGCTGAGGTTCATATCCGGGTTCTTTTCCGGGGTAAGCGAATATACCTCCACACCTTCAGATTCTGTATCTGTGTATATACGATAGGAAAGCCAATTCTCCACAAGATCCTCTCCTTCCGTATCCTTCATAGGAATCTCAAAGACGAAGATTGCATTAGAATCCCAATCATATGTAATCCATTCCAGATCATCGGGATTCGCGGGCTTTGCAGGGTTTTCGTCTATCACTTCAAACGAAGGCTTGAAAAACCATTGCATGCCGAGATTACGTCGCTCACATATTGACACCGAGATATTTGCTGATGCATTCGTCATGGCTCCCGTAGCCGGATCATAGTCGAATTCAATTCTGTCGATAGGCTTGTCGAATTCATCTCCGAATGCCATAAACCACATCTCAGGACATATCTCGCTCATAAAGCCAAGGTACTGCGTTGAATAAAACACCACCTTGCCGTCGATTATATCCCCAACCACCCATGAATCAGGCACTCCGAAATAGATACCCTTAATATAGACGTTCTTGTCTGTTGAGGCAATCGTCACATTAGCCGAGCTGTCATAATAGAAATCAATCGACTGGATATAACCTTTATAATTCATCTTGAAAAGATGTTGACGCGCAGATGCAGGGGGTGTAACCAACTCTGGAAGAGGATTGTTAGTCAATGTGGCTCCATCATAATAGAAATAAGGATATTCTCCTTTCTCATCCATCGAAAAGCTGATGATGTTGTTCGATTCATAAACCCCATCTCCATTGAGGATAAACATCACATCACACCGTTCATCAGAATCCAATATATCCGAACCAGTGAAATAATAAGGATTTCCATAATATGCGCCTAAGAACTGCCCGGAAGGGAACGCGATTTTATTTCCCTCTTCACTACCCTTTACAGTCCATAATGGCTCAGTGAAATACATACCCGAAGAACTGAATCCGGATAGATAAACATCTTTATTCTCGGTTCTATAGAGTTTTGCTTCAAGCACTTTCATGGTCCACTGTCCTCCGTAATAGACGGGAGCACGGAAAGTGATTGGCTCGCATGTTGCATCTGCAGGAATATTGCATGGTTGCGCAGAATAAGGGATATAGACGGTCTCGTAATCACCATATCCCGTCCAGGTGCCTTCATAATGATACTCCTCCTCTATCTCCCCCTTAGCGCGGAATATAGAACCGATTATGCGCTCGCGGGAAGTGTCCTCAAGAGATATGCGACCATCAGAGAGCGTATAGGTAATTTCATTGATAGAGGGATTGACAGAATACATGCCGGTAGCCTCATTGAAATCAAGCACCCATAGCTGACGCCCGAACGTCATTGAAGGCATATAGTCGGTAAACTGTCCGGTAGCAACATGGATAGTCCTATCATCGGAATCCATGCGTCCTTTCACCCATGAGTCTCTTTGATCGTTTGAAATGGGATCTTTGATCCACACATCGCCATCCTCGCCAAACACTATGCATGTTAGGCTTGACTGATTGGTTATGCCCGGCCCTTCATTGCTCATTGCTACTTCAAAACCGGTGCAGTCATAATACTTGGCCTCACCCTCGGGACGAGAAGTGATTACCTTGACCTCATTCTCATCAAAGTCAGGGAGCGACATTGCGGCGTTGCATACAGAGGCTTGTGAACAAATCCCCATGAAAGCAAAGGCTGCAAACTGAATTAGTAGGAAAGTTTTCTTCATGCTTTATTTTGTCTAAAGTTTTATGTTGCAAATCTATGACAAATAAAACATACCACAAAATTTTTTAATATCAACAATACGCATATTCAAGAATATGCGCATCTTTATTCTTGCACAGTATCATCAACGCTCTGTTGTTTAGCCATTTGCAAATATTTAGAAGGAGATAACCCCGTGACGCGCTTGAATGACGTTCTGAACGCATTGGCACTCCTAAATCCTACCTCATTGGAGATTGCTTCAATTGTGAGATTGCATGTTTCCGTCATTATGCGGCATGCCTTATGTATGCGGCGTGTATTTATAAGCGTCTTGAAATTATCGCCCTTTTCATTGATCACCTGCGATACATATTTTGACTTTGATCCGCAGAGTTCCGCCAGACGTTCGAGTGAAAAATCCGGATCGTATATTTCCGACGAATGATCCAATACGTCCATTATCGCCTCCCATAATAACTTCCTCATGTCATCTGTTACTATGGTACCCTTATACTTTTCGGCACTATCGCAATCCGTAATATCGTCTTTATTATTGGAGGCCGCATCTCTTATACGCAAAGCATCCTCTTCCAAATGCAGTAATTCCTGGTTTTTCCTATATAAGGATTTATTTGCACTTTCAAGATCCTTGTTCTTAAGTCGGAGTTTCCACCATGCTACACCCACAACGACAAGCATAGCTACTACGCCTATAAGGATTGCCATCTGTCGCTGACGTTTCTGTCTTGATTCCGAAAGACGACGGTCAAACTCTCGGATTTCATCCATGAATTCCACCGACTTAATAGCAGCCGCCTGATTATAGTTGAGCAGGGAGTCCTTAAGCATGATGAAGTCATATCGACTCTTTCGAGCTAGTTCGTAGTTCCCAAGACTATCATAACAGATAGCCCTCATATTGTAAAGCATCAGACGACCATCGCGTAAGTCTTCCGCATCAGCAATTGTGTCGACTCTTTCAATAAGAGACAAAGCCTCTTTTATTTCACCATTTAGTATGCGTGAACTAATAAGACCCTGCAGAACCGCATAACGATATCTCTCCCACCCCGGTTTTCGAGCCATCTCAACAAGGTGTTCATATGCATCCGCACTATTGGCATAGTCACCTGCCGCTTCAAGGCATTCAGCTCTATAAAGGCCCAGATCAAACTCCCTCCCATTCCATTTCTCGCCATCCGAAATCTTCTTGTATAGTTCTACTCTCTCCTTTATATCATTCAGACAGTTAAGCGATCCCGCTACCTCGCACATATTACCGAAGGCCATACGGCTTACCTTAACATCCTTTCCCTTTATTGCACCATCGAACGATTTGCAGAAATAATCAAAAGCCTTCTGACCGGTCTCCAAATCGTCCGACTGCTCAAATACCGTATGATACATGCAGCCATAGTATAAATCAATGCGTGGTCCATACCGGCTCATATCGTAGTCTATCTCTTTGGCCCTTAACAAACTCTCAAAAGCGGTTGAGTAATCAAAATATAGGAAAAACACAAGCTCCCATTTGTCAAGGGCAGACTTAATGCAGATCTCTTTTTCTTGATCAGTCATTGATGGCGAATATCGGTTGATAATCGCACTATAGTAGATCACAGCCGAATCCGGATGGCTTTCGTAGTAGCCTTGAGCTTTTTCAAATAATACCGGGAGCGATGTATTGCCGAGCCTTTGTAGCTCAGTGCGCGAAGGAGTGGCGTGCGCTCCCATGCCTCTACACGGCATAACTACAATAGAAGTAGAAAATATCAACAAGAATAATATGTATCTCAACATATAGTCTTTTGGATCTAAGTTTGGTGTGTATTTTGTATTCGGCAAAGATACAATAAAAATCCAATAATGACACAAATATTCTTTACAAAAATCTATTTTCTTTTAAATTTTCCATACATATGGATTGGAAACTTCAGAATTACACTCAGAATTGAAAGTTTTTCAAAAAACAGTATAAAGCACTTTATCCTTTAGAAGTTATGAATAAATTGTGGCTACAATGGTTCGGGAGCCACCGTAATCGCGAAATTCGCATAGATATATCCCTTGCCAGCGACCGAGGTTTAGTTTTCCGTTTGTGATGGGGATTGCTAACGACACGCCGGTGAGAGTGGATTTGGCATGAGCGGGCATGTCATCGTCGCCCTCGAAAGTATGCAAATAATATGGTTCATTTTCTCGCACCAAATGGTTGAAAATGCTCTCCAAATCCGTTCTTACATCCGGATCAGCATTCTCATTGATTGTCAATCCACATGAGGTATGTTGTACAAAAAGATTTAACAACCCATATTGGGGCATCGGACTGGGCAGATTACGAATAATCTCCCCCGTAATCAGATGTGCTCCCCTACGTTTTGGCGATAATTGAAATTCTATTTGATTGACCATTTTAAATTGATTTACAGGAGGTGTATTCACGATTCAACTAATTCCCGGAATAAACGAGTAAATGTTGAATCAAGATCCGTTATTGAGATTCCCGGATGTGAAGGAGAAGTTTGAAGAATTGCACTTTTGGCGGCTGTCAACCATCTATACGTCTCTTCTATAGGCAACCCCTTTTGAGGGACGTCTCTTTTAAGGAATAATTGAGATTGACGCTTTAGGAGCGAAATATCCGCTAACGGCGCCAAGGCTTTTATTCGGGTCTCGTCAATGCATAGCTCGCTCCGAAGCCAACGCTGACGTTTACACATCATAATCAAGCCAATATTGATAAATTCCTCTCGCTCAATCCTTGGCACATATCTTATCACAGCATACTCGAAAAGATTATGATCCGGGGCAAGCGTTTCTTTTTTTACCATTCCATTTTCCATATTCATCTTCCGAGCATCTTTTGCTGCTTTAGAGCTTCATTTACAAAAATTGAAGAATTTTCCAATCTTTCATTCAAAAATTGGCGATAGACCTCTCTTCTCTCAGCCGCCGAAATATCCGAATCCTCTTCTTCAAGCCAGTCCTCAGGAATCATATCCACTATCTTAGAAAGCGTGCGAGGAGTGATGGCCTGACGCATAAGTTTATCGGCCTCTTCAAGACGAGTGGCATAAGGGAGAAACACATGGTTCTTTATGTAGGAGAAAGGATCCAACGCCGATTTCGCCGGATCTCTCCACGCATGATGAAAATAGAATGAAGCCCCATGATCGATAAGCCATAATTCATTATTCCATATCATCATATTGGGATTAAGACGAGTGCGATCCACATTAGTTAGAAAAGCGTCGAGCCATACTATCTTTGAAGCTGTCAACGGGTCTATCTCATTCACTGCCGGATCGAAAGTGGCAGCCCCTGATAAAAAATGTAAACCTACATTAATACCTTCGGAGTTTCGCAGAAGTTCCTGAACCTCTTCATCAGGCTCCGTTATGCCGAAAAGACTTGAAAGATTGAGTAAGACCGTTTCAGGCACTCTAAACTTGAATGCCTTGGCAATCATCCCACCTAAAAACTCTGCAATCAGAGCCTTCCTGCCATGGCCCGCGCCACGCAATTTCACTACATACTTGAATCCATCATCTGCTTCCCCGAGAGCCGGCAAGGAGCCTCCTTCCCTCATGGGCAGGATATATCTTGTTAATTCTTGAGTTCTTATTTCCATATCTATATAACAACCCAACGAAGCGGATAAATGAGAAATGCGTGAAAAAATTTGAAATAGAAGACCCTCTGTCTATCAACAGAGGATCTTCTATCCACTATAATATATGAAACGAACTTTCAATTAATCTTATTCTCCTTCGAAATCTATCTCATAGTTTTCGAGGAATTCCATTGTCTTGGCGATATAATCAGCCATCACTACATCATCCTCAACGAAAGGAAGCTGCTCACGATAAGCTTTCATCACCTTCTCTATGTAGGGAGAAGACTTCAAGGGGCGGCGGAAATCAATACCCTGTGCAGCATTCATAAGCTCGATAGCTGCGATATATTTCAGGTTATTCACTATCTTATGGAGCTTTGTTCCGGCATTCGCTCCCATAGAAACCAAATCCTCCTGACCATTTGAACTCACGATTGAATCGCAGGATGCCGGCCAAGCATACATCTTATTCTGGCTCACCATTGAAGCAGCGGCATACTGAGGAATCATGAAACCGGAATTCAAGCCGGGTTTTGCAACAAGGAACTCCGGAAGACCACGAAGCCCAAGGATGAGCTGTGCGGTGCGTCGTTCGGAAATATTTCCTAATTCGTGCAATGCAACGCCCATATAATCGAAAGCGAGAGCAAGAGGTTCGCCATGGAAGTTACCGCCTGAAACAACCAAATCCTCATCCGGGAAGACTGTAGGATTATCTGTTACGGAGTTAATCTCGATATGGAGAATCTCAGTGACATGATGCATGGCATCTTTCACAGCTCCATGCACCTGCGGGATGCAACGGAAAGAATAAGGATCCTGCACATGCTCTTTCTCTCTCTTTATAATCTCGCTTCCTTCAAGAAGTTTGCGGAATATCTTGCCGGTCTCAATCTGTCCGGGGTGAGGGCGAACTTGCTGAATGCAATCCCAGAAAGGCTCGATACGACCGTCGAAAGCCTCAAGCGACATCGCTCCAAAGAGATCGAAGCAATTCACAAGATGCCAGCCGTCAATCAATGCCTTGATACCATTGGCACTCATAAACTGTGTGCCGTTTAGCAACGCAAGACCTTCCTTTGATTGAAGTTTGATGGGTTTCCAACCGAATCTATCAAGAACGTCAGAACTCTTGTATTTTATTCCGTCGTACATCATCTCACCCTCGCCTATAAGCGGAAGGAAAAGATTGGCAAGAGGTGCCAAGTCGCCGGAAGCACCGAGCGAACCACGATCATACACAATTGGAAGCGCATTGCTGTTGTAGAAATCGATGATTCTCTCTACAGTCTGCACCTGAACGCCGCTGAATCCCATAGTCAGGGCATGCGCCTTCAGAAGAAGCATCAATTTGACTATAACGCTGTCAACGGGAGTGCCTACACTACAGGAATGGCTCTTCACAAGATTTTCCTGCAATGTGGAGAGATCTTCCTGAGAGATATGTTTGTTGCATAGTGAACCGAAGCCGGTTGTCACGCCATAAATAGGAACTGTATTCTCATCAGTTTTCTTGTCAAGAAACTCACGGCAATGTGCAATCCTTGCTCTCCCCTCTTCGGAAAGGATAAGCTTCGTATCATCTTTTAATATTTTTTCTATCAGGTCGTAGGTTAACTGCGACGAACCGATAGCATAAACTTCAAGCTTACTCATTTATTGGATTTAAGATTAGTTTTTATTTACTACCCTTCCCTTGGATATGACAGTGTTGACACAATTCATTCCTATATAATAGGGAAGCATGCGATAATTATTAAATTCCAGAATCAGAATGTCGGCCGATTTACCCTCTTCGAGCGATCCTGTCTCTGAAGCAAGATCGAGCGCCGCTGCGCCATTTAGAGTCAAAGCGGTGATCGTCTCCTCTATGCTCATATTCATATAGATACACGCTAATGCAATTGTCAGAGGGATTGATCCGCTGAAACATGAGCCGGGATTAAGATCTGTGGCTAAGGCCACGGCACACCCCGAATCGATAAACTTACGCGCCGGGGCATAAGGTTCGCGAAGAGCAAAAGCCGTGAGAGGAAGCAACGTAGCTACTGTCCCGCTTTTTGCCATATCTGCAATACCTTTATCGCTCACATGAAGAAGATGATCAGCCGAGACAGCTCCTAATTCTGCTGCGAGTTCAGCTCCTCCAAGGGTTACAATCTCATCGGCATGAAACTTCAGTTTGAATCCTGCCTCTTTAGCGGCTTTCATGAATCTGCGAGAATCCTCAATTTCAAATACATTCTTTTCTGTGAAGATATCGCAAAATTCAGCTTTCCCTTTCGCAGCAGGAAGCATCTCTTTAATCATAAGATCGATATACTCGTCTGTGCGCCCTTTATATTCCTTGGGAACTGCGTGCGCTCCTAAGAAGGTAGAGACAATCCTCAGTTTTTGGTTAGGATTATCAGCAAGAGACTTGATCACATCGAGCATCTTCATCTCAGTGGAAGTGTCGAGACCATACCCGCTTTTTGCCTCAACGGTGGTTACACCCATTTCGCTCATACGATCAATAAACCACTGAGCCTTCGAAGCGAGATCCTCTGCAGAAGTTTCCTTCGTATGATTCACGGTTGACTGAATTCCGCCACCCCGTTCCATAATGCTCATGTACGAATCCCCTTTTAGCCGCCATTCAAATTCATCAGGACGATAACCGCCAAAAATTAGATGGGTGTGGGAATCAACAAAACCGGGAAGCACTACTCTTCCGGCCGCGTCAATCTCCTTAAATGAGGTGTTATCAATATCGGGAGCTTCGCCGGAAGGGCCGCAGTAAAGGATTCTGCCATCCTTTACCACGACCAATGCATTTTCTATATGCTTTAGATTGCCCATCTCTTCCCCTTTTAGAGCAGTATTGCCTACCGGGGTGACAACAAAAGCATTTTTTATAATCAGATTACCATCCATGATTATTTCTGGATAACTTGATTTACAATCTCAAGAATCTTCTTTTCATACTCCTGAGCTTTCTCAGCGAGCTCATTTGCTTCGTTCAAGATTTCACCGGCTCTTTCTTTATCTTTAAGTCCGGCGGCGTTAATCTTTACATTAAGCCAGGCTCCTAAAACTGCAGCGCGAGCAGCCAAGGCACCCACTCCGGCATCGGAAACTGATGATGGATTTCCTTTCTCTGCCATAGCCTCAAGGAGAGCAAAAGTTTCAAATGAAACTTTCATTGTCTTCAAAGGGACCTGAGTGGCATAGAGTGTTGCTTCTTCAAGTGCCTGCGCCCTTGCAGCTTTCTCCTCATCTGTTTTCTTTGGCATAGCAAAGACAGCCATTATGCGATTAAAAGCAGCTGTGTCTTCATCAACAAGATCGATGAGCTTATCCTGCAATTCGCGACCACGCACCGCATAATTTGAAAATTCTTCCCAACGATCGTCCCAACCGGCTTTATGCGCAGAGAGATTTGCTACCATAGAGCCTAAAGCAGCCGCTAAAGCTCCCATATATGCAGATATGGATCCTCCACCGGGAGCCGGAGATTCCGATGCTGTTTCATCCGCGAATCCTTTGCATGTGAGATCCACAAGCTTCTTCTCCTTCTTATCTGCTTCAAGCATATATTCGATCACCTTCTCTTCCGGATCAAAAGGCTTCAGTTCGTCAAGACCCATTGACTTGACAGCGATTCGTATGATTTCCTCTTCGGGCAGTCCTAAAGAACGCTGTTGCAAACGAAGATAATGCTTTCCGGCCTCTAATAGTGCACGTTTAGGCACGAGACCCACAATCTCCGTTCCTGTAACCCTGATTCCGCGAGCTGCAGCGGCACGATTCACTTCGTCAAAAGCCTTATGAAGCGGAGTGACACCCATATCAGTGATATTCATTGACACCTGGGCAATTCCATACTCATCGATGAACCAGCCAATTGCTTTGGTAGCTTTAAGAGTGCCGGGCAACATTATAACGTTGCCATTCTCATCCTTCATCGGCTTGCCATTGGGTTTTCCTCCTTCTCTCTGAGGTCTACCTTTCTCGCGAACATCAAATGCAATCGCATTTGCACGGCGTGTGGAGGTCGTGTTTAGATTGAAATTAACGGCAATAAGGAAATCACGTGCACCTACAGCCGTACATCCTGTACGAGCCACATCCTCATCAAAAGGACGATTGCCGAAATCGGGTCCCTTCTCGGGATTGCCCATTCTTTCTGCAAGGCCTTCGTACTCACCTTCACGACAAACAGCAAGATTCTTTCTTTCAGGAGTAAATGCAGATGCTTCATAGCAATAGCAAGGGATGCCAAGTTCTTCGGAAGCTCTTTTTGCAAGATTTCGAGCGATTTCCGCGCATTCTTCAAGCGTAATGCCACTGACGGGAATGATAGGGCAAACATCAGTAGCACCCATTCTCGGATGTGCGCCATGATGATTTCTCATGTCAATTAATTCGGCAGCCTTTTTCATTCCACGAAGGGCAGCCTCGACAACGGCCTCCGGTTCGCCTACAAATGTAACGACAGTTCTATTAGTAGCCTCACCGGGATCCACGTCAAGAAGCTTCACTTCTCCCCCTTTTTCAATCTCCGCTGTGATTGCGTCTATCACATTGCGATCGCGTCCCTCTGAGAAATTAGGCACGCACTCTACTATTTTTTTCATGATTCAGATATAAGGTTATGATTCAGATATAAGGTTTCTGATTGCTTCCTCATCAGCAAGATAAGGCTCTGTAATCATAAAGCCGTTTTCCGCTTGGGTTTCATTCCATTCCTTCACCGTGGCCATAGCGTTCTCATTACGAGCCCAGCTTCTACGAGCCACTCCTCCCATTACATCCCAAAGCATAGCTTTACGGAGGATTTCATCCACTCTCTCGGAGCCATCGCAGATCATACCGAAACCACCATTTATAGCCTTACCGATACCGACACCACCGCCATTGTGAAGAGCAACAAGACTCATGCCACGGGCACAGTTTCCGGCAAAACACTGAACCGCCATATCAGCCATAACATTCGATCCATCTTTGATATTGGAAGTTTCACGGAAAGGAGAATCTGTTCCGCTCACGTCATGGTGGTCGCGTCCAAGCATTATAGGTCCAACCTCGCCATTTCGCACCATCTCATTGAAGCGAAGTGCTATATTAAGGCGTCCTAAGGCATCTTGATAAAGGATTCGGGCTTGGGTACCTACCACAAGTGCATTCTTTTCAGCGTCACGAATCCAGTTGTAGTTATCTCGGTCTTGACCACGGCGGTTAGGATCTATGCAATCCATAGCAGCTTTATCAGTTTTTACAAGATCTTCATGTTTGCCGCTGAGACATACCCATCTGAACGGACCATATCCATAATCGAAAAGCATCGGACCCATAATATCCTCAACATATGACGGCCAAATGAAACCATCCTTCTCATCAACTCCATTCTTGGAAATTTCCTTTACTCCGGCATCATAAATAGCCTTCATGAATGAATTGCCATAGTCGAAGAAATATGTTCCCTTCTCTGTCAGAGCCTTGATTGCATTATAATGCCGCTTTAATGTGTCATCCACCTTAGCATGGAATTCCTCCGGATTTTCATGAAGAAGGCGTGTACGCTCCTCAAAACTGATTCCGGCAGGACAATAGCCACCTTCATATACAGCATGGCATGAAGTCTGATCGGAAAGAAGTTCTATTTTCTTATCGTTAGCCACGGCATATTCCAGAAGATCCACAACATTGCCATGATATGCAATTGAAGTTGACTCTCCCTTCTTCATTGCATCTTCAGCGAGGCGGAAAGCTTCTTCAATATCATTAGTCACCTCTTTCACCCAACCCTGATTCTTGCGGGTTTCAATGCGAGAAAGATCTACCTCTGCAATAATTGCCACCGCACCGGCAATCTCTGCCGCTTTAGGCTGGGCACCGCTCATTCCGCCAAGACCGGAGGATACAAATAGATGTCCCTTCAGGTCTCCATCTTGAGGCACACCGAGTTTCATTCTTCCGGCATTGAGAAGAGTATTGAATGTGCCATGCACGATACCTTGCGGACCGATATACATCCATCCGCCGGCTGTCATCTGTCCATAGTTTGCCACACCCATCTGCATAGCCTCATGCCAATCATGGGGATTGTCAAAGAGACCAACCATCATTGCATTTGTAATAATCACGCGGGGAGCTTCCGGTTTTGAGGGGAACAAGCCAAGAGGATGACCGGATTCAACCACGAGCGTTTGATCTTCGGTCATCTCTTCAAGATATTTTTTTATAAGACGATACTGGAGCCAATTCTGACAAACCTGCCCGGTCTCACCATATGTTACCAATTCGTAGGGATAAAGTGCGATATCGAAACAGAGGTTATTATCAATCATCACCTGAAAAGCCTTTCCTGCAAGACATTTACCCTTATATTCATCGATTGGCTTTGCCTTGAGATCTCCTTCCGGACGCCATCTGTAGGCATATATGCGGCCGCGAGTTCGTAGTTCTTCAAGGAATTCCGGAGCTGCTTTCTCATGCAGTTCGGGGGGAAGATATCTAAGCGCATTCTTTAATGCGGTCACTGTTTTTTCCGGTGTTAGGGAGAATCCACGGTCGGGGGCACGGCGGATTCCTTCAACAAATTCATTCTTCTCCGGCCATTCGGAGGAAAGAGTGATAGGTTTTGCTTTCATGAATTATAAATAGAAGGTTAATTATCGAGAGAAATCAAACTACCCGAAAGTAAGTTCGCTTTCTCCTATTCTTCCTACAAATTTAAAAAAGATTTATTAAAGATTCAAGTTTAAAGGAAACTTTTTGATTATATTGACAAAATAAAGCATCCATTTTCACTTTCCGTAATCTTTAATGGCGAATCAACATAGCAAATGTATGGAATCTCTGAGGAGTAAGGGATTATTTTATAGCTCTCAATCCTCAGATGGTTTCTTATTATCGGAAAGCCGGAAATATTATCAGAATCGGTCAACGAGGGCTTTATAATATGCAAAGGATAGCGCGTGATCTCCTTTCCCTTTAAAGCCACAATAACTTCCCGGCTAAGAAATCCGTCTATCCTTGACATAATCTGTAAAACATTTATTTAAGTATCTACTTAGTTTTTGCTACCTGTATTGAATCCTTCTCAATAGTCAGCGAATCTTTCTTCTCTTCTTTCCTGACTTTTGATACGGGTCCATAGAAATTTCTTAAGGAATGTATTCTATAATACATGGTGCTGTCGAAGGGAGCTGCATAAATCGTCAAACTATCAATCCCTACAAATGCATTATTTCCCTTGACTCTTATATTACCAAATATCTCGCGAGCCTTTAAGGCAGAATCGGTCTGCAAGGTCAACTCCATATTGTTGCCATGAATTGTTTGGTTAACATATGCCACTTTGCCTCCCGGATATTTTACACCCAAAAGTGCGGTTCCGTCAGCCGGAATATTCATTCTGAATTTCCATGTCAGGATATCACCCTCCTTCACTTCTTCAGTTGGTATATTGAAAGTTAAATTGTCGGTAGATGATTTTGAGGATATAATCAGATGACGCTGATAAGGCCATAAATCGTTTGATAAAAGTTCTTCCTTGTTACCGGAAACCTTTGATTCTCGTTTAGCAAGCTCCTTATCAACTTTAGCATAAAGATCATCATATTTATCAATATGGCGCCCATACCAGGCAAGAGTGCTATCGAAATCCTCTCTTGCCATTCCATTTTTTTTCAAGACATATTCAAGAATACGCTCTCGATTTTCCGGGGTGTTCTCTTTATATCCCTTATTCTGAATATATGCCTGAGCCACTTCTATGTCGGCCATTACTTTCACCATATCAGAATCAGACGGAACGTTTTTTGGACGGTCCGAACATGATACCATGCATAGCAAAGCCGACAAAAGCGCCAACTTGGTTAATTCTTGAATATTCATTTCCGTAAGAGAATTATTTCAGCTTATTATCAGTCTCCTCTTCTTTTCCCAAATATTTGAAAGCCAACGATGCATCTTTAGAATAGAAGAAAATCAGCATCAGGACACCAACACATATGGCAGAATCGGCAAGATTGAAAATATATGCAAAAAATTCATAATACTGCCCTCCTACAAACGGCATCCATTGAGGCCAATAAAAATCAAAGAAAGGGAAATAGAGCATATCGACCACCCTACCCTCAAACCATGTGGAGTAGCCTCCATCGGGAGGGAACATGGTTGCCAATTCAGGAGGCATGGGGTTGTTGAAAATCACCCCATAGAATACACAATCGAAGATATTACCGGCCGCGCCTGCTGTGATCAATGCCACACAAACATAGAATCCTTTTCTAATTCCGGCAACATCCTTGATTTTGCTTAAAAACCATATGAAAAGACCGACTGCAAAAATTCTACCAAATGTAAGCACCAGCTTATTCCATAATTCCATGCCGAATGCCATCCCATTGTTCTCGATGAATTTCAGCTGAAACCATGAAGTGATGGGATACGACTCCCCCATGTAGAATGAGGTCTTAACCCATATTTTCAGAGCCTGATCGGCTATAATTACCGCTAATATTATAATTAGGGCAAGCCACCCGGTGGAAATACCGGATGGCTTATCGTTATTTAAACTATTATTCAGAGTCATAGACCAAACTACTTTCTCACCACCTTAGCGAGAATCTTTTCGCCGTCGATATCTAATTCTGTCACGGATTCGCCCTCCGCAAGTTCGGCAAGAGAAATATCTTCAGCAAGAACCTGAGCGGCAATGTAATCGCCAAATTGATCCAAGGCTGCCTTCACACTTTCAGTCGGTGTGAGAGTGACGAACACCTTGTCGGTGATTTCAAAATCCGAAGATTTTCTAATGTTCTGGATTCGGTTGATTAGCTCACGTGCCATACCCTCATTCTTCAATTCGGGAGTAAGAGTCACATCAAGTGCAACTGTGACATTGCCGTCGTTAGCCACAAGCCATCCGGGGATATCTTCGGGGATTACCTCAACATCCTCAAGAGTAACAACAGGCGAACCGGGAAGTGAATCAAAAGTGAACTCGCCATTCTTTTCAAGCAAAGAGATATCCTTCTGCGACATTGAAGTGATAGCCTTTCCAAGATCCTTCATTATCTTGCCATATTTCGGACCAAGCTTCTTGAAGTCAGCTTTCACTCTCTTCACAAGACCACTCTCTTCATTGTCCACGAGTTTTATATTCTTTACGTTTACTTCATCGAGCACAATGTTAGTGATCTTTTCAAGATCTTCTTTCTGACGAGCGTCAATCACAGGGATAAGAAGAGTCTGAAGAGGCTGACGCACCTTCATATTCACTTTTCGACGGAGACCAAGCACGTTGGATGTGATCACCTGAGCAAGATTCATGCGCTTTTCAAGATCCTTATCCACGAGAGCGGGATCTGCCACCGGGAAATCAGCAAGATGCACGGAAGCATAACCCTCTTTTTCATTAGCCGGAGCCACCAAATCAGAATACAAGCGATCTGAATAGAATGGAGCAAACGGAGCAAGAAGGAGAGCCACAGTCTTCAAGCATGCATAGAGTGTCTGATAAGCTGAAAGTTTGTCATCATTCATCTCTCCGGCCCAGAAACGGCGACGGTTAAGGCGAACATACCAGTTGCTCAAATTATCATTTACAAACTCTTCAATTGCACGTGCAGCCTTAGTGGGTTCGTAATCGTCAAGATCAGCTGTCACCTCTGCAATAAGGGTATTCAGCAATGATAGAATCCATCGGTCAATTTCCGGACGCTTATCAGCCGGGAGCTGAGGTTCAGATCCGGTGAATCCGTCAACATTTGCGTAAAGTGCAAAGAATTTATATGTATTATAAAGTGTAGCGAACAGTTTCTTTGAAACTTCTCTTACACCCTCTTCATCATATTTGAGGTTATCCCAGGGAGATGAATTCGAGATCATATACCATCTAACGGGATCGGAACCGAATTTTTCGATATTCTCGAAGGGATCGATTGCGTTGCCGAGACGCTTAGACATCTTGGCACCTTTCTTATCAAGCACAAGACCATTGGATATAACAGCCTTGTAAGCTACAGAATCAAAAATCATTCCGGCTATTGCATGGAGAGTGAAGAACCATCCACGTGTCTGGTCAACGCCCTCGGCGATAAAGTCGGCGGGATAAACCTCCTTACTGTCGAGAAGCTCCTTATTCTCGAAAGGATAGTGGATTTGAGCATAAGGCATCGAACCCGAATCAAACCATACGTCGATAAGGTCTGTTTCACGCTTCATCGGTTTACCGGAAGCAGATACAAGAACGATATCATCAACGTAAGGACGGTGGAGGTCGATACGGTCATAATTATCCTTTGAGAAATCGTTAGAAACGAAACCTTTATCCTTAAGCGGATTTGAAGACATCACACCGGCATTGACAGCCTCGTCTATCTTTTCAGACAACTCAGCATATGATCCGATGCAAATCTCTTCTGTGCCATCTTCAGTGCGCCAGATAGGCAATGGTGTGCCCCAATAACGGCTGCGAGAAAGATTCCAGTCCTGCACATTCTCAAGCCATTTTCCAAAGCGGCCTGAACCTGTAGATGCAGGCTTCCACTTAATTGTTTCGTTAAGTTCGATCAGACGTTCGCGAGCTTCGGGAGTACGGATAAACCAGCTATCGAGAGGATAATAAAGCACAGGCTTATCCGTGCGCCAGCAATGAGGATAATTATGCACATGCTTTTCCATCTTGAAAGCACGGCCATCCTGCTTCATTGCCATGCAAAGGCGTACGTTCAAATCCTCTGCCTTCGCAGCTGCCTCCTCGTCATATTTTCCGTTAGGAGAAAATTGAGGATCATATGCATTCTTTACATACTCCCCTTCATATTTAGAGTAAAGCTCAGTGTTGACACATTCTTTTACAAATTCTTCAGCGAGCTCGTCGATAAGATAGAACTTACCGGTGAGATCCACCATCGGACGTGTCTCCCCTTTCTTATTCACCATAAAGAGAGACGGGATATTGGCAAGTTTTGCCACCTTGGCATCATCAGCACCAAAGGTCGGAGCGATATGAACGATACCTGTACCATCATCTGTGGTGACATAATCACCGGGAATTACACGGAAGGCTTCTGATTCGAGTTCTACAAACCGGTCTTTGCCCACCTCAAACACTTTGTCGGAATTATTCTGAGCGTATTCCTTCACATACTGAGGTGCAAAATCAGTCAGTTTCTCCACAGGCTTAACCCAAGGCATCAACTGATTATAATGCATTCCAACAAGATCTGAACCTTTCCAACGACCAACAATTTCATAAGGGATCACCTTGTCGCCATGTTTGTAGTCGTCGAGAGGAAGTTTATCTGCATCTTTCTTGAAATATTGCCCCACAAGCACCTCTGCCATAACGACAGTGATCTTCTCATCGGTGTAAGGATTGTATGTGCGAAGTGCAACATAATCAAAATTCGGACCCACACACAGAGCCGTATTTGAAGGAAGAGTCCATGGTGTAGTGGTCCAAGCCATAAAATAAGGCTCACCCCAACCTGTCATCTCCTTCTTAGGATCGCGCACCTTGAAAAGAGCTGTGGCTGTAAGATCCTTGACATCACGATAGCACCCCGGCTGATTCAATTCATGAGAGCTCAAGCCTGTACCGGCAGCCGGAGAATAAGGCTGAATTGTGTATCCCTTGAAAAGATAGCCTTTCTTATAAAGCTGCTGGAGGAGCCACCAGATAGATTCGATATATTTGTTATCGTAAGTGATGTAAGGATTCTGGAGATCCACCCAATAACCCATCTTATGAGTCAGGTCGGTCCATTCCTTAGTGTATTTCATCACCTCGCGACGACATGCTGCATTATACTCATCTACAGATATCTTCTTGCCAATATCCTCTTTAGTGATTCCAAGACTTTTTTCCACACCGAGTTCCACGGGGAGACCATGAGTGTCCCAACCTGCTTTTCTTTTTACGTGGAAACCCTTCATAGTCTTATAACGGCAGAAAATATCCTTGATGGTACGGGCCATCACATGGTGGATTCCCGGCATACCGTTTGCACTCGGGGGGCCTTCATAGAAAACGAATGTAGGACAACCCTCCCTTTCCTTCATACTTGTTTCAAAAAGAGAATGCTCATCCCAAAGTTCGAGCATCTCTTTATTGATATCTGAAAGGTTCAGCTGCTTGCTGTATTCCTTAAAGTTCTTCATATATGTGTTAATGATATTATTTTCGTTTAGAATTTACCTCCCTTGGAGCCTTTAGCGCCTTTAACGCCACCACCAAGAGCAAATATATTTTGATCGTAAGTGAATGTCTTGCGGTCGGTGTCGCGTTTACGTTTCAATGCAAGGGCCACAAGACGATCCATGAGATTTTCGAAGGAAATCCCTGTAGCTTCCCAAAGATAGAATGACAATGACCCCGGGATAGTGTTTATCTCATTCACATAAACGGAATTATCTTTTTCATCTACCATCACATCGATTCGGCTTACACCATGGCACGACAAAACTCTGAATGTCTCCCCTGCCATTTCACGAATCTTATTGCTCATCTCTTCTGTCAGGTCGGCGGGTATTCTCTTATCGCTTGCCTGCATCCCTGTGGCTCCCTTACTTCCTCCCATATATTTATCTTCGTAAGAAAGGAAATCACCGGTCTTAATCGGCTCTTCACATACAGAAGATATATGATCATCAGCCTCGCCAAGCACCGAACAGTTGATCTCTTTGAGCTGTTCGATCATATGCTCCACAATGATGCGCTGAGAGAATTTCTCAGCCGTATTGATACGGTCGATAAGTTCATCGCGGTTTGAAGCCTTGCCAATACCGACGCTTGAACCGAGGTTGGCAGGTTTTACTATCACGGGATATGTAAGTTTATCCTCGACCCGCTTCACAATTGCATCCTTGTCGGCTATCCACTCCTTATCTGTGAACCACACATAATCCACCACAGGAATACCACATTCACGAAGAATCATCTTCATTGTGATCTTATCCATGCCATTGGCGCTGGAAAGCGTATTGCATCCTGCAAATGGTATGCCTATAGTTTCGAGCACACCCTCAAATATGCCATCTTCTCCGTTAGTGCCATGAAGAACGGGGATAACGGCATGTAGTTCTGCAACAATAGGATTTTTCTTTGAGAATAATCCCATATTCACTTTATAGAGATTGTAGTCTCCATATTCAGGGCGCATGAACACTTCTTCTGCTTCCTGAGTGAGTTTGTTGAGGTCTTTATAGTTTCGTATGTTCAACAGGTTTTCTCCTGTGAACCATCTTCCCTGCTTTGAAATATAAATAGGGATGATATTATATTTGTCCTTGTTAAAAGCATTAATGGCCTGAAGGGCTGAGATCACTGAAATCTCATGTTCTACGGAGCGTCCTCCGAAAAAAACAGCTACATTCGTTTTCATTACGAAAAATTTTAAGAACTTGTCTTTTTTTGACTGACTGCAAAATTACAAATATCTCTAAAATTAAGCAAATATTCTACCTAACTTATGCTCCGTTATAATAAAAATAATCAATAAAAATAGGAAAAACTTCACTTTTGAATAGAAATTCAAAGTGAAGTTTAAATATTTTAATTGGAATCGTTGTCTGTTATTTCTATATATGCTTATTAAAGAAGCTCTGATTCAATTGAAGTGATCAGTTCAGAAAGCTCTTTGCTATAAGAAAGACGATCTTTTATTGATCCTATTCCATGAAGCACTGTGGCATGCTTGCGATTCAGTTTATGTCCGATAGCCGGTGAAGAAAGGTTTGTATGCTTATGGGTAAGGTACATTATCACCTGACGGGCATCAGCTATATCGCGGAGTCGGCTTCGAGAGAAGATGGCATCCGGGCTTAAATTAAAATGCTCGGCTGTAGTTTCGACAATCATATCGAAGTTGACAACCTTCTTCTCAGGTTTTTTCACCACATCCACCATTGCCTCCTGAGCTAAATCCACCGTGATTGGCGCATTCTTAACAATCGAACGAGTAAGCATACGCATCACAATTTGCTCCATCTCCCTTACGGAACCATTCAAAGTAGAAGCGATGATATCTACAACCTCTTCAGGGAGATTCAATCCATTTTTCTTAGCTTTGAATGAAAGGATTTTCTTTCTAAGCTCATAATCAGGATTTGATAGTCGCTCAGTGACACCCCACTTAAATCGGTCGATTAATCGGTCGGCAATGCCATCAAGTTCCATTGGAGGACGATCGCATGTGAATATGAGATTCTTCTTGTTCTGTTGAAGATGATTGAATATGGGGAAAAGTGCTTCTGCCGTTCCTGTCTTATGCGCAAGTTCCTGAAGGTCGTCGAAAAGAAGGACATCCATCTGCTGAAACCAGTTGATGAAAGCCGGGATTTCCTTCTTCATCGTTGCATTGGCATATAGAGTCTGAAACTGCTTTATAGGCACATAAAGCACTTTGGCATTTGGATTCTTTTCCTTTATTCTTATTCCGATTGCCTGAGCAAGATGAGTCTTTCCTACTCCCACATTTCCGTAAAGGAAGAAGGGGTTGAACTCAGCTTGACCCGGATTGTTGGCTATAAATTCAGCAATTGTGACAGGAAGTCGGTTGCTGTCGCCCACACAATAGTTTTCGAAAGTCAGGTTAGAAACCAACTGCGAATCAAAATTCTTTTCTCTTCTTTCAATAGGGACATTTTCATAAGACTGCACAAGTTTATTGTTAAGAATCTTGGCATGACCTGTTCCCTCAATCGAAACATCTGATTTCTTATCTTTATTTACAACAGAGTATCGGTAGGCAACGTCTATATCGCGACCAAAAACATGCTTAAGCGCAGCCCGGATAAGACGAATGAAATCTTTCTCGTATATCTCCACATAGTACTTGGAGGGCACACGAAGATCAATCGTATCGTCTTTGAATGATTCCGGTGTGGTGTCGCTAAACCACACCTCGAATCGCTCAGCTCCGATATTGTCTTTGATGAGCTCGAGACATTTGTCCCATTTCTGTTTGAAATCCTTATCCATTATCAGATTTGCAGTTTGAGTTTGAGTTATCGTCATGAAAATCGGGGAGTTATAGACCCTCTTTTCATCTTCATGCGATTGGAGTTATGACAATCGCATCCCATTTGGGATTACAAAATAAATAATAATTTCTCAATAAAAAAAATCGAATTTCTATTGCATTTTTCATTATTTATTTAGTGCATTGATAAGCAATAATTTGCAAATTATAAAAAATGTAATGATATAAAAAAGGCGAATCAACCATAAAATTGATTCGCCTCCACTATAATTTATTCCTTTTTATAAATTTATAAAAGCTTTATACTAATATATCTCTTCGGGTTACGTTTGATATCCACAATAAGGGAATCTACATCAGCAGCCACTGAATTCAAACGATTGTATAGCTCGGGATCATTCATCAACATTCCAAGCGACGACTTCTCATTGTTGAGTTGTCTTGAGAAACGTGAAAGATTATCAGTAATATCATTGAGATTCGTCATTGTGGAATTAAGCGGAAGAGTCTTCAATTGTGCAGAAAGAACGCCAAGATTTCCAACTACTGTATCCAAGCCATATGTGATTGAATTAACGTTACGCATCATAACAGGCACTTGTCCTACCAATCCATGAGAAACATTATTAAAATCTTTTGTAATGGAAGTGACATTAGCAGTAATGTCGTTCAATCTCTGAATTGATGCCAAAAGAGCAGGGTCGCTCGAAACATTCGCCAAATTAGCTGTCACTACATTTAGATTCTGCATAATCGAATCTATCTTGGGAAGCATCTCGGTAACAGCCGGCATCACTTCATTGCTTACAGTTGCCATCAAATCGGGACTGCTTGCAGCATTCACCTCTCCCCCTAAAGGAAGCTTCTCTTTGCTATCCCCCATCTGAATGTCGATGAAAGAGCCATTCATTAGAGTAGATCCGATAACAGCCTTTGAATTTGCCGGAATCTTGAAATCCTTGTTTAATGCAAGCTGGACCTTGATTTTACCGGGATGTTCATAGTCGAACTTAATCTCTCTGACCTGACCTACCTTATAACCGTGACATGTGACAGGGGCTGCCACTTCAAGACCTTGCACATTATCATAAGATACATAGTAGAAATTAGCAGGGTTAAAGAGATTTATACCCTTAAGGTAGTCAATACCAAAGATAAGAATCAGAATCGCAAGAATCACACAGACCCCGATCTTAAACTCTTTATTAAATATTTTTTTCATAACCGGATGATTTTTACATTCATGTCAAGGGAATACTTCTCACCTTATTTATGCTTTGAATTTAACGATTTACGTTCTTTGGTTTTAGCGGAAGAGGTGATTGTCTCATTGTTCTTTTCCGACGTTTGAGAATAAGCAATCTTCTCCTTATTTGTTACAACAATCTTTTTTTGAGAATTATTTTTATTTTTTGAATTATTTTGAGATTTCTTAGCTTGTTTCTTCTTTAAAGCCTCCTTCTCCTTCAATTCTTTCTCCTTCTGTTTCTTCTCCATAGCAAGGCGTTTTTTTCTCTCCTTGGGAGTCTCCTTCACAACCGGTTTTGTCTCCTCCTTTGCCACTATAGTCTTCTTCACCTCTGCTTTAGCAAGATAATCGGTTTCTGATTTTACAACAATGGATTTAGTCGCTACGTCTCTCTGAGCAGAAGCAAGTTTGGCAGAGGCCGATCGTCTCTTGCGAGCAGCGGATGTCCGGCGCCTATCGCTTGCATTATTTGCTACCGCAGGAGGAACATCATTTCTTGCTGCTCGCTCAACTACGGCTAAAGCTTTCCCTTCTTCATTTACCGACATTTCTTCCTTTGCCGGAGTCGGAGTATTATCTACTTTCTGCAAATTCTCATCTCGGACATTGGAAGATTTCGCATAGGATACTGAATTAGCATCATTATTTCTTCTGCCGTTCAAAGAAGTTCTTTTAGCAGACGACGCTTTTGAGGAGTTATAGTATTGCTCTACAGCGTTGCATAATGCGGCAGCCAACTTCTTTACACCTTCATCTGAACCCATAAATGCTGCGGATTTAGGATTACAGATGAAATCCAACTCTACAAGCACAGAGGGCATCGATGTGGCCCAAAGCACCCAGAATCCTGCCTGCTTAACGCCTCTATCAGCGCGTCCGGCATGGGAAACAAGCTGTTTCTGTGCATAGTTGGCAAATCTTAAGCTCTGCTCTAAATTCTTTTTTTGAGCCATTTCAAAGATTATGTAAGATTCATCTTTGGATGGATCAAAACCGCTATATTTCTCTTGATGATTGCTTTCGAGTTCGATTACAGAATTTTCTCTCTTTGCCACATCAAGATTATTCTTATCCTTATGCAAACCTAAAGCATAAACCGAAGTACCGGTTACACTCTTTCTGTTAGGATTTTTTGCATCCACTGAATTGGTGTGGATAGATATAAATAGATCTGCCCGATTCTTGTTGGCAATGTCTGCACGTCCTTGAAGCGTGACAAAGGTGTCATTGCTTCGTGTCATCACCACCTTTGCTCCTTTAATCTTTTTTTGAATATCCGCCTGCAAAGCTTTTGCCACAGCCAAGTTGATATCCTTCTCCTTCACTCCGTTATCGCAAGCGCCGGTATCGTGACCGCCATGTCCGGCATCTATAACCACAACAAAGTCTGAATTTTTATCTGCAGCTGAAGATACCATCGCGGGGAAAAGGAACGACAATATCATTATATATTTTATAAATGATCTTTTTATACCCATGATTTAGATTATAATAAACAAAATATAAAATCTTGCACCGCAATCGTTCCTCTTTTCTAAAGAATTTTTACGGCACACTTTGCAAAGTTAGCTAAAAAGTAGTAAAGAATAAGGATTTTTGGGAATAATTTTTTTAAAATATCCTGAAAAACATATTAAATACTGAACTATAAGTACCTAAATAAGTATAGTTTGAGAAATTCAAGCCAATAAGTTGGATTAATTTATTGTCCATTTATTGTCTTCAACACCATAATATAGCATTAACATTTCCTTTTTATTGTCGAAAATATGGCATCAATTTCAGCAGTTATAGTGCCTGCTAAAGCTCTTAAAGGAGGAAGGCACAAAATCAGAATAGCAGTGGCTCACAATAGCGAAACTCGCTACATAGTGACGGATATAATCATAGACTCTGCCAAAGAGTTCAAGAATGGAAACATTGTGAAGAGGGATGATGCCTCATATCTCAACGTAAAGTTGCGGAAATTGCTCCAGCAATGTCAGCAGCGCCTCGATGAGATTGAGTATTCCAACTGCCTTTCTTGCTCAGAGGTGGTCCATCTTATCAAAAATGGCGAGAAAGAGAATATCAAATACTCGTTGCAAATGCTCTATGACGAAACAATCAAATGTCTTAGGTCAAAGCCACAATCAATCCTTGCTTACGATATAGCATGGAAGAGGGTAATCAAGGTTATTGATAAAGATATGGCAGCTGAAAAGCTTAGATACTCCGACATCATACTCTTGGAGAAATATCTATACAACAAGAAGATGGCTAACGCATCTATAATTTTAACTTTTGCGACACTTAAAATGGTGATAAATTTCGGTATTAAAAATGGATTAATCAGTTATAAAATTAACCCATTTGTCAATTACACTGCTCCGAAAGCCCAACCTCGCGAAGCTTGGTTATCGGTTGAAGAGATAAGGAAGATCCGAGATGCACATCTAACCAGGAGGACCTGGAGAGAAACGCGCGATCTCTTTATGCTGTCGTATTATTTAGGTGGTATCAACATTGCGGATCTTGCCAAAATCAATTTTAAAGACAATCCCGGTATATTAAAATATGAGCGTCAAAAGACCACGGAGAGAGGAAAGCCAAATAAATATGTAGAGTTCTCTATTCCATACGAAGCTCAGGAAATCATTAACAGATATATTAATTCTGAAGGTAAGCTTATTTTTCGTAGCAGAAGTTCTGACACTACAAGAAGTTTGTCAAACAAGGTTGGGCATTTTCTTTCGTTAATCGGTGAAGCCGCGGGCATCAAGGGTCGCTTGATTTATTATTCCGCCCGGAAATCTTTCTCGCAACACGCATACGACCTCGGTATCCGTGATTCCGTCATTGACTACATCCTTGGTCATTCGCTTGCCAAAGGCGGATCTTGCCTATACGCCTATCGGAGGGTTACACCGGAAATTGCAACGCAAGCTATCAGACAGGTATTGGATAATTTAAAATAAATTATTAAATTTGCATCGATAATTCGAAGAGTATTCCATATCTTCGGTTTATTAGTTTGACTCGGAGGAGGGGGTGGTTCCCTTCCTCCATTTTTATAATCTGCCATCAAAATACTCTCGCCTTATGTACGTCACCCCTGACAATGCAAACGAATATGACAAATGGGATGAGCCTCGCCTCCATATGGAACGGCTCATGCGCGTCAAGCTTATTGAATTTGACTTATCCATGCGCATTCTCCTACCTCTTGAAGCTGCCGGAATAAAGACACTCGGAGACCTTTGCGCCCAAAGCAAAAGAAGTCTACTGAAGATTAACCGCATCAATCGCGTAACCGTTTCCAAACTACAGGATCTCCTTTGCAGTCTCGGCTTGGAATTATCAAACACAAAATAAGGGCTGCCGGAATGACAACCCTCAAAGCGCATTACATCATCTTGCAAACATCATCTTTATAAACGCTTGTCTTGGGATACCGACAAGAGTTTTAAAAGTTCGGTGGAGGTATGATTATTTAATCTTTCTTACACAAAAAACGCCTACCCTCACGGGCAAGCGGTCTTAACATAAATCTAACCATAAAAACCAAAAATGAAAAAATCTACTTCTTTCGTTTGATGAGCCAAAGGAATCCGACAATGACGATCAGCACGGTCGCGATTGTCAGCACATCCCCTATGGCGTTGGTCGTTCTCTCCCACCATCCCAATTCCCTCTCCGGAGGCGTGATTGTTGTTTCATTATCAGCAATCACCATTGAGTTGTGGCTGTCGGCGACTGAATCCTTGCTCTCCTCGTTGCTCTGCCTGTCGGATTCGCGGTTGCTAATCCTCGCACGGTCGGTGGCTGAATCGGTAGAACGGAAACGCTCGCTCTTGATTATATTACCCGAAGTGTCGGCAGTAATTACAACAGAATCCCTGACAACTACCACTCTCTTGATTGCCACGGAATCGTTCTGTTGCTCCTTTATTATCGACTGTCTTACAATCTCGCGCAGATGCATCGAGATAAGGGAATCGGTTGTTACTGATGTGGAGACGGAAGCCGTCTTGTTGGTTCGGCAGGCTGTTAAAAGCACGCCAAGCGTAAAAATAAGGTAAATCAATGTTGCGTATTTCATGACTTGATGTTAAATTTGTGAAGCTTTTTTGATAATTAGAAATTCCTATCAGTAGTGTCGGATTGTGAAATTCGGCACTCTCTTTTTGTCGATCCCGAAAATAATTATTACTTTTGTAATCAGAGAGGGAGAGGAAGCCATTGGCACGAGATAAGCGGCGTGCTGATGGCTTCTTAATTTTTATAGGCTATCGAATTAGTCCTATTGAGCCATCCATTCAAGAATATCTGCTGGCTCGGACGTAATGCCACTATATCACGGTAGCTTTTTTCTCTCGCGCCTTTGAGTCGGTTAAATACGGAGAGTGTGCCCGGAGCGTTGAGGGCTGCCAAAGTCTTTGCACCAACTATGCCGTCGGCTACGAGCGAGAGGACGGTCTGTGCCTTGCGTATAGCCACTGGACCATTGACCCAGCACCAGTCAACGAGCATCTCGGCTATGGACTGGTTGGCTATCTGGTCTGCCTTGCATCTACCCCAGAATCCTGATTTGAGGATTGCAAGCCACTCATCATACTGCAATGCCTTAAGGTCTGCGATTGTCGGCTTAGGCTTCCCCTGCTTTGTGCGCCAATCGGTGAAGGTGTCCAGCGTTACACCGCACATTGTATGCTCTCCGCGATCGCCGGAGATACAGTGATAGCCACGGCTCTTCACGCGGTCGTAAATCTGCCGAGGAGTGAGCTTATCCCAAATCTTCTTCTCGATCTCTTCTTTCGTCTGCCCCACTTCCCATTTTAAAATATGAGGCACCATTAGTTCCATTCTTGCCATAGCTATTTGCTTAAATTTATTCTGTCAATAGTTGCAAGGCTCTTCTCATGGAGGTAAGCCACGATTTTCGGCATCTCGAACTTCTTCCCCTGGAGCCTGCCGTTAGGAGGGATTCTCCCCTCTTTGTCATTGCATATGGATTTCTCACACCGCCATTCGAGGAGATACTCCACGGCAACCATTAGCTCGGCGATTAACCGCTCTCGCTCCAGGAGGATTTCATTGACGCGGTTCAGGTCGCGCTCCGATTTCAGAAGCTCATCCTGCAAGGCACGGATCCGGTCGGTCTTCTCGTTGAGCTCGTGATTCAGTTCGGCTATTCGAGAGGCATG
>JAAVGM010000003.1 GCA_014800245.1 Bacteroidales bacterium | reverse complement strand
GGGAAGCGCAAAGGTGGAACATTAAGGTTGTTTTTTGTTTTATCTAATGTCATAATGATTTTAATTTTTAGCGTTTATATCAACTGGAAATAATAGATTGTCATAGTCGGAGATATAATCAACATCCTCAGTTTGAACTATCCAATTTTTTCGGATAGTTGCCAATTTAGTTAACTCACTTATAACCTTACCAAAAGGATCGCTTTAAGTCTGACCATTTCAACCGCACGGTTGAAATGGTTGCAAACTTCTATACGATTCCCAATTCTTTAAGGTAGCCTTCGATTTCTTTATCAAGGTCTGCTCGTTTGGCTTCCAACTCTTTGATTTCAGCCATTACCGCCTTGATGTCAATAGGTTCTTCTTCCTCAAATGTATCAACATAACGCGGAATATTAAGGTTATAGTCATTTTCGGCTATCTCCTTGAGACTGGCGCAATGGCTATACTTCTCGATTTCCTTACGATCGCGATAGGTCTCAACAATCTTGCGGATATGTTCTTCCCGGAGCTTGTTTTGAGTTTTTACTTTCTCAAACTCTTTGCTGGCATCAATAAACAGAATATTATCATCCTCCTTACGGCATTTCTTCATCACGATTATGCAAGTGGGTATAGATGTACCGTAAAAGATATTGGCCGGAAGACCGATGATTGCATCCACATAATTCTTATTTTCAATAAGGAAGCGACGAATTGTGGCTTCTGCATTTCCACGGAACAGAACTCCATGAGGGGCTACACAAGCCATCGTACCACCATCATTTAGGTGATAAATCATGTTTAGGATAAAAGCATAGTCGGCAGTCTTACGAGGCGCCAGACGTCCTGCTTTACTGAATCTATCATCATTATTGAATTTATCGGCTGCACTCCATTCGGCAGAGAAAGGAGGATTGGCAACAATCGCATCAAACTGTTTATCTCCGAAAGCATCAGCCTCTAAAGTATCACCATTCTCAATCTTGAAGTTGCTAAATTTAATGCCGTGAAGGAGCATGTTCATGCGGGCAAGATTGTATGTTGTGGGATTCTTTTCTTGACCGAAAATCTCAACTGCATTACCGATATTAGCAGCACGAATGAGCAAAGATCCGGAACCACAAGTCGGATCATATACATTTCGCAAGCGATTATGACCAATAGTGACAATCTCTGCAAGAATTCGGCTCACCTCTTGTGGTGTGTAAAACTCACCCGCTTTCTTGCCTGCGCCTGCAGCAAACTGCGAAATCATATATTCGTATGCATCACCAAGAACATCAATCTGCGTTGCTTCATCAGCGCCGAAGTCTATCCCATTAAGAGCAATAAGAACGTTACTGATAAGTTTATTCTTGTCTTCTGCAGTCTTCCCCAACTTTGGCGATGCTAAATCAATATCGGAGAAAAGACCTCCAAAATCTTCTTCACTTTCTTGACCTAATGTGCTATCTTCTATTCGCTTCAAAGAACGCTCTAACTGAGGAAGAATATTTTCATTATGTTTGATCTGGTCTATGATTGAAGTAAACAGATACTGGGGCTCAACGAAATAGCCAATATTTTCAAGACACTGCTTTTTCACCTCGTCTTGGAGTTCGACTGCCTCTTCTTCCTGACTTTCCCAAAGCTGCTTGAATGTTATTTCATCATTTTCAAGGGCTTGATTCACATAATTCTCAATCTTTTCAGAGAGATATTTATAGAATATGAAACCAAGAGAAAAATACATGAAATCATTCGCTGACATATTACCGCGCAAATTATTGGCTACAGCCCAGAGCTGTGTGCGCAGTTTTTGTTGGAGTTCTTCGCTCATAGTTAATCCCAATTAAAAGTTTTTATTAAATTACGCAGACGCTCGACAATTCGGTTTAGTGTCCGACGACGAGCCACCAATCCGAGCTTCTTATCTTTCAAAGCCTCCTGGATTATCTCTGTCTGTTCTTTCTGAACGTAATCATATTCAGAAACATACTTATCTATCGCCTCCTTAGAAATATCTTCTTCCTCGGCGATCCGTTCAATAGCCCGGCTTTTCTCCTGACGGATATACTGGTTAAGACGTTCTTCAAGGTCGATCTTTCCATCGGCTTTCTTATCTCGCATAAACCCATCCTTATCATTATCCACTGTTTGAAGAATGAAACCGTCAATAAGTTGCGTTTTACTACGCAACTCCGCATCCTTAATCATAGTATCAAGAATTTCCTGACGTTTCTCAGGATAATCCTCGGCATCAGGATTAAGGTCTGCAATAAGGCTGAGGATGTAGGAGACATTGATAATGTCGCTATGAAGAAGTTCGAGGCAGAAATCAATGTCATCCAACGATGGTTCTGAATCTACACTATCACCGGATGGAGTATTATCTTTAACCGTCTTGGAATCCATGAAAGTGTCATGTACATCAAGATACTTGCTACGGAAATCCATATATAACTGCTCATCCATCGGAAACTCCGGATCTGCCTCATTGAAATCCTCATAGATCTGAATTTCCGCATGTTTTCGGATAATGTCACGGAAATCCAGAATGAATTTACGTTTGTCCTCTTCGCTCTGAAGATAATCGACCACGCGAGAGTCAGGATAATGTGAAATAAATTCTTTGGTGAGCTCCACATATTCTTCCTTGACCTCTTCGTATGGCTCACGTATGATACCCTCCTGACCGCCATTGCTAAACAATTTTATAGAAGCATCAACCTTATCTTTTAAATCGCGAAAGCATACAATCTTGCCAAAGCGTTTTCTCTCATTAAGCACACGGTTGGTGCGACTGAAGGCCTGTAACAATCCGTGATATTCAAGGTTTTTATCAATATAGAGCGTATTTAGCTTTTTAGAATCAAAACCGGTTAGGAACATACCAACCACAAGACAAAGGTCAAGTGAAAGCATATCCGGCTTTTTCTTTTTCAATCGAAGATTGACATCATCGTAGTATGCACGGAAGTTTTGCAAGGAGAATGACGTGCCGTACATCTTATTATAGTCATTGATAATGTCTTCCATATCGTCGGCGCCAGCCACACGGTCGCTGACAAATGATCCGCTTGACATTCCCGTAGTATTATCATCCTGGCTATCATTGGACGCATAAGTAAATATTGCACCAATGCGGATTTTAGGATTTAATTCCTTGAAAATCTTGTAGTATTGCACCAACATCGGGACTGACTGCACAGCAAACAGAGCATCAAACTCACCATCATACGTTGATTTATTGTAGTTATTGAGGATGAATTGTGCAATTTCGCGCATTCGATTTTGGTTACCATTCTTCACATCAGTATTCCCATGGTAATATTCCACTAAAAATCCAAGTACATTTTCATCTGCTATCGCATCTTTTATGAGATACTTATGGAGACATTCTCCGAAAATCTCTTTTGTGGTGTGTCCGTCAACTGAATTTTCTTTGAAGATTGGAGTACCTGTAAATCCAAATATCTGGAGATTATTGAAGAATTTAGTGATATTTCTATGACTGTCACCAAAATGAGAGCGGTGGCATTCATCAAATATCATTACTATGCGACTATCCTTAATCTCTTGAAGCTTGCTACTATACCAAGGTCGGGTAACGGCTGCATTCAACTTTTGGATAGTGGTAATGATAATCTTTGAATCGCTTTGCAGACGGCGAGTAAGTTCGCTTGTGTCGGAAGTGTTGTCAACCGCTCCCGGTTCAAATGCCTCATATTCTGATTGCGTCTGAGTGTCGAGGTCATGACGATCCACAACGAACATCACTTTATCAATGCCATCAAGTTCCGAAACAAGTTGGGCAGCTTTGAATGAAGTCAATGTCTTTCCAGCCCCGGTTGTATGCCAAATATAACCATTGCGGTTGGTGTTCTGGACCTTGTCGATAATCTCTTCAACTGCATAATACTGATATGGACGAAGCACCATAAGCGACTTATCACCTTGGTGCATCACCACATATTTGCTAATCATCTTACCAAGAGTGCATTTGTCGAAGAAATCTGCTGCAAATACACTTAACTCATTGAAAGGATTGTTAGATTTATCAGTCCATTTAAATGTAAACTTAAATCCTTGATTCGGATTATTTGCAAAATAACGAGTATTTACACCATTAGATATAACGAAAATCTGTATATAGTCAAAGAGTCCGTGGAAAGATGTTTTATGATAACGTTGTATCTGATTGTAGGCCTGTTTCAGTTCGACGCCTCTTCGCTTCAACTCTATCTGCACCAATGGCAATCCATTGATTAGGATGGTAACATCATAGCGAGTCTTTCTCTTGCCGTCAATAGTGATTTGATTGGATACCTGAAACTCATTCTGACACCAATTTTTCTTGTTAAGGAATTGCAACCACACACGTTGACCATCCTCTGTTTCCAATGTGAAGAGGTCGCGCAACTTCTGTGCCTTCTCGAAACGGGTACCACCTTCAAGATAAACAAGAACCTTGTCAAATTCACTATCTGTAAGGTATTCACGTCCGATTTCAGCAAGTGCTTTCTTATTGTGTATTTCAAGTTGTCTCTTGAAGTTTGATTTTANCTCNNCCTCTCCTTTAATCTGAACATAATCATAGTTCATCTTTTTNAGNGCTTCAATCAAGCCCTCTTCTAATGCTGCTTCACTCTGTATAGGCATCCTTAATCAAAATAATTNANGTNANATTTNTTTCTAANCTGCAAAATTANTGATTNTTTNNANANANNAANTATATNACACNCTTTATTTAACAANNANCCTCGNNAAANCTNNNANTNTNTCCGAGGNTNNNNGCTCTTNNGAATTTTATCTCNCTCTACCCANCCCGGCTTCCTNACTATCTTCAAATATTCGTCGTAGGGGATGAATCTGCCNCCCATNGTNTTGAGATGAGGGGTCTCAAATTGGCAATCTATGAGCTTACCTCCNCGCTCTTGCATTGTGCGGGCAAGATGTATCAAGGCAAGCTTGCTGGCTCCCGGCTCCCTCGAAAACATGCTCTCGCCAAAGAAGGCGTTGCCTATCGTGACGCCGTAAAGACCGCCGACAAGCCGATCGCCATTCCATACCTCCACGCTGGAAGCAAAACCGATCTCGTGAAGACGGCTATACGCCTCTATCATCTTATCTCCAAGCCATGCCCCTTCTTCCTCTATCCTCTTCTCCGAACAGCCCTTAATCACCCCTCGGAAATCTCGATTCATAGTGACAGTATATTTCCCTTTATTCATCATATTTCGCATCGAATGGGAAATATGTATCTCTTCGGGGAAGATTACAAATCGCTGCATCGGACAATACCACATCGGTTCTTCGTAGTCGCGGAAAGAAAACCAAGGAAAGGCCCCGATTGAATATGCCAACAGAAGTCGATCCACTGACAAGTCCCCTCCAATGGCAAAGAGTCCGTCGTCCTCACCCAAACGAGGGTCGGGAAACTCCAATACATCTTCAAATATCTGATAAATCATCTCAATTCCAATTTATTATCGGATGNGAGACCNACTACGGCTTCCCCACCCTCTTTCAATTTTCCAAACAGTATCTCACGCATTAAAATAGGCTTCAATTCCGATCCTATCACGCGATCCATCTCTCTGGCTCCATATTCTTTTGAGAAGCCGGCGGCAAGAAGATGTTCGCGCGCCTCTTCACTGAGCGAGAGGGTTACATTCTTCGATNTCAACTTATCTTCCAATCCGCGCAATTTCTTGTCGAGTATCAAGGATGCCATATGNCGNTCCATATCATTGAACATCACCGTGGCGGATAGACGGTTAAGAAATTCAGGCTGGAACGTTTTCTTCACCTGCTTCATCATTGCCGTTCCGGCCGAAACCGNGCTACCAAATCCTACATTGGCCTGTGATGCATATCTCGCGCCGGCATTGGAGGTCATGATGATCACGACATTGCGGAAGTCGGCTTTATTNCCCTTGCTGTCGGTCAGGCTTGCATAGTCCATCACCTGAAGGAGGATATTATAGATATCGGGATGCGCCTTCTCTATCTCATCAAGGAGAAGTACGCAATCAGGGGTCTTGCGTATAGCATCAGTGAGAAGACCTCCATCCTCATACCCCACATATCCTGCCGGCGAACCGATAAGCTTGGCTACTGTGTGTTTCTCGGCATATTCGCTCATATCAAAGCGCACAAGTCCGATCCCCAATTCCTCGGCAAGCGATTTGGCAAGCTCGGTNTTCCCCACTCCGGTAGGGCCAACAAAGAGAAGCGACGCCANGGGTTTGTTGTCGTCGTTTAGTCCGGCTCTCGACATCTGAACAGCTTCAGTTACGGCACGNACTGCATCNTCCTGTCCNTAAATGCGCCCGCTAATCCTTTCTCCGAGATCTTCAAGCGAGGCCACGGAATCTTTGCGCATCGANACGGCATCAATCTTGCATACCTTTGAGAGGATTTCAGCGATTAATTCTTTATCAATGATATTGCCCTTTTCTAATGAATTTTCTTCTTCCACGTTCTTATGTGCCTGCCGATACGCACCGGCTTCATCGATAAGATCTATAGCTTTATCGGGCAGGAAGCGATCGGTGATATGACGCGCACTCCCCTTCACGGCGTAATCAATCGCTTCGGGCANATAGGTTACGCCGTGATATGACTCATAACTTCCCTTCAATTGATTTAGGATATTTATTGCCTCATCAACTGACGGCTCTATGATATCAATCTGACTGAAACGTCTCACTAATCCTTTGCTTTTCGCGAAATATCGTTTATACTCATCAAAGGTGGTGGAACCGATAAAGCGGATCTTTCCCGATTCCAGATAGGGTTTGAGCATATTGGATGCGTCCATCGACCCCTCCCCTGTGGCTCCGGCTCCCACAAGGTTATGGATCTCATCTATATAAATGATGACATTCTCCTCTTTAGCCACGCCATCCATAATGGTCTTCAATCGCTTTTCAAAGTCGCCGCGGAATTGCGTGCCTGCAAGAAGGGAGGCAATCTCAAGTCCATAAATCTTTGCTCCTTTCAGTCGATCGGGCACTCTCCCTTCATTTATCATCCGGGCGAGTCCATAGACAAGGGCTGTCTTTCCGACACCGGGTTCGCCGACGTGCAACGGATTATTCTTATCTTTTCGGCATAACACCTGAATTGTGCGAGCAAGTTCACGTTCGCGACCAATCAATGGATTTCTTCTTTCTACATCGTCGTTGATGCAGGTTACGAAACTTTTCCANNTGTCGTTCTTATTTTTCCCCTTGTCTGAGGGTCCGGATGGTTCGTTCTCCCCCATTGCCATTGCAGGGATTTCATCATTTGAATCCTCTCCTCCATAGGCAGCTATAAGTCGATTGAGGAATTCGCCTGTGTTCCAATCTATTGCTTTTCCGAGAAGATAGGAGGCATTGGAATTGTCGAGCTGAAGGAGAGAAGAAACAAGATGTGGCACACCTATCTCCTTGACTTCGGCAGCAAAATGATATTCAGTAGCCTCCTCAAGGATATCCTCAAATTGATTGGATAGGCTTAAGGTGAATTCCATATTTTCAGGCACTTTCTCCTGACGGTTTAGAAAAATATCCAAACTTTTTGCGAGGGAGTCTCTATCGGCATCCATTTCATCTAATGCCTTAATAAATTCTTTATGATGCAATGCCACTCGAAGGAAATGTTCGGGAAGGAGGTATTCATGGCGCAATGTAAATGCAAGCGTCTTGGCTTCTTCCAGTATTTCGAGTGCTTCGTTTGTAAATTCCATAGTTGTTATATTAAACCTCCTGAATTGTGACTTTTAGAGGAAAACCTTCTTCTCGGGCAAGTTCGGTGGCACGGTCTCGCTTTGTGGTAGCCATGTCGTAGGTATATGTGCCTACCACACCCTTCCCTTTTTTATGGACATCAAGCATAATGGCATAAGCGGCGGTGAAATCCTTATAGAAGACCGTGCGCAGCACTTCAATCACAAATTCCATCGTAGTGAAATCGTCGTTATGAAATATCACCTTATATTCCTTCGGTTCTTTGGTGCGAACGCCGGTTCGCTCCTTCACTGAAAATTGTTCCTGACCCATTGGCATTATTTATCTATTAATTCCTCAAGCAGAATCTATATCTACTCAAACATTATCCTATTAGTGAATTTTGCAAATATAACGCATTTTACATTACATTTGCAATATTTCCCGAAAAATTTTATTCGGTATTTATCTCTGTGCAAATAATGCGCCAATTTTTCAGAGAACAGGTGGCGGAACGCACAAGTCGATTCTTGGCGTGCATATTATGATGCTGTGAATGGCCAAAATTTCTTCATAGCTTTATTTATAATCCATCTACTAAGATATGTTAAAATGCCGGGGTCGCAGAAGATGCGTCCCGGCATTAACTTATCTTAGTAGATGGATTATAATAATGGTGGATGTCTCAATAATTTGTATTGTCCTTAATGTCATTTCAAGTATTCATGGAAGAAACTTTCAATGGCATCAAAAGGGATCTTATCTTTTTGATCGTAAAGATCTGTATGTGAGGCGCCGGGTATTACCATGAAGAGCTTGTTGTTGTCCTTACCCGGAACTATATTGAGCCTTTTGTAAGCATCACTGCCGAAATAGAATGAATGCGCCTTTTCCCCGTGAATTATCATTACTGCATTTTCAATCTCATCGGCACGACTCATCAACGGTGAGTTTATCCAGGGAATTACTGCCGTGATATTACGTCCGCCGTTTGAATTGAGAGATCTTGGGTGGTAACCACGTTTTGTCTTATAATAGGCATGATAGTCTTTGAGAAACCCGGGTGCATCATCGGGAAGAACTTCCGGCACACCTCCGGCGAGTTTGGGAGTGCCTGTGCGGAAGTCATCAGTGCGCTGTGNGGCAAGTATTTTGCGCTTCTCAATACGCGCTTCCGCACTGTCTTCACTATCAAAATATCCATTGGAGTCAACACGGCTCATGTCNTACATAGTGGAAGCGANGGTTGCCTTTATGCGAGGATCGGAAGCAGCTGCATTTATGGCTATGCCTCCCCATCCGCAAATGCCGATGATACCTACAGCTTCGGGATCGACCANAGGATTAGTGACAAGATAATCAATTGCCGCACTAAAATCCTCAGTATTGATATCTGGAGAGGTCATATATCTCGGATGGCCTCCGCTTTCGCCAGTGAAAGAGGGATCGAATGCCAANGCATAGAATCCGCGTTCTGCCATTTCCTGTGCGTATAAACCCGAACTTTGTTCCTTTACCGCTCCAAACGGACCGCATACTGCGACGGCAGGAAGCAAACCCTTCACATCTTTAGGCATGTATATATCCGCTACAAGTGTTATGCCGTAACGGTTAGGGAATGTTACTTTCTTATGCTCAACTTTCTCACTTTTCGGGAACACCTTGTCCCATTCCTGTGTAACAGTAAGTTCCTCTGCCGGAAGCTTGATGGTTTCTGTATTCATATCTTTCGCGTTTATTGTCATNGATGAAACCGCAATCAAAGCGGATAAAAAGGTTTTCATTTTCATATTGCAAAATTAATACCTTCTATTTATGATCCTCCTAACCTATTCGCATATATTCCTACCATATTCGCTGACTGATATTGATAGAATTGTAATTTTTTACTATTTTTGTAATAGACTACAGTTCATTCTTCNAAATGGCTACTTATGGATAAAATCATCATCGATTCAATCGAGACATATAACCATGTAGTGGGTCTTCCAACCTACCATCCGCTTGTTGCAGTTGTGGATTTGAAAGAGGCTTCAAATATAATTCCCTCGGCTCACTATGACTACGAACTATATGCGCTTTTCTTGAAAAAAGGCTCTCAATGCTCTATGCGTTACGGTCGGCAGATATATGATTTTCAAAAAGGCTCCGTTGTGACTTTCTCTCCCGGACAGCATATTGAAAATATTGGAGATTCGGATAATGAACGCCCGGATGTAACAGGATTGTTATTCCATCCCGATATAGCATATGGAACAGCATTAGCGGAAAAGCTGCATGATTATTCCTTTTTTAGCTATGCCAATAATGAGGCCGTGCATCTTTCTGATGACGAACATTCTATATTTATTGACTGCTTAGNCAGACTCCGGCGCGAAATTGAACATCCCATCGACCGCCATTCAGGCAGACTATTATGCGCCGGCATCAACCTCTTGTTGGAATATATGAACCGCTTTTACGATCGACAATTCATCACCCGCAGCAAGGTGAATTCTGAAATTGTCAAGAGCTTCGAAAGAGACTTGAACTCATATTTTAACGANACGAATGTAATTGAGTTTCAGCCTACCGTAGCTTATTTTGCTGACAAGGCTAACTTATCAGTAGGATATTTTGGCGACTTAATAAAAAAGAATACCGGATTATCAGCCCAGGAAATGATCACGCGTCGAATCGTTTGTGAAGGAAAGAAACTGCTTTCAACAACTACACATGACATAAACACGATTGCATACAAGCTCGGATTCCAATATCCTCAGCATTTCTCACGGATGTTTAAGAAGTCAACAGGCAATAGTCCATCTCTATTCCGCAGGCTGGCAACCGCTAATAACTAACCTGTCAGAATCACCGNGTTTAAGCTCCATCCACCAAATATGTTAGATAGTTTTCTATCTTTCTGCGCCCGTTCCTGCTCGTTCAAGCGCAGGAACNTTAATTTACTTTGAAAGTCTCTTCAAGCTTATGAANTACGGGACCAAAAACACAGCGTTCATATTTAGTGGCAAATATCTCAAAACATTTGTTGCAATGAATGCAACGAGATTTCAACAGTTCGCCGGCTTTCATTTTGTTGATAAAATCCGGCTGGGTAAGTAAAGTCCTTGCAAGGGAGGCAAATTCAGTTACCTCCAATGCCTTATTGATGGTTTCCTCACTGAAGATACCGCCGACAAGCGATATGATAATATCGGGATGCGCTTCCTTTAATCTTTTTGCCTCTTCGAGATAATAGAGTTCGGCTTTCCTATCTTTACGATTAAAGTCTGTACCGCTGATTTCNACTAAGTCAACACCGGCTTCACTNAATTTTGAGGCATAATAATTAAGGAGTTCCTGATCATTTTCTGGCTGCAAAGAATTGTGAGCATTTAGTTTTACCGTCACGATAAAGTCTTTGCCACATTCCTTTCTTATCCCTTCAATTATTTCAAGAGGAAGACGCAGACAATTTTCCTTGCTTCCGCCATATTTATCCGTGCGATGATTGAGGTCTNTATTGACAATAGCCTGAAGGAGATACCAATGGGCTATATGAACCTGCACACCATCAAAACCGGCTTCTTTTGCACGTTTTGCCCCTGCAATAAACCAATCTCTTATCTCTTCCAGTTCTTCTGTTGACAAATCATTGAAATCGAATGGTTTCAATCCTTTTGGTCCGGCCATTGAAATCTGAGCAATGGCTAATGAATCATATTTATGGATTGTCTCAGGAATACGGNTTAATCCTTTNATAAATTTGTCATNGCCGATACAAAGCTGGGCTTCGTCAGCTCGAAGACCNAGATCGGGACTAACACTGATATGCCCTGTTATAATCGTACCGATGTCATTCTTTGCAAGGATATCATACATTTCAATCTCNGCATCGCTGACAGTGCCGTCAAGATTACCGAGATGANCGTTTGTTGCACTTCGGATAATACGGTTCTTAATCGTATGAGTTCCGAGCTTGAATGGGGTGAATATCTTATCGTTCATTTTATAGTAGTGTTTTGTACTTTCATTATATAAAAACGCTACACCCTCTANAATGGTTGACACTGCAATCATTTTATNAAAAAAAAAAATCCCCCAAAGAAATCTCTTTTAGGGGATTTTGGAGGTTTTTCAATTAGGATTATGCGATTACATCGGATACTGTTCGTCGGTAACAGGTTCGAGCCATACGTTTTCTGACTCTTCTCCCGGCACGACGAATGCCAAGTGTGCAAACCATGAATCTTTGGCCGCCCCATGCCAGTGCTTGACATTGGCAGGTATATGAATCACGGTTCCGGGAAGAATCTCTACAGCCGGTTTTCCTTCCTCCTGATACCATCCGCGGCCGGCAACGCCTACAAGCATCTGCCCTCCCCCTTTTTCAGCCTTGTGGATATGCCAATTATTGCGGCATCCCGGCTCGAATGTGACATTTGCAAAAGGGATCTGGGAATCAGAAATCTGTGCGAGATAACTGTTGCCGATGAAGTATTTGGCATACGCTGTGTTTGGTTCTCCAATGGGGAAAATCATCTGACGCTGGAAAGCTGCCTTTGCATCATCTCCTTTTATATCATCATTCCACACATCCTTGGCAAGACGGAACGCAGCCCAAGCCTTTGGCCATCCGGCATAGAATGCTATATGGGTGATTATTTCGGCCGCCTCGATTCGTGTGATTCCGTTTTTCTTTGCTTCCTGAAGATGATATATGAGTGAGCTGTCGGTGATCCCCTGCGAGATTAGAGAAGTGATCGTTACCAAACTGCGGTCGCGCAGAGAAAGGAGGTCGTTTCTACTCCACACCTCTCCAAAGAGGATGTCGTCATTTAACCGGGCAAACTCGGGAGCAAATTCACCAAGCGCATCACGCCCTGCTGTCTGTACTATTTTTGTCTGTGCCATAAGATTGAAAATGTTGGCTATGCTTAATAGCATTATTAATATTCTTTTCATTGTTATATAACGGTTTTATTTCCATTAATTATATAGACACCTGACTTTAGAGAGTCAATGGATTTGGATTTATACATTAGCTGTTGACCTGACAAGCTATATACTGTGAAGTCTGCCGCTACATCGTTGGTTACACGGTCAATGCCGGTGGTCAGTTCCTCATAGTCGATCTCATTAAGCCAATTTTCCAACATTGATGAGGCGTTCGATGTCTGGAAACTGCGAATCCATAGACTGGGGCTCAAGAAATGACCATCGGGAATAAGACGTTTCGCATCTGCCTCAACTCCGCTTATGCCGCTACTTGCGCTTGATACTATTAGACCGATGTTCTTTCCTGCCATTTTATTGCCATTGTGAAAGAGATAGGTCTGAAGAGGAGCCGCCATCTGACTCCACCACAGGGGAGCAGCTATAATTAAGGTGTCGTATTCATCAAGATTAACATTCACCGGGTCGATTGGTGGATATGATGAACTCGCGTCAGGATTATTCTTTATGGCTCCAATCTGCGCACTTCCGATTGCATAGTTGTTGGCAGCATAATCAAGACCCTTCTCTGCCGGTTCTATCTCAACTACGTCGGCATCTATCCGGCTTTTGAGTTCGTTGACTATTTTCTCTACATTATTGGTATAGCTGTAATATATTATCAGCGTCTTCGCATCAACTGACAACCATCCAATCATTGCGACTAAAATAAACAGAATTTTTTTCATATTAGTGGCTGTTTAAAGTTTTCACCCTATCTTTTTCTACTGCTCTATTGTCTTGATTACACGAGCCGGATTTCCGGCAACTATTGTCATCGGCGGCACATCGTGTGTTACCACACTCTGGGCTCCAACTATCGCACCATAACCGATTCTTACCCCGGGCAGAATCGTAGAGTTGATTCCAATCCACACCTTATCTTCTATTACGATAGGTCTGCCATAAGTCGCACTTCGGTTGTCAGGATTCACATCATGGTTGATGGTGATAAGGTTGCACTTCGGGCCGATGAAAACTCCATTTCCGATCGTGATCTGCCCGCGGCCGAAGAACGTGCAGCATTGCTGGATGAAACAGTCTTCTCCAATTGTTACCGGTTTACCATAGTCTATATATAACGGAGGAAGCAACGTAGTGCTTTCAGGAAGCGGCTTACCAAGAATTTTTTCCATCAGTTCGTGTACACGTTTTTGATCCCGGATGCTTACTGTAGAAAGTTCCTGAGCAGTTTCCATGCAGGAAAAAATATCATCGATAAGCAATTCATATCCCGGATCCTTAGGAGATACCACCTCACCGTTACGGTCTCTTTCAAATATACTTTCCATATTATTTTGATTGTTTGATTTTCTGATGCAAAATTATATAAAAAAAATTATCATTACTTTGCTACGAAGCTCAAACTGTTTTGTCAGAAAGCTCAAATTGCAGATAATGTTGGAGCCATACCATACATCTCTTTATATAGTTTGGAGAAATGAGAAAGGTTCTTGAAACCGACATCAAAGCATATCTCCGACACCTTTCTGCCTCCCTTAAGGATTAAGTGGCGAGCCGCCTCCAGCCTACGGCGTATCAGCCATTTCTGAGGGGTGAGCTCACTTACTTTCTTGAAATCCCTTTTGAATGTAGCAAGACTGCGTCCGGTATAATATGCCATTTCCTCCATGGATAGTTCATTCATATAGTTCTTCTCCATGAAATCCACAATATCTATCTTCCAAGGTTCTACGAAATCAAAAAGCGAAGCGTAAAGATTTACATCAGTCTTAAGAATTGCCAGCATCCCCTCTGTCATTTTCATTTTAAGAATATCCTCATCAAGATCTACACCGGCATCAAAATAAGGGATCAAAGACTCAAAAAGGCTTCTGACATCAAGACGATTGGAAGGAAATTTCATCAAGCTTAACTTCTCTCTTTTTGAGTTGGATGGTATCTCGCGCTGATTTATATTATGATAAAATTCCTTTAAAAAATTTCGTGAAAATTTCATAACAACCGAACGATAAGGCTTGCTTTCCGAGGCTCGTTTCTGAAGCCACATTCTATTGTCTCGCCGCATGAAAGCGCAATCTCCCGGATGCAGGATTGTCTTTCTTCTATCATCAGTTATCTCCAGTTCGCCGGAAAGAATATATATCAGAGTATGCTCGCGGTTGCAATGTGCACAGCCACGGTCATCCGTGAAAAAGCTCGCAATAAAAACATTTGAGCAGTCGAAAACATCAAGTTTTTCCATATCAGAAGTTTTATATTGCAAAATTAATACAAAATCCCTTAAATCGCTTTGTTGACAAGCTCAATTTTCAGGTTCCGTCACATAATACAGCTGAATTATTGTTGAATCCTGTTTCATGCTGCAATTTTTTTTCAAGTAATTGTTTCTTTTTTATCCCTTAGTAACCTATTTATCGCAAATAATGATTTTCAACAGATTGTTCATACTCCAAAATCCATCGCTCCCAAATACAAGAGGTAAACAATTAGTAATAAGCGACATAATAAATCAAACTTTTAATGGATAGAGGTGTTATTTTTATAAAACTATCAAGAATATGGAAGCAATACATTGGCCTAAAGAATAGTCAGATTGGACTAAAACGTAAAAGGCTATACAATAGCCGAAGAATATAGATAACTAAAAGAAAGGATATATATGCATTTTTCAAGTGGAATTAACAGACCTCCTTACGAGGCCAACGATGCTTATCTGCAAGTGACCAGCGGATGCAGTCACGATAAGTGCGATTTCTGTACATTTTACAAAGATGCCCGATTTCATGCCTCGCCATTGAAGGAGATTGAGGAGGACATTCTTGAACTTAAAGAATATGGTCCAAGTTACGACAGAATTTACCTTCAAGGCGCCGATCCGTTTATTCTGCCATACAAGCGACTTATGGAGGTTGCGGATCTGATTCATACACACCTTCCTTGGGTCACTTCAATTGGTGGTTATGCACGTGTCGATAACCTAAAGAACAAGACCGTGGAACAGCTGCGTGATTTGACGAAGGCCGGTTATGGAGGGTTCTATTTCGGTATTGAATCCGGCGATGACAATCTGCTGCGCCGAATGCACAAGGGTTATACCTCGGAAGATATTGTCAAACAGATGTCAAAACTTGGTGAGGCCGGAATGCCATTTGTCGGAAACTTCCTCGGTGGCCTTGGCGGTCACAACTACGGGCTTAGTCATGCGCGCGAGACCGCGCGAGTGAGCAATATCATCCGCCCTGACATGATTTACGCTTCCGAGCTAACTCTCTTCCCTGATACGCCTCTGATGCAGGACGTAAAAGACGGGAAGTATGAGGAAGCAACTGAGGTGGAACGTTTCGAGGAGATGCAGGAGTTTTTGCGCTGCCTCACCATTCCTACCGTGTTCAAGGCTGAGCACGTCACCATGCCGTCGCCTATCAGAGGTCGTCTTCCTGAAGACCGTGATCGTATGATTCAGGAATTACAGAGCCTGATAGATTTGGGCGAAGACCAACTTAGAAACTATCGTAACCAAGTTCAAAGTCTGTAAATGTATGGCACATAAACGACTGGTATTCTATTTTACCGCCACCGGCAATGACCTTTATGTGGCACGTCAGTTTAGCAGCCACCCTCTGAGTATTCCTCAGGTAATGAAGGAATATGGCCACGGTCAAATGTACTGGGAAGCTGACGAGATAGGTATTGTCTATCCTATATGATGGACGAGCACAAGCTTCCGGTGGGTGTGAACACTGTTTTGCTTGTGTGCAGAACTGTCCGCACAATGCCATCTATCAATCGCTCCGGGTTGTTTGTCAAACGCGGAGCGATTTTTTTAGTTTTTTAGTCTGCCATAAAAGGAACGACACAATCCCATACTGCCTTGAAATTGTCGATGAAAGCACCGTGTCCGGCGTTGGGGATGATTCCT
>JAAVGM010000002.1 GCA_014800245.1 Bacteroidales bacterium | reverse complement strand
CCATTCCGAACAGAGAAGTTAAACCTTATCACGCCGATGGTACTGCGAAAGCGGGAGAGTAGGTAACCGCCACCTTCAGGAAGGATTAATCAGCAATGGTTAATCCTTCTTTTTTTCATATACCTCCGATGAGAAATCACCGGAGACTTTTTCTTTTTAGCTGATATTGGAATTATTAGACTTATTTGAAATATTGGAATTATTTGAAAAGAAAAAAAGATTAATTGTCTCTCGACAACTAATCCTCTAACCTTAAATCTAATACCATGAAAAACACGTTGCAAATTTAAGAAAATATTTTCTAACAAAAAAATATTTTATCATTTATTTTATATAAAATTGTCTATTTCTTTCTTTTTATGCTCGCAAATAGCTATTTTTACTATTACTTTATCCGAATTTTGATATTTTCTGTATTTTTCTTGCATTTTTTCTTCTCTTATCTTCTGATATGATAAATTTTCTTGCTTTTAATTACTGCTTAATCTTTGCGATATTAAATTTATTCATTAACTTTAGGCATTATTTATAATTGAATTTCGCAAATTGATGGAACGCCTTTACCAATATCTTTGGAAACATTCAATGTTAGGAAAGCGTCTTGTGCTCAATGACGGGCGCGAAGTAAAGGTGTTGCATCCCGGAGTTTGGAATGAGAATGCCGGTCCCGACTTTTCCGCTTCCCGTATCAAAATTGATGATACGGTCTGGGTGGGGAATGTAGAGATTCATGTAAAGGCTTCCGACTGGTATCGTCATAAACATGATGCCGACCCGGCATATGATGGGGTTGTGCTTCATGTGGTCGCTATTGAAGATGGGGTGGTGAATAGAAAGGATGGATCTGTCATCCCGCAGGTAGGCGTGACATTCCCTCAGGAATTTTTCTCTCTCTATTCCTCCCTTTCAGAAAAGATAAAGGATGTGAGATGCACACCGCATCTTCCAAGCCTCCCTAAGCTGACTGTCGAGGATTGGCTTTCCACGCTTGCTGTGGAGCGTATGCAACAGAAATCAGAGCGCATTCTTCATATCCTGCGGGAATGTCAGGGAGATTGGCAACAGACCTGTTTCATTACGTTTGCCCGTGCTCTTGGATTCGGACTCAACAGCGAGCCTTTCGAGATGATGGCCCGTTCGCTCCCCCTTAATATTCTTGCTCATCATTCCGACTCCCTTTTTCAGATTGAGGCTCTATTATTTGGTCAGGCAGGGATGCTGGATATGACCAATCATATCTTTGATGAATATTATCAATCGCTATGCCGCGAATACTATTTCTTGGCACGTAAATATGGACTTCGCCCTTTGCGGCCGGGAGTGTGGAAATATTCCAAGACCCGACCGGGAAATTTCCCTCATCGTAGAATTGCGATGTTGGCTCAATATCTTTGCGGCGGATTCTCCCTTATGGCTGATATCCTTGCAGCGAAAGGGGAGGAAGAGAAGAGTCGCGAACTCTTTGCCATGGATCTTGACGGCTATTGGGAGACGCACGCACAATTCGGGGCAGAAACCGGGAGAGCACCTAAATCATTATCAAAAAACAGCGAAGATCTTCTTCTCATTAATCTTGTGGCTCCCCTTATATATTCTCATTGCGCTCATTTAGGCGACTACGACAAAGCCGAACAGGCATTTGCGCTCTGGATGCAACTCGATGCAGAGAGCAACACCTATATCCGGCAATGGAAAGGGGCAGGGATTGAATGTAAGGATGCGATGCACTCCCAGGCATTGCTGCAGTTGAGGAAATGTTATTGCGATCCCGGGAGGTGTCTTGAATGCCGTTTCGGTCATTCGCTTCTGAGAAACACCATAAAAAAATAGACTATGGCAATAGAAAGAATCACAGGGATTGTAACCGACATAGTCCGCCATAACGACCGCCATAATATTGTGAGCATGTTCACACGCACTCGCGGGCGTATCTCCTTTCTATCCCCGGCAGGAGGTGGAAAAGCGGGAAGGATGCGCAATGCCCGGTTGCAATTGCTGTCGGTGGTGGAGAGCGATGTCAATTTCCGTGAGAACCGCACTTTGCAGACTCTCGGAGCCGTTAGTTCGCCGACTGTTTGGAAGGATATATATTTCAATCCGGTGAAAGGGTCGATAGCTATGTTCATATCTGAATTTCTCAACCGTTATCTTCGCGAAGCCGCACCCGAGCCGTCGCTTTGGGATTATGTATATCTTTCCATTGCCACTCTGGATTCCAGACGCGGAAAGTATGCCAACTTTCATCTTTCATTTCTTATCGGCTTTCTGCAATTTGCCGGGATTACCCCCGATCTTCACGGACTTGAAAAGGGCGACTATTTCGATATGGTTTCGGGAACAGCCGTGGCCGAACGTCCCTCCCACGGAAATTTCCTTTATCCGGCGGAGACCTCGCTGCTACCTTTGATATTGAGAATGAATATGGGGAATGATGCGAAATTCAAATTTAATGGAGGGGAGCGACGTCTGCTTCTTTCCAAGCTTCTTCAATACTATGCCGTGCATTTCCCGGGGATGAACAGTCTCCGGTCTCCTGAAATACTTGCAGAAGTTTTTTCTTAGATATAAAAAGGTATAGAAAAGATTGGCTATTCTCAATATCCTCTAATATATCGATAACTGATAAGGAGCTCTCACAGAGGTCCACAGAGGCGCAGAGCAGATTCAACTCTTAGGATTCATTTCCACAGAGGGAAGAATGCTTCGCATTGAGCCCACAGAGCTCCGATACACATTAAAACAAGTCTCCTATGTAATGATGCCTATCTCAGCTCTGGGATCTCCATGCCTGGGCATGTAAATCTCTGTGGAATGAACCATAATACACATTATCTAAGTCTCTGTGCCTCTGTGAGAGACATAAATAGATCTCATTGGGGAGCTACGAGTATAGATATAAAAAAAGTCTACCTCTTTTCACAAAGAAATAGACCGAAACCTTAATCTTAATTTAATACTATGAAAAACACTCAGCAAAAATAATCATTTTTCTTGAAAATTTAGTGATAAAAGGTGAAAAACGATATATATCTTAACAATTATTAACTAAAGAGGGCTTAATCCGTCGGATTAAGCCCTCTTGAACAAAGTTTTTTAGAATTTTANGCAGTGTGATTAGAAAGTNTCTGCACGGCGGAAATGCTGATAGGGGTGATAACATGCCGGGCACTTCTCAGGAGGAGTGACACCCTCATAGATATAACCACATACAAGGCACTGCCATTTAATAGGCTTGTCNGCCTTCCAAACCTTGCCATCCACGATTCTCTGNCGCATCACATCGAATCTCTCCTTATGGTGATTCTCGATTGTGGCGATAGCNGCAAANCGAGCGGCGATCTCATCGAAGCCCTCCTCTTTNGCCACCTGTGCGGCTTTTGTGTACATCTCCACGCCTTCGGTCTCCTCCTCAGCGGCGGCTACCTGAAGGTTATGCTCTGTCGGGCCGAGGATACCGGCATCNACCATCATTGCAGGAGCCTCGCAACCTTCCTCTGTAAGATACTTCAAATANATCTTGGCATGATGAAGCTCATTGTCGGCAGTTTCATTGAANATGTTGGCATATTCATAATACATCTCCTTCTGAGCGGCCTGCGCGAAGAATGTGTAACGGGTGTATGCAGTNGATTCAGCCACATAAGCAGCTGCAAGATTTTTTTCTGTNTGTGTTCCCTTAAGGGATTTTGTGTCAGCCATAGTAATAAAATTTACGGTTTTAATAATGTTTAATTTTTATAATCTTAACAATGTCGGTTTTTCATTTGTTCAAAAAATAGTAACTTTGCAGTATAAAATCTCAACTTTCGCAAATGAGTGAAGCTTGCGAAATTTAATTCAGACAATTATGGCAGAAGGCAAATTTAGAAGAAACCCGAATGCTCCNCGAAGAGCGGTGGCTGCATCCGACCGAATAATGACATATATCAACCGTGGCGAAGAGACACAAGGGCTTATGGAATTCATGGCCTCCTGCCGNCCCGACACAAAGCGCAATGATATCAAGAAATGGCTGAAGTTTGGAAGCCTGATGGTGGATGGAAAGGTCACNACAGCTTTTGATGCTCCNGTGGCTCCNGGAGCTACGGTGAATCTTAACCTCACACGTCCGTTTCCTGTGTTCCGGCATCCTCGCATTGAGATTGTATATGAAGACGATGATGTGATNGTGATCAACAAGGGTTACGGACTCCTTTCCGTGGCNGCNCAGAACGCCAAGAAGGAAGCCAACGCNTATGATATAATCCGCAACTATATAAAGGAGGTGAACCCTCNCAACAAACTCTTCATCGTGCATCGTCTCGACCGCGANACATCGGGCCTTATGATGTTTGCAAAATCAGCGGAAGCACAGGAAGTGTTGCGCCACAACTGGAACAACGTCATCCTTGAGCGTCTATATGTGGCAGTGCTTGAGGGATANCTGGAGCAGGATGAGGGCTTCGTGAAGAGCCGNCTTGCGGAAAACTCACAATATGTGGTNTATTCCACTGACAATCCCGATGAGGGGCGCATCGCCGTGACTCATTATCGTGTATTGGAAAAAGGGAACAACCATACGCTTGCTGAATTTTCACTCGACACCGGGCGAAAGAACCAGATCCGCGTACATGCCTCCGACCTCGGGCATCCTATTTCCGGAGACAAGAAATATGGCGCAAAGAAAAGTATAGTGCATCGTTTGGCTCTTCACGCGCGCACTCTCCGTTTTGCACATCCCATCACAAAGAAGGATATGCTTTTCGAAACTCCCGTGCCTCAGAAGTTTCGCGATGCCATCAGAAAGCAGAAAATATAAAAAATAGAATTATGAAAATCGACACATCTTCATATTACCCCAAATCGCCTCTTGACGATGACAACGAATCCCCGGAGGGAAGCGCAGTCGAATCGGAAAAGATAGGCGAGGGGAGGTTATTCCCTGAGTCNGAAGAAAAGAAAGAGGNCCATGCGGAANAGCCGACGGAAGAGATGGTTTCTGAAGAAGAGACCACAAAGGATCTGAGATCCGAACCCCAATACGACCCNACAGACACAGANCGTNTCCTTGACAATGTATCCACAGCCNTCTCATGGATTCTTGTCCCGCTCCTGATGCCTGTATATGGGATTCTGCTTGCNTTCAATCTCTCCATTCTCGAATACATGCCATTCTCCACAAAGCTTACCTTCACACTCATTGTGGCAGGTATCAACCTTGTGGTCCCGGCCCTGCTGGTGATTCTTCTCAAGCGTGTAGGAATCGTGCAGGATCTTGGTTTGAATGGAAGAAAGGAGCGTTTCATCCCGTATATCATCACCATCATAGCTATGGCCGGCACCGGGCTTTTCGTCTATTTCAAGCACGCTCCGATGTGGCTTGTGATGTTCTTTGCCGGAGGAGGCGTGGCAGGGCTTGTGAATCTTCTCATCAACTTCCGATGGAAGATCAGCGCCCATTCTGCGGCGATGGCCGGAGTGGTGGCCTTGCTGATTAGAATAATGCACGACGGCACTCCGATGCCCGGTGTATTCACATGGATAATCATATGGGTGGCGCTCTGCGGATTTCTCGGTTCGGCACGCGTATGGCTCGGACGCCACACTCCGGCGCAGGTGCTTGCCGGATATGCAGTGGGCTTTCTGAGCGTCTTCTTCATGACTATGATAGGATAAGGAATCCATGCCTCAGCAGAGATGTAATCCGAAAATCTTGAATCAACCATAAAAATGAGCAGATATAATTATAAAAGAAGGAAAAGCCGCGAAGTCAAGGCCGGCTCCATCGGGATTGGCGGGGAGAATCCTGTAAGACTCCAGTCGATGACAAATACATCCACCAACGATATCGAAGGGAGCGCCGCTCAGGCACGCAGGATATATGAAGCCGGCGGCGAATTGGTGCGCCTCACCACACAGGGTGTGCGCGAAGCCGAATCATTAGGAGAGATTAGAAAGAAGCTTCGTGAGGAAGGTTGCGAAGTCCCTCTTTCCGCTGATGTCCATTTCAATCCGAAGGCGGCATATAAGGCAGCCGAGACGGCAGACAAGGTACGCATCAATCCCGGAAACTTCGTGGATGCCGCCCGCACGTTCAAAAAACTCGAATTCACCGACGCCGAATATGCCGAAGAGATAGAGAAGATATCAGCGGCATTAGTTCCATTCCTTGATTTATGCCGGAAGAACGGTGTGTCGCTCCGTTTGGGTGTGAATCATGGGTCGCTATCCGACCGTATCATGAGCCGTTATGGCGACACTCCCGCCGGGATGGTGGAATCCGTGATGGAATACCTCCGTATCTGCCGAGAGAATGATTTCCATGATATAGTGATCTCAATCAAAGCTTCCAACACGGTGGTGATGACCGAGACCGTGCGTCTGCTCGTCAAGGCTATGGAAGCCGAAGGGATGGATTATCCCCTGCATCTTGGCGTGACAGAGGCCGGAGATGCGGAAGACGGTCGCATAAAAAGTGCTTTGGGAATCGGTGCGCTCCTTGCCGAGGGGCTGGGCGATACAATCCGCGTTTCCCTTTCCGAAGATCCTGAAAGGGAGATCCCTGTGGCGCGTCTTCTCCGCGATTATATTGCCGCAAGAGAGAATCATTCCCCCATCCCCGAACCGGAGACTGTGATGGAGGGGAATTCGCGTGAGACACTTCGCGAGATCAAAGGATTCGAGGGTAAGATTGTGGCGATGCATGCCGACAAGCCTAATGACATATTCTTCCTTACCGATGCTTCCATGCCTGTGAAGAATCCTGAATTTGCCGGCCCGCTCCTGATTAAATCGCGTCATGCTTATGCTCCCGGGGAGATAATGTCGTATATCGATCGTTTCATTGCCGCCGGTTATCGAAACCCGATGGTGGTGAGCCTCACATACGACGATACCGACCTCGATACGCTGCGTATCAAGGCGGCCGCCGATTTCGGAGTGTTGCTCTTGAATGGTTATGCTTCCGGCATAGAGATTAATGACCCTCATTTCTCCGACGACCAACTTGCGGAACTCGAACTCGGTATTCTTCAGGCAGCGCGTCTGCGCATGAGCAAAACGGAATATATAGCCTGTCCGGGTTGCGGACGCACTCTCTTTGATCTCCAGCGCACCCTAAAGGAGGTGAAGGAGGCCACAGCGCATCTTAAGGGACTGAAGATTGGCGTGATGGGATGTATCGTAAACGGTCCCGGTGAAATGGCGGATGCCGATTATGGTTATGTAGGAGCCGGTCCGGGACGAGTATCGCTCTACAAAGGCAAAGAACTTGTGATGAAAAATATCCCGGCAGAGGAAGCTCTTCCAATGCTTCTAAAATTAATCGAGGAGGAGAAATAATATAAGGTTATAGGGTTATAAGGTTATAAGGTTATAAGAGAATAGCTTCTTATAACTTATAATCTTATAACTTACCCACTTTTTAACGTAGTTTAAGCATTCTTCCCGGCTGGAGAGGATCGTTAGTGGAGAGCATGTTCAGGCGACAGAGCGACAATACGGATATCCCGTTCTTCTTCGCCACAGATGCCACCGTATCTCCTGCTTTGACGATATACGTATGCTTCCCTTGCTGATTCGCATTAGCTGGGGAAGCATAATTATTTCCGCTTATTTTTGGATTAGCCTGATCAAGCATAGCCAAATTACGATGGCTTCTGAAATTCCCCGGCATAGAGAAATCAAACATCTTTGTGGGGTCGAGAGCCGTGCCGTTCACCCTCGTCTCGAAATGAAGATGCGGACCGGTAGAATTTCCCGTGTTCCCTCCCAAGGCGATCGGATCGCCTGCATATACGGTCATACCGGGCGTAACCAGCGCACGGCTGAGATGAGCATATCGTGTCTCCATCCCGTTGGAATGACGCAGGCATACGAATATTCCGTATCCTTTCGGATCAACCGATACGCGCTCCACGCGCCCGTCAATAGCCGCTACGACCGTATCACCCACCTGCAACGCTATATCCACCCCCTTGTGCATTCTCCCGAACGAAGGGCGAAAACCAAAACGGGACGTGATACGTCCGCTGATCGGAAGCACAGCTCCGCCGGGGAGGATAGGGTAGGTGCCCCCTCCCTGCATCATCGATGACTGATAACCGTCGGCGGAATTATACAGATTGCTTTCCGAATATGCGTTGTCGAGATAGTTGAGGGTATTGGTGATGCTCATGGCGGCAATAACCCCGTCAAGATCAGATTTGCTCTTGGAGGTGGGAGTCATTGAAGCCAGGATATTTTCAAGATTAGCTCCCTTGGAAGAGGTCTTGGCGCCCATTCCTGCCAAAACGGCATCTAAATCCGGCTCACCTGCTTTTTTACCCATCCCTGCCAAAACGGCATCAATACGCTCTGCAGAGAGGGTCTGCGCATCCGCCGAAGACGAAAGCGCAAATGCCGACACAGAGGCCGGCAAAAGGATAAATATATATTTTAGATATCTGAAAATTCGTTTTGTCTGTTTTCTCATAGCCGGATTAAGACAGATATTTCCCCAAATAGTTTAATTCCCCTCCGTCTTCTTCTCCTTCTCATCCTCCTCTTTGAGTTGAGCTTTCAGAGGCTCGATGAAAAGAATCCATGCGCATGCGCCCACGAAAGCCAAGAAGATGAATCCGGCAAGGATAAGCACCTTGCGAGGAGCAGAAGGTTTGAGAGGCACAACAGCAGGCTCAATAGTGGCAAACACCGGAGTCTCCTCCTGCACCTTCGCTTTAGCCATCTGAAGCTGCTGGGAAGTCTGATTAAACACATTGAATGCCAAAGTGGCCTCATTCTCCAGACGGTCTCTCATAGTCTGAGCCGAATAGAGCACAATCCCCTGATGTGTGTCAAGATAGTTGGCATATTTCTGCTGAGCGTTATAATAGGTTTCGCGTGCCTCATTATTCAGTTTCTCAACATATTCCAGATCCTGACGAGCTTTGTTGGTTCGATAATCTGCGATATATTCCTTCAGACGGTTTGCCACAGAATCGGCAACAATAGCCGAAACCATCGGATCCTGCATCCTCACATTGATAGAGATCACGGAAGTCTTTATGTCCACTGACGCTGTGAGGCAGCTGTTAAGGGTTTTCAGAAGATTGTCTTGATCTTTGGTAATGATGATAGGGCCATTCGCTCCTTCACGTTCCACTGTGCCATCGTCGCTATCGTTAGAGGGCTTGAGGGCGGAAATAATCATCCCCGGAGCTCCCGTTATTACGCTCCACCATGGAGAACGCATATCATTTTCAAGATATTCGCCAAGCGTAAACTGACGCTTACCCTCTTTATCAGTCAAAGGGATATCGAGAAGAGGGATAGAGAAGGGAACCGACTTCAACAGGTCGGGATAAAGCTGAGGCGACACAGCATCCCCACCTGCCGCCGTGTTTCCCACGCCGGCCATGGCTGCCAAAGCGCCCAGACCTGATGACGACCCCTGATTGCCGTTGCTTTCCGGGGCTAAGGTGATGGAGGTGGTATATTCTCTAGGGATACTGAAGGCGATCACCAGACCCAACACCAATCCCACGAGACACCATATCCCGATCGTTTTCTTTCTCTTGAGAAGCTTTCTGAAAAGATCCAAGAGGTCTATCTCTTTCTCCTCTTCCGAGGGGTTATATCCTTCGTTATTTTCCATCTTTTTTAATTAGGAATTAGTGCCGGAGTCCGGCTGAAAATTAGGAATTAGGAATTATGAATTGTTATCTGAATAGAGAAGCGATAGCGGCCGCCATAGTAGCCACCGAACCTAAGCCCGATACGAGCGGAACAATCTTCTCCCATACATTATTATTCATATCTTTCGAGGGAACGATGATATGCGCGCCAGGTTCCACCACCGTATTCTTATTCACTCGCGCCACCATACCATTCATATAGATTATGAAGCATTTGCTCTTCTTGGCAGTCACTCCATATCCTCCGGCCTGGTCGATATAATGAGAAATCTTCTTCCCCTCCTCAAACACTACAGTGTTAGGATACATCACATCTCCCGAAATCTTCACGGTGCTCTGCTGCTCAGGCACAAACAATTCATCGCCGGGCTGAAGCACCAAATCCTGTGTGCATCCCGGATTTGCCAAAGCTGCAGGAAGGTCGATACCTACATTATATATGCGAGAGATATTCAGTTTTTCAGAAGATACGGAATCTGTACCCTCCTGATTCTGCATCGCTATGCGGATCACATTCATACGGCTCTCATATTCATCCTCTGTCATATGGCGTTTCAGATAAGCACCCTTGGCATATGCCCCCTCTACGAGACCGCCGCAGCGTTCCACAAGATCGCTTAGACGCTCATTTCTTTTCATAAGGGTATAGTCGCCGCCGAATACCACCTCACCGCTGGCCGTCACAAGTTTCTGCGCCACATAATTAGGTGAGGTTCTTACAGTGACACGGTCGTAGGGCTTAAGTATGAAACGACTTGCCTCGCTGTTTTTCTGTCCCAACCCTCCGATGATATTCACTGTATATAGCTCTGCCAGCTGATTGCTTTCAGTTACGGCGATAGGATCCACGATTCGGCGGGCAATCTCGATTTTTACGGTAGAAGCACCCTCACGAAGTCCGCCGGCGCGGAGGATAAGGTCTTCCACTGATGTATTTGCCATATAAGAGTATGTTCCGGGGTTGTCCACACGTCCTGCAATGGTGAAATCCCCTTTCTCTTCAAGCAGATGCACACTCGAAATATCGATCACATCATTCTTCTGAAGCACGATATCCGCTGCATATCCGCTCTGGATTGCAGCCAAATCCACAGGAATCACCTCCAATGAAAGATCCGGACCCTGACGATAAATGAGTGCGCGTCCAAGGAATGCATCATCAGTTAAGCCATCAGCTTTGCGGATAAGGTCGTTAAGAGTGATTGTGCCCTGACCGAGAGCATAGAGTCCCGGACGAGTCACGGCTCCCTTCAATTCGACACGGTTGGAGAAACGGTCGAGCACGGTGCCCACTGTCACCACATCGCCATCCTTCAGCTGATACGTGGCAAATTCATCCTTCTCTATATTATAAAGGTCGTTGTCCTCCCCATTCTGACGCTGCAATCGGATCATCCCCGAATAAGCATCTCCCGCAAAACCGCCTGCATAATCGATGAGCGACGACACAGTCTCGCCCGGCTTGATTTCATAATACATCGGGCGTTTCACATTACCCGAGATATTCACAATCTGCTGATACGGAGGCACAATGATCACATCCCCCTCCTGCAGACGGATATTGCCGGTCTGTTTGCCATTGAAAAGATAATCATAGATATCCACATTGGCTACGCGCTTACCGTTGCGAAGCACCGAGATATTACGCATCGAACCGATGTTGTTGATACCCCCCGCGTTATAAAGCGCATGGAACACGGTAGAGAAAGGCGACAAACGGAAAGATCCCGGAGTGCTCACCTCACCCATGATATCCACCTGTATCGACCTGATATCTCCTAAGTTGACGCTGATATCGGTCTGATCGTTGATTACGCCGGCATATTTTCTTGAAAAAAGGTTCTTGATATAGGTATTGGCTTCGTCGATAGTCTTGCCGTTAAGATGCACCGGACCCAACTTCGATACCATTATGCTCCCCTCCGGAGAGATAGTCTCGCGGATATGCTCCTCAGCAGCTCCCCAAACGTCGATGATCACCTCATCGCCCGGACCGAGCCGATAATTCTTCGGGGTAGCCATATTCTTATTATTAGGCTCGAAAGTAAGAGATCGGGAATTGAAAAGGTCGTGGCCATACACCTCACGTGCAGCCTGATCAGCATCCGGAGCCATAACATCCACAACCCCTTCCTCCTGTACCATCACTTCCGGCTCCGAGTTGCGGCCGTTGTCGGTAATGGCGGCGGATTGCGCAGAAACGGGGGTGCCCGTATTGTCAGACCCCTCTTTCTTATATTTAGCCTTGATTCGTTGCACCTGATTCGGGCTAACGCCCTTAGCCATAAGCTCCTGTCCGATCTCCTGGTCGCTCATTCCGTTGGCCGACTGGATTCGGATATAATTAATCACTTCGTCGTCGGTCATAGCGGCTGCCACCAAAGCGATAGCCAGCAGACCTGCTGAAAATATGCTGCGTAATTTCATATTGATATGAAAGTAAGTTGTATCTATACGAGATGCAAAATTAGTAAAAAAAACTTCAAATATAAAATTCTTGCAAGAAATTTAAAAAAAACATAACTTTGCAAAAGGGAAGGATTCTAAAACTTTCGCAAGTGATTTTATCCGCAGAACTTAAAGAAATGGAAAATAAATGGTATGCAGTGAAGACCTCGCGCCCGATGCAGGTGTCGGAGTGTCTGAGAGAGCGGGGGGTTGACACCTACCTTCCCTTGGAGCAGGTGAAGAAGCCTGACGGATCCATGCGGAAGAAACCTCTGATCCCCAAGCTCCTCTTCATGCATGCCGCTCCCAAATTGGCCCGCGACATAGAGACCGAGAGCCGCAACATCGAGACAAAGCTCCCTCCCATATGGATCTATCGTTATCGTTCCGGAGCCGATATTCAGCCGATAGGGGAGGCAGAATTTCGTCTCTTCCGCCTGCTCACAGCCGAAGACACCATGCGTTGCGAAGTATATAAGAAAGAGGAATTCAAGGTAGGCGACCGCATCCGCGTCACCGGAGGACCATTCGCCGGATATGAAGGGTATGCCCGCCGCATCCGCAAAAACAAACATATCGTGGTAGAAATCGAAGGCCTTTGCGCCATCGCCCTCCCGTTCATTCATCCCGATCTGCTCGAAAAGATATAAATAATTATTTTTTTGTCAATTCATAAAAAAGCACTATCTTTGCAAAGATTCAAAAATCAGCACGCCCACCGGAGCCCATGTATTTGGAGAAGGTGACGACCCGAAGCCTTGAGAATAAGGATGATGTTTATATCCGTGAAGGCAGCCGGGCGGAGGTGCTCAAAATTTCTCAGCCGTCAGTTCTGCATGGCCGGGAAAGATTTCTATTATTTAAAACCAATGAAAAAATATAACATCGCAGTAGCCGGCACAGGATATGTCGGCCTCTCCATCGCCACTCTTCTGGCGCAGCATAACCATGTCGTGGCTGTAGATGTCATCCCCGAAAAGGTGGAGCTGATCAATCAGCGCAAATCCCCAATCCAGGATGAGTATATAGAGAAATACCTCGCCGAGAAGGATCTCGAACTCACCGCAACCCTCGACGGCGCGGCAGCCTACCGCAATGCCGACTTCGTCGTGATCGCCGCCCCCACTAACTACGACCCCGTAAAGAACTACTTCGACACCCATAACATCGAGGATGTCATCGACTTGGTTCTCTCCGTCAATCCCGACGCCGTAATGGTGATTAAATCCACCATCCCCGTGGGTTACTGCCGCAATCTCTACCTTAAATATGCGGCCAAGGGAGCAAAACGCTTCAATCTCCTCTTCTTCCCGGAGTTCCTTCGTGAGAGTAAGGCGCTCTACGACAACCTCTACCCCTCGCGCATCATCGCCGGAGTGCCGAAGGTGATCGATAAGCCCGAATTTGCCGAAGAGAACGAAGCAATCCTTCGTGTCACCGACGTTGAGATGCTCAACGAGAAAGCCCATATATTCGCCGACCTTCTCAAGGAGGGTGCATTGAAAGAGGATATCCCCACCTTATATATGGGAGTCAAGGAAGCCGAGGCAGTGAAGCTCTTCGCCAACACCTACCTCGCCCTGCGTGTAAGCTACTTCAACGAGCTCGACACCTACGCCGAAGTCAAGGGTCTCGACTCGCAGGCCATCATCGAGGGGATCGGGCTCGACCCGCGCATCGGCACCCATTATAATAACCCCTCATTCGGCTACGGCGGCTACTGCCTGCCTAAAGACACCAAACAGTTGCTCGCCAACTACGCCGATGTTCCCCAGAACATGATGACAGCTATCGTAGAGAGCAACCGCACGCGCAAGGACTTCATTGCCGACCAAGTGTTGCGTCTAGCCGGATGGTACGACTACACATCCGCTAACACCTACGGACACGCACCTGAGCGCGAATGCACCATCGGCGTATATCGCCTCACGATGAAATCCAATTCCGACAACTTCCGCCAGAGTTCGATCCAGGGAGTTATGAAACGCATCAAAGCCAAAGGCGCCACCGTCATCATCTACGAGCCCACGCTCGAAAACGGCACCACCTTCTTCGGCTCCCGCGTAGTGAATGACTTGGAAGAATTCAAGCGCCTCTCCCAAGCCATCCTTGCCAACCGCAACAGCTCCGACCTCTCCGATGTAGAAGAAAAAGTCTATACCCGCGACCTCTTCGCAAGAGACTGACCATAAAAATGCAGGTAAATATAGATTTTTCTTTGCATAAAAGAATATAAATATGTATCTTTGAGGCAGAAAAACATTAATTATGGCCGATAAGGAAATAATATATATCCTAAAACAGAATATCAATCAGATTCGCCAAGAATTTGAGGTAACAAGTCTATGCGTTTTCGGATCAGTAGCCAGAGGAGAGAATGGTCCTGATAGCGATGTAGATATTTTTGTAGATATGCCTGCAAGGATATTCCTCGTTAGCCGTTTAAAGCAATTCCTCGAAGATATACTGCACAAATCGGTAGATTTAGTAAGAAAGCATCCACATCTTTCAGAAAGATTCCTTAATCAATTAAATAAAGATGCTGTCTATGTTCAAGCTTGATGCTGATTTAGTATATGAATCCATTGATTTAGAATTCCCCGAATTATTGAACACCATCTCTAAAGCCATTGAGATAGTTAATGAGTTGGGGGAGAAAGAAGAATAAATAAAAGCATCAAAGCATATATCCATTGTGCAGATTCATTGCGCAGCCGTTTGTTTTGGTGGCGTAAAGGATTCTACATTGGTTTACATGGTAGTAAAAGGGAAGAACGTCAATTCCGACTAATGTCCATTCAGACATCGCATAAACAGATAGCAAAGAATACCCTCTTCCTCTATATGAGGATGTTGGTATCCATTATCGTGAATCTCTATACCATCAGGCTTCTTTGGAAAGTCCTTGGTATAGATAATTACGGTATCTACAATGTTGTTGGAGGTATTGTGATGATGTTCGCCTTCCTCAACTCCGCGATGATTGCATCGTCGCAGAGATTCATTTCATACGAATTGGGAGGAGGTAATTCAGATCGTTTGAAAAGGACATTCTCAATTTCATTGACAGTCCATTTCCTTCTTGCGATAATCATTCTTGTCTTGGCAGAAACTGTGGGACTTTGGTTCCTTAATGTCAAGATGAATATCCCTCCTGACAGGATGGCCGCTGCCAATTGGGTTTATCAGTGTAGCATAATCTCTTTTCTGTTTACAGTTGTTAGTGTCCCCTACAATGCTTGCATAGTAGCACATGAGCACATGAAGATCTATGGCTACTTTGGAATTCTCGAGGTAATCTTAAAGCTGATAATAGTTCTAATAGTCGCTGTCCTGCCATTTGATAAACTCATTTCCTACGCTTTGTTGGTATTGGCTGTAGCCATCACAATGCGACTAATCTACGGGATTTATTGTTCGCGTCACTTTGAAGAATGTCATTTTGAAAAATTCAAGGATCCGCATCTAATGCGTCAGATGTTCTCCTTTGCCGGCTGGAGTTTTCTTGGAAATATGGGTTTCGCGGTAAGGGATCAGGGAATTAACATTATACTCAATCTATTTTTTGGGGTTGTAGTCAATGCTGCGAAGGGAATTGCCTCGCAGGTAGGTGGAGTAATCAATGGTTTTGCTTCCAGTTTTACCATGGCTCTGAATCCACAGATTACTAAGAATTATGCAGCTGGAAATATAGAAGAAATGAAAACTTTAATGTTTCAGGGTTGTAAGTACTCGCTGCTATTAATGGCCATGATTGCCATTCCATTGATCTTTTGTGCAGAGACAATATTGAAATTGTGGATTGGGGACGTAGCTCCATATACGGTGGGTTTTCTCCAATTGACCTTGCTGGCGGCCTTGATAGATTGTGTAGTTAGTCCTATTACCACTTCAATTCAAGCCACCGGAAAAATAAAGGTTTTTCAGATTTTAATATCCGTTATAATGATTGCAAATCTTCCATTGGCTTGGATTGGATTAAAAATAGAGCTTAATCCATATTTAGTAATGTGGATTTCAATCCTAACAAGTACCATTGCGCTCATTTCTCGGCTTTGGATTCTACATAGATTAGTCAAATTTTCATGGAGAAGGTTATTATTAACTGTATATGCCAGAACAGCTCCCGTATTGGTGTTAATCTCCGTTGCCGCTTATTATCTATATTTGTGTTTTAATCATAACCTTGGAGGAATAATTCTGTATGGTGTATGCGTAATTAGTCTTTACCTATCTCTAACTTTTTTCATTGCGTTAAACAGGAATGAGAGGGATAAAATAATGGTAATGATCAGAAATCGGACTCAAAGGAAGGATTAAAAATTTTAAGCGTGTAAAATGGCGTCTTACAATAGAAGCTCCAAATGCCGACCTTTGTGCTGAAATTCACAAACAGCACACTATGTATTACACTAATGAAGATTTTGAGCGCTTCGATTTCAAATATAAATCCAACGGGATTGCCGCTCACGAAAGTAGTCAGAGCTTTTGCAATAGACACAATCTGCTTCAACCTATTTCACAAATGGTATAAGGATACAAGGGGAAAGTTAGTTTCTGTTGAGGGGACGATCTATTTGGATGGGGAATAGGTTGCCTCGCTCACGTGAAAAAAAGCAACCACATATACAACTGAGAAAATGATATCAATCTGTAGGATGATGCGTTACTCGTTGATGGATTACCTCAAGACATTTTTCCGAAAATGGTAGAGGGGGCGAGGGACTACTCTTTGGGGATGCCTAATAAAATCGGCATTGTCCTAAATGCTAACTCACGTATCGGTTTTTAATAAAAATTGTGGAGCATCCGCTTCACTGCGGTTTCTCTAATCCGACACGCCATTTTTTATACTCTTAAAGATAATAAATTTAAGGAATATGATTGTAAGTTATGTACTTATATCTACAGGAGAAGACATTTATACTGAACAGGCATTAATGTCAATATGGTCTTGTCGATATTATAATCCTGATTTAGAGATTATAATCATAACAGATGAAAATACATCTAAGGTCATTGATTCATATACGCAAATTAGGGAATTAGTGAATGATATTAAAGTTATAAAATTCGATAATAATAATTCCAACTTTGAAAAATCTAGAATCCTTAAAACTAAACTTCGTCAAATACTAAGGGGAGAACTCCTATTTGTAGATACCGATACTATTTTTTGTGGGTCTATTGACGAGAATGATTTCTTGGTAGAAAATATTGGTATGGTGGAGGATATTCATGTAAAAAACATAGAAATTCATCCATTTGGTCATGGGATTAAATCCCGCGTTGATAAGTTATTTAATATTGATATTAGAAAAGACCTTCCATATTATAATAGCGGGGTAATCTTCTATAAAGATAACCCCGTAGCAGAAATGTTTTCTCGAGAGTGGTATGAGAATTGGAAAAAGGTGAAAGAAAAGGAGGGTGGGAAATTTGATCAACCATCATTACTTTACACTCTTTCTAATAATTTAAATGTTATTGAGCCGTTAAAAGGAATTTATAATGTGCAAGTATTGGGAAGTGTAAGATATTTATTTTCTGGAAAGATACTTCATTTCTTTAATGCTAACTGGGGACGTGATTCTGTACATCCCTTTCTTGATAGGAAATATTATATGACTATCAAAGAGAAAAAAGGATTAACAACACAGCACAAAGACGATATATTAAATTGTAAAAATTTATTTTCCCCCACTTCTTTTATAATAGGTCCAGATGATGTTCCGGTATGGGTTTCATTAGAAGTTTCTTTATTAAAGAGAATGTGGACATCTAAAATTACACGTTGTATAGTAAGGTATTGGTTACTAATTAGTAATAAAACTCTTTTAATAAAAGATAAATTATTAAAATCTATCCAAAAATAGATAAGAATGATAGACTCTAATTACGACTATCTAATAGTGGGTGCAGGTCTGTTCGGTGCCACATTTGCATACTTGGCCAATAAGGTCGGAAAGAAATGTCTCGTAATTGACAAACGCCCACATTCGGGAGGAAATATCTATTGCGAGGAGATTGATGGAATAAACGTGCACAAGTATGGCGCGCATATTTTTCATACTTCCGACAAGGAGGTTTGGGATTTTGTAAATTCAATCGTACCATTCAACCGATATACCAATTGCCCGGTGGCGCAGGCTCCCGATGGTAAACTCTATAACCTCCCTTTTAACATGAACACATTCTATCAGATGTGGGGAGTGAAAACACCGGAGGAAGCACAAAAGAAACTGGATGAACAGCGTCAGGAAGCTGTTGATAGAATGAAAGCCGAGGGGGTTAGTGAACCTCGAAATCTGGAGGAGCAGGCTTTGACCCTTATCGGTAAGGATATTTACGAGCAGCTTATCAAGGGTTACACAGAGAAACAGTGGGGACGGAAATGTACAGAACTCCCGGCATTCATAATCCGACGTCTTCCGGTCAGAATGACCTTTGACAACAACTATTTTAACGACTGTTATCAAGGAATCCCTATCGGTGGATATAACAAACTTATAGATGGCCTTCTTGAAGGGATAGAGGTGAAACTTAACACCGATTTCTTTGATGATCGCGAGAAATGGGAGTCAATCGCAGATAAGATTGTCTTCACCGGAAAGATAGATGAGTTTTACGATTATAGGTTCGGTAAACTTGAATATCGCACAGTTCGTTTCGAGACGGAATCCCTTGACAATCCAAACTGGCAAGGGAATGCGGTGGTGAACTATACCTCCGCAGAGGTTCCCTATACTCGTATCATTGAACATAAGCATTTTGAAATGTTCGGAAACGAGGTTTATGAGAATCCAAAGACAGTGATTTCCCGTGAATATTCCACCGAGTGGCAGGAAGGGATGGAACCGTTCTATCCTGTAAATGATGAGCGAAATCAAAAGGTATATGCCAAATATAAGGAGCTTGCCGACAAGGAAGAGAAGGTGATCTTTGGAGGCAGATTGGCAGAATATAAATATTATGACATGGCTCCGATTATATCACAGGTAAAAAACATTTCAAGTAATATAGTCTAATGGAAAAGAAAGTGAAAATCTTGGTGGCTGCCCATAAAGCTGATCCTGCAATACGACAAGATGAAGTTTATATGCCTATTCATGTTGGAAAATCACTTCATCCAGATGTGGAATTAGGATATCAGGGAGACAATACAGGAGATAATATTTCCGATAAGAATCCATCCTATTGTGAGTTAACGGCTTTGTATTGGGCGTGGAAGAATCTGAAGGATATAAATTATATCGGATTAGCTCATTATAGAAGATATTTTAAAGGTATAAATGATAAGAAAGAAATCGAACTATTACTTAAAAAATATGATGTTGTGACGCTTGAAAAAAGAAGTTTACCCACAAGTGTTGCCGCTGATCTTGAGCATCTGCTTTCAATGGAGGAGGTTGCTATAATGATTGATACATTGATTTCAAGTTATCCAGAAATGAAGCAAGATGTAATAGATTATTTTTATCGAGGAAATAAAGTTTCACAATGTAATATGTTTATAATGAAATGGAAGGATTTTCAAGAATATTGTGAATTCTTATTTCCCTTACTTAAACAAATAGAAGGGAAATTACCCAGAATGAATTTTGCAAGACAAAGAAGGAACATTGGTTATATGGCAGAAGCTTTACAAGGTTTGTATATAAAGCATAAAGGGATGAAAGTAAAGGAATGTGAAAAACAAGAGATTGGATTGCCACAACAGAACGAATTAATTAAAAGAATGAAATGTGTTAGGGATTATATTGTTTTCAATTTCTTTAGACATCCAAATAAAATATATGTATATGATTCTGTAAGAGTAGGGTTAATAAATGATCATATCCATCTCTCATCGATATAGTTAATTTAACCCGATGTACCAAAGAAAGGCATTATTTTTTTTGGTTAAGGGTGTATGGTTAACGATTATGTAGGATTATTATCTGTATTAACAAAGAATAATCATAATATACTTCAGTTTTATTTATATTATTTCTCTAGGATGATAAGACCGAGTGTATGGGTTAATCATATTTTTAAAATTAATGGGAAGTACTCTCATAGCGTAACAATCGATTAGAAATCTTCTGATAAAATATTGGAGACGATATTGACTCGAATATGATATATATACTCTATTTATTTATAATACTTATTTTGGGATTTCTCCTTCAGCTTTCGTCTAATAGAAATGAAGAAAGAAGAGTCAATGCAACGATATATATAGGAATTGTGTATTTTATAGGATGGTTAATAATGGGATTTCGAGGGGAGCATGTAGGTAAGGATACCATTAGTTATTTGGAAATGTATAATCAATTCAAGACTCTTGATTTTCAAAGTTTAATTTATAAAGCTGACATTGAACCAGGATGGGGCATTTTAGTGGGGATTAACCATTTTTTCGGAGGTAATTTCCTTACCTTTCAACTAATTTTATCTGGAATCTTGTGTGTTTTAGCAGGAAATTTTACTATCAAAGTCTCATTTATACAGCCGGGGTATCATATACTTACTATAACTATAATCACGTTTTTTTATCTTTATCTTATAAGTTTAAATATATCGCGACAAATTACAGCTGTATTATTCTTGGCTAACGGTTTATTATATTACAATGAAAAAAAATATTTGAAAACATTGTTGTATATCTTATGTGGAATCTCATTTCATTATTCTTCTTTATTGGGATTAAGCCTTTTTATTTTATGGAAATTTAAGAATTGGAAATACATATATATTACATCTTTATTTGGATTGGTTATAATATTTTTTGGAATAAAAATATTAACGAATTTCTTTTTATCAGCAGGTTTATATGTTAATTATCTTAGTTCAGGTGCATCTACATTTCAGGAAGCAGGCCTGGCGCGAATTATGTGGATTGTTATAGCTTTTTTCAGCATTATAATAATCATGAATCCTAAATCCTTTAATAATAGTATTAGAATAACTGCATTATATGCAATTATATATGTGTTTTTTAATGTCATTTCTTCGGAGGTATCATATATAGAAAGACTTGGATTATATTTCTTGCCTTTTGTTTGTATTCCTTTCATTGCCATTGGTAACTATATAAAATGTCAATACTTACGTATTGGATATTTTAGTGGATTACTCGGACTATATAGTCTATGGTTCTTGTTAAGTGCGCGAAGTGATCAATATGTGTATCAAATAAGTAGTTTGTTATGATTTCTGTAATAGTGCCGGTATATAATGTGGATAAATTCTTAAATCATTGTGTTAATTCTATTGTGAACCAAACGTACAATGATTTAGAGATAATACTTGTCGATGATGGATCCATAGATAATTCTGGGAAAATTTGCGATGAATGGTTAGAAAGAGATGAAAGAGTAAAAGTAATTCATCAAAAAAATATGGGATTATCGGGTGCAAGAAATTCAGGTATAGATTTGGCATCCGGTGATTATATCGCTTTCATAGATTCAGATGATTTCATCCTCCCGGAATATTTCCATTATTTGTTAGACCTTATAGAATCTCAAGATGCGGATATCTCTGTATGTCAATTATTGGAAGTAGATGAAGAAAATAATGTCATTAAGGAAAAAGATATATGTAAGAGTTATGATTTAAATAACAATTATGAATGTATGAGAGATTTTCTTTCTTCCAATGTTATTGATACTACAGCCTGGAGGAAATTATATAGATCTCGTTTGTTCAAGGAATCTGGTATCCGCTATCCTTTAGGGGCTTATAATGAGGATGTGTTTACAACATATAAGGTTATTTCAGAATGTGATAGAATTGCTGTGGGATCAAAAGCTCTATATGCTTATCGTAAAAGAGAAGGATCTATCATGAATTCTACATTTAATCTAAAACACCTTGATGGCGTGAGAGGAAAAATTGAGAGATTGGATTTTATTAAGGAAAAGTATCCGGTATTAGCAAAACTGGCAGTTCTAGGTATAATTCACTCTGCAAATCAATGTGTGATTAGAATGATAAATTCTATGAATACTTCCTTAGAAGCAAAAAAGTATCTACAAAATATATATAGAACTTATGGAGGCGACTATATTAGATCAAAGAATGCTTTTTATAAAAAGTGTTTTGTAGCATTGGCATGCCTTAATTTGAATGCATTGCTTAAACTCGGGCATATAGCAAATAAATTACATTGATAGTGAGATCAAAGAGAATTATTCTATGGTAAAGAAGTGGATTAAATTTAGACACGGTTTAATTAACAAAAAAAACAGACTTAGACTAACTAATAAAACGCCCACCCTAATATGTTCTAATTGTACAGGAGGAGTGTTATACCATTGGTTAGGGTTAGAGTTCCGGTCTCCTTTTATTAATCTATATATGAATAATATAGATTTTATAAAAGCATTAGAGAATTTTGATGAATTCCTTGCAACAGAGATTGTGGAAGATAAGAATAGCAAATTAGATTATCCTGTAGGGATAGGATATAATGGTGTTCGTCTCCACTTCATGCACTATAAAAATTTTACAGAAGCGATTGAAAAATGGAATGAACGAAAGAAAAGAATTGACCCTCAAAATATGTGTGTGTGGCTTACAAATTTTACCCCATCGCAATATGGTACTGATCCAAATACTATAATTGAAAGATTTAATAAACTTCCATTTAAAAATAAACTTATATTTTCCGGAGAAAAATTTCCTGGAGAAAACATTATTTACTTGAAAAAGTATAACAAGGTAATGAATGAAAAGAACATTTTTGGAACTATGAATTTTTTTGGGAAGAGATTTATTGATCAGTTTGATTATGTATCTTACTTGAATAATATGATAGTTAATGAAGTTGACTAAGAATCATATTAGGTTATTTGGAAATGATCTTGTAGGATTATCAAATAAAATTTGGTATCGGTTTGGAGGAATAACTTCTCACAATAAAAATTATTCAAAGAATCATCCTGATTTAATTGTTTTACTCACTTCATATAGTAGAAGAGTTAGTGAAACAGTGTATTATGTAAGCGTGTAAAAAGACGTATTGCGTCATTTGGATAAAATATAGAATTTCGCTGTAACTAAAATTTACAGTGAAATGATACATTCAAACGAAGATTTCGAACACTTCTACATCCGCTATAAGGCGGAAGCAGTTAAACTTATTTAAAAATTAGTAATGACACCTCTACAAAAAATAAAACAAATTTTTAAGGGAATTATATATAAAACCCAATGTGATATTTTAAGTATTAAATCCTTACCATTCATCAAGACTAAGAAAGAACATCCCCAATTAATCGTTTCGTTGACTTCTTATGGACGGAGAGTGCACAAAACAGTATATTACACGCTCATTTCCCTCTTTGAGCAGTCTAGATTACCAGATAGAATTATACTTTGGTTAGACGAGGATAATTTTTCTTTTGATAATATTCCCGAGAATTTGAGGAAATTACAAAATCATGGTTTGGAGATTAAATTCTGTAAAGATATCAAATCATACAAGAAACTCATTCCTTCTTTAGAGGCCTTTCCTAACGATATTATAGTTACCATAGATGATGATGTGGTATATCCTAAATACTTTATTAATCTATTGTATGATGCATATACAAGTCATCCTGAGTGTATTCAAGCTTGCGTTGCTCGTGAAGTTGAGATACAAAATGGGGAATTAGTGCCATATAATCAATGGAGGATGGCAACCAAAGAATCAAAGAGCATAAGTCCTATTGGATTTGGCGGGATTTTATATCCACCATATTCTCTATCGCAGGAGGTATTTAATGAAGACAAATTTATGTCAATCTGTCCTTCAGCAGATGATATTTGGTTCTTTGTTATGGCTAAAATAAAAGGAACAAAATATAATTATTTAAATATTGACAGATCCGATTATTTTGGAATAGACAATGTATATCAATATTTTCATAAAGATGGAGCTCTATCTAATATAAATGTAAAGGGTAGTAATAATATTGACCAGTTAGAAAACTGCATACGTAATTATAATTTATTACCCACGGATCTATTATAAAAAGATAAAATACCTATGGATAAAATTACTGTCCAATTCGCGACACGTCTTAGGGGATTTTTTAAGCAATTGATGTCCTCAAAAAAAATTTCATTTAAAATTCTTTCTTCTACAAGAGGAACATATGAAACAAATAGTCGAATCCATAATTTAAAAGTAAAATTAGTTAGATCTAAATTAGCAGATATTTTAGGGATTATACAAAGAATAAACGTGACTTCCGATAGTACGGTATCTATTATAGGTAGTTATAACAGATTTTTGAAATCTGATAAACCATACTTTATCTATGTCGAAAATCCTACAGCCCTGTATCATTACACTCTTGGAAGAGTCAGGAGTTATATGGGGAAGAAGCGTATTAAAGACTATATGCAAGATCCTAATCTAAAAGGATTTGTTTATATGTCAAAAGCATGTGAACAGACTTTTAATACACTCGTTGATGGGCAAGTTGATTCCTTAATTAAGACTCAGATCTATCCTTTAATCCCAACTAATCCGTACATCTCCGAAAGCAATTTTATAATTCCCAAATCCCCAAGAAACTTGAATTTACTCTACATCTCACAAGGAATCAGGTTTAAATCAAAAGGTGGATTGGAAATAATAGAGGCTTTTAAAAGAATAGAAAAAGAGTATTCCGATATTCAACTTACAATTGTTACAAACGTAGAAACTCTTGAAGAATACATACTCAGAGATATAAGAAACTATCCTAATATCATATTAAAAGATTTCAAATTATCATACGATGAAATGCAAAAACTATATGCTGAGTCTGATATTCTACTGCAACCAACAAGCGATGACAGCTGTAGTTTAACTATACTGGAAGCGCTTCATTCGGGATTGGCTTTTATTGTTTCTTCTCTATATTCTATTCCGGAAATAGTTGAAGACGGAATAAACGGTTTTTTGGTAGAGCCTCATTTTTGGTTCTTTTCAAAAGATACAAATTTACCTAATCCTGATGTATGGAATCATCGAGAAAAAACTATTTATTCCGGACAAATCTCTGAACGTCTGACCTTAGATTTAATAAGTAGAATTAAGACCCTCATAGAAGATCCTCGGTTACTATATAAAATGAAGAGGAAATCATGGGATAAGGCTCAAAAACCTCCTTTTTCAGAAGAATATATTGCTGAACAATGGAATAATTTTATTTTTAAGATATACAATGCGACAATATAGTAGTTAGTTATTAGGCGTAACATCAAAGAAAATGGATCAAACAAGCAATAAAGAATTTTAAAAAACACGTTATTTCTGAATTTCGTATGGGAATCATTATGCTTGTTACTCTCTACACTTCTCGAATTGTCTTACCGAGATTAGGTATTATTTGTGGAAATGAAGAATAATTTTTATTCTTTTGATGCAATCTACCAAGCTTTGCATAAAGGCAGTGCCCGAACGCATTTTAATGTAACCGAAGATCATAATGATGTTCTGCTTGAAAATGTACTGGAAACGTATGGATTCAAGAATATTTAAGAAAAGAAACCTATGAAAATAATCTACATACATCAATATTTCACAACTCCTTCTGAGCCCGGCGGAACACGTAGCTATTGGATAAGCAAGGCTTTGGTTGAGAAAGGTCATAAAGTCATTATGATCACTTCATCTAATAAATATCATCCTAATGAAGGGATTGAGAATATTGATGGAATTGAAGTGCATTATATAAAGAATGAATATAGCAATTACATGTCTAAACTTGCCAAACTGAAATCATTTGGTAAGTTCCTCATTAAATCTACTAAGGAGGCGATGAAGGAAAAAGATGTAGATGTTGTATTTGCTACTTCTACTCCGCTTACTGTGGGTGGTGTAGCGTTGACTTTGAAACGTCTTAAGAAGTGGCCATATGTGTTTGAAGTGCGCGATCTTTGGCCGGAATTTCCGATTCAGATTGGAGCTATTAAGAATAAGACGGTTCAGAAGATGCTTCGTAGGTTCGAAAAACGAATTTATGATAGATCTAACCATGTTGTCGCTCTTTCGCCGGGCATGAAGGATGGTGTAATTGCTGCAGGAACTCCTGAAGAGAAAGTAACGATGGTGCCGAATATGTCGAAGCCGGAGGAATTTTTTCCACATGAACCGAATATAGCTGTGTCAAATGAGTTCGGAATCGATATGAGCAAATTCAATATCATTCACTTCGGCAGCATGGGGCGCGCTAATGGGCTGCAATATATTATTGAGGCGGCTAAAGTGGCTAAAGAAAGGGGGATGTCTGATGTGGAATTTATCTTTATGGGAGACGGCGCAACATTGCCTGAGTTGGAAAAATTAGTTAAAGATTACGACTTAAAGAATGTAAGGTTCTTGGGTAATCATCCGATGAGGACAGTGGTGGAGGTTGTAAACCTTTGCGATGCTTCCATGACTTCCTTCCTTAATCTGCCAATTTTGCAGACTAATTCTCCAAATAAACTTTTTGATTCTCTATCGGCCGGCAAACCGATTATTGTTAATTCGGCGGGTTGGACTAAGGATTTAGTTGAGAAAGAAAATTGTGGATTCTTTGTAAATCCGGATGATTCGGCTGATTTTATAGATAAGATTGCCTTATATAAAGACGATAAGGAGCAATTGAAAATATGGGGTGAGAATGCGCGCAAACTATCCGAAACAACGTTTGATCGATCAATTCTTGCCAAGCGAGTTGCGGAAGTGATTGAGAAGAATGCGTAAGTATGAAACTTTATAAGAAATTTTTTAAGCGTGTAATAGATGTTACAGCATCCGGTTGCGCTCTTTTAGTATTGTCGGTTCCTTTGGCTGCCGTAACGGCTTGGCTTCATTTTGCTAATAAAGGAGCAGGGGCTTTCTTTACTCAGGAACGTCCCGGAAAGGATGGTAAGATTTTCAAGGTCGTTAAGTTTAAGACAATGACCGACGAGAGGGATGCAAATGGGGATTTGCTTCCGGATGCTCAGCGTCTGACGAAGGTAGGTAAATTAGTGCGCTCAACATCGATTGATGAATTACCTCAGCTTTGGAATGTGTTTAAAGGGGATATGTCCCTTATCGGTCCGAGACCACTCTTGCCTCAATACTTACCATTATATACCCATGAACAAGCTCGACGCCATGACGTTCGTCCGGGGATTACCGGATGGGCTCAGTGTCATGGGCGCAATGCAATATCTTGGAAGAAGAAATTTGAACTTGATGTGTGGTATGTGGATAATATCTCTTTCTTGACTGATTGTAAAGTCATATTGACTACCATTAAAAAGGTATTGAAAAGAGATGGAATTTCTGCAAAAGGACAGGCAACAGTAGAAGCATTTAATGGAAATAACTAATATATGAGAGATATTGCTATATATGGTGCCGGAGGATTTGGGAGAGAAGTGGCATGCCTCATAAAAAGGATAAACAATGAGACGGAAGAGTGTTGGAATCTTATAGGATTTTTTGATGATGGAGTCTCTATTGGTTCAAGTAACGAATATGGAGAAGTTATAGGAAATATAGATACACTGAATTCATGGTCTAAACCATTATCAATTGTGTTTGCTATTGGCTCTCCTAAAGTAGTATGTTCTATTCATTCAAAAATAATAAATCCTAAGATAGACTTTCCGAATATAATTGCACCAGATACGTTATTCCTTGATAAAGATAACGTTAAATTGGGTTACGGAAACGTTTTCTGTTCTCGATGTCTAATATCGTGTAATGTGGAAATTGGCAATTTCAATACGCTGAATGGCTACGTTCTTGTAGGTCACGATACAGTTATTGAAAATTACAATTCTATTATGCCTGCTGTGAAAATATCAGGGGGAGTGAAAATTGGACAACGGAATTTTATTGGGGTAAATTCAATTATTCTTCAGTATAAATCTATTGGAGATGATACAATTATAGGTGCCGGAGCGGTTGTGCTTCGCAATACAAAGGATGGCAATACATATGTTGGTAATCCCGCCACCAAGGTGAAGTATTAAAATTGAATATTTGATAACTTTAACATAAACTAAAAATGGAAATCAAAGAATTTATTGAAAAGTTTGCCGAAATATTTGATGATACTGATGTTTCGGTTCTTTCTCCTGAAACAAAGTTCCGTGAACTTGATGAATGGTCTTCGCTGTCTGCTCTCGGTGTGATAGCATTGGCTGATGAAGAGTTTGATGTGGAACTCTCCGGTAATGAAATGCGTAATGCTCAGACAGTTCAGGAGCTTTTTGATCTTATCAGCAGCAAATAAATACTATGGCGTTCCTTGAGATAAAAAATGTTTGCCTCAAAGGAATTTCGGCGTGTGTGCCTTCTCTAAAAGAAAGTATAGCGGATATATATAAATGGGAGGGTGCGAATAATTTCATCGAATCTACAGGGATAGCGTTTAGACGCAGAACTGAAGATTCGATGACCTCTGCTGATCTTTGTGAGCAAGCTGCTGAAATATTGATAGATCAATTGGGATGGAAGAAGGATGAAATTGATGCTGTTGTGTTTGTTTCACAGAGTCCCGATTATATTCTTCCTGCTACGTCATGTGTTCTTCAAGAGAAACTTGGATTGTCTAAAGACTGTTATACACTTGATGTATCTCTTGGATGCTCCGGATGGGTTTATGCTTTGAGTGTTATTGGTGGGATAATGCAAGGCGGAACGATTAGGAAAGGATTGCTCTTGGCTGGCGATACTGTTACAAAGCTATGTTCTCCTGAAGATAAAAGCACATACCCTCTGTTCGGTGATGCTGGAAGCGCAACTGCTCTTGAATATGAAGAGGATTCAAAAGGTTTGAAGTTTATCTTTAACAGTGATGGAAAGGGGTATGAGACCATTATTTGTCGAGATGGTGGATTCAGAAATATGGTAGCAGATACTTCCCTGCAGTTAAAGAAGTATGGGGAAGGGCTCTGCAGACGCGGCATAGATCTTGAACTTGATGGAATGGATGTTTTCTCTTTTGGTATAAGTAAAGCTCCAAAATCTGTGAATCAACTATGTGAGCACTTTGGCTTAAATAAAGAGAATGTGGATTTAATTACCTTTCATCAGGCTAATCGAATGATGAATGAGATGATTCGTAAGAAATTAAAATTGCCAAAAGAAAAGGTTCCTTATTGTATGGATGAATTTGGTAACACTTCTTCTGCCTCCATTCCTCTTGCATTGGTGACACGCGAAAGAGATAGACTTATCACTGAACAATTATCACATATTGCTTGTGGTTTTGGAGTCGGATTATCGTGGGGCAGCGTATATTTTGATACAGACAAGATCACTGTTCCGGAATTAATTGAGATATGATGAATACATTCAATCCTTTTTCATTAGAAGGAAAAAGAATATTTATAACGGGAGCTTCATCCGGAATCGGAAGGGCTTCCGCTATTGTTTGCTCAAAAATGGGTGCTCAGTTGGTTATAACCGGTAGAAATGAACAACGACTGGCGGAGACTTTTAACCAATTGGAGGGAGAGGGGCATCAAATGTTTGTAGTCGATTTAGTGGAATCTTCTGCCATAGAAGATTTAGTGGCTAAATTGCCTCAGTTGAATGGTATTTTACATTGTGCTGGTATTGGCAACAGGTCAATGCTAAAAATGGTAAAAGAGAATGATCTCTTAAAGGTGATGCGAACCAACTTTGATTCTCCCGTATTGCTTCAGAAGGCGATATTGAAGAAAAAAAAGCTTCTACCTTCTTCTTCCGTAGTCTTTATTGCATCAAGGGCACCTTTTGCTCCAGCAATCGGAAATGGCATTTATGCTGCTTCAAAAGGCGCTTTAATTGCTTATGCAAAGGTATTGGGTTTGGAGGTGGCTAATCAATTGATACGTGTTAATTGTATCTGCCCTGCTATGGTATGGACTGAACTGGTTAGAAAAGATGCTGAACTGAATGGCATTGATTACCATCAAGAGGAATTGAAGTATCCATTAAAGCGTTATGGTCAACCAGAAGATGTAGCAAATCTTGCTGTATATCTTCTCTCCGATGCAAGTAGTTGGATGACAGGTAGCTGTATTGATATCACAGGAGGTGGGGAATTTACTTTAAAGTCTTAAAAATGAATGCATATATTAAAGCGTTGTCTTTCGTTCTTCCAGAACAGGTTGTGACTAATGAAGAATTGGTGGCAGATTTCCCTGAATGGACTGTTGAAAAGATTGCCGGAAAGGTGGGTGTAAATCAGCGTCATGTCGTAAAAGAGAACGAAACAGCAACTGATCTTGCTATTCAAGCGGCTAATAAATTATTTACTGAAAACAAGGAAATAAAAAGAGAAGATATAGATTTTATTCTTTTTTGCACACAAAGTCCAGATTATTTCTTACCATCTTCGGCATGTATTATTCAGGATAAGGTTGGAATCCCTACATCTTGTGGAGCTTTTGATTTTAATCTCGGGTGTTCTGGTTACGTTTACGGGCTTGCTGTAGCAAAAGGATTAATAATGGGTGGCATTGCAAAGAATGTCTTGTTGCTAACTGCTGAGACCTATACAAAATATCTGCACTCAAGAGATAAGGGGAATAAAACTATCTTCGGTGATGCTGCAACGGCTACAATTGTTTCTACTGATGGATTTGCTGAAATAGGAGATTTCGCTTTAGGAACAAATGGTGCAGGCGCGGAGAATCTAATCGTTAGGACGGGTGCTTCAAGAAACCCTAATAAGGCAGGTGATTTAAGTTTTGATGAAAATGGGAATCCTCATTCATCTGATTTCCTTTTTATGAATGGCGCCGAGATATTTAGTTTCACTCAGAAGAATGTTCCCATAGTTGTGAAGGAGACATTAGAAAAAAATTCTATTAATATGGATGACGTATCCTTATTTCTCTTTCATCAGGCTAACACTTATATGCTAAATTTTCTAAGAAAGAAGATTAAAATTAATCCAGAACGATTCTATATTAATATGTCCGAAGTAGGCAATACTGTGAGTAATAGCATACCAATAGGATTGGCTGAAGCAAAAATGAAGAATCTATTGGTAGGCAATGTGTTGATATGTGGTTTTGGTGTAGGATATTCTTGGGGTGGATGTGTTTTAATCTTCAAGTGATGTTCTGATTTTACTTTATCAGATTCATTTTAATATATAACGACTGCTGAGCATTTGCTCGTTGCATCGAAATTAAAATCAGACAGCAGAGACTCATATAATCCTACAATTTCCATACTTAAAATCTTATGAGTTTCTGCTGTCTTTTTCATATTCTTGTATATAATTTATATATACATAAATTTTTTACATATACATAAAATATTTGACTTTTTAATTCGTTTCATTAATAATTAGAAAATCTGCTTTCTTATGGAATTTGTTATAATAGAATTAAATCATCTTTATGCTGTGAAATATCAGGATGATGAATTTGATGAATATAACAGACTGTCGGAGATTTGAATTCATTTATTAGCCATAAGGAGTGAAAGCATATGAAGACTAATATAGATAAACTTAACAATATAGCGCGCGATCTTACCTTAAAGGAGAGAGAGCGTATGAAAGAACGTCGGAAAAATCGTCATTGGTTGTGCGCATCTTCTGCTATTGCTGCTAAAATTAAGCGCCAATTAAGGATTTTAGGTCTTACTCAATCCGACCTTGCCGTTATGTTAGGTGTCACTCCTGCAAATATTACCAGATATTTAAATGGTCAGACTAATTTTGAATTAAAAACATTGGTGGAGATTGAGAGAAAGCTTGGTATTAAGATAATTGACAAAACTGTTGTTCCGGAGGATTCAAAGTCGTCAATTATTTTAAAGGTTACTTATAATTATTCCCTCCCTATTTTTAAAGAATCAGATTCACAGTCGGAATGTATTAATGATTCATTTATAGGCATCAACAAGATAGGAAAGGATAAGGAAAATTTATTAGTATATGGATAAGGACATGAATCAGGCTTTTTTTAAGATTGTAGGAGGAGGAATCACACAGTTTGCTTTCTTCGAGGAAAACTATAACTCTTTTTCAGAAGAAAATCAACTTGATTCATCTGTCTCATTTACTGTGGAGGCGCATAAAAGAATTATTAAAGCTTCTGCGATTGCAAATCTGCATCAATCGAATATGCCGGTGTTGAAATGCGTGGTAGATCTGGTCTTTCAGATTAAAAATGATTCTTGGGATTCTTTTGCAGAAAAAAATAACATTGTTATTCCTCAAGAGCTTCTGGTTTATTTTGGATCTAAAGCTGTGGGTGCTTTAAGAGGTGCTTTGTTCGCCAAGTTAGAGCAGATGCCAATACATATAGTTTTGCCTTTGGTGAATCTAAATGAAATCATTACTGAACCAATGGTGGTGGAAATGAAATAATTTTTTTCATTTCCTCAAATTTTATATCCAGTCCTAACATTAATATAGGCTATTTTTACGATTCCATTAATCATTTTGTGTGTTAACTTTGCAATTTGACCCTTGGAGGGCGTTTTCGAATTAAGTAGCTATTCATTAATTATTCGTAGCTACTTATTAATTTATTATAATTTTCGAACATTTCTTATCTTGGAACACTGAAACAAAACTGATAACTTATTGCTTCTTAATTTCTTACTTGTTTAATGCTGAAACATAATGAAACAAGAGGAGATTGAGGGGATGATTGGGCTTTTGCAAACCGAAGGTTCGCAACACTTATTCAAACGGCTGCGCAATCTTAGGGTTCAGGCATTCAAACGGCTGCGCAATCTTAGGGATAGATGCGTGGGTATAGATAGGCTGATTAAAATCAATACAATATATGAGAGATAGAATTTATCTTTGCCTCGCTCATATGAGCGGCAAGGAACAGGATTTTATTAAGGAAGCTTTCGATACTAATTGGGTGGTGCCGATGGGCCCCAATGTCAATGCTTTCGAAAAGGATCTTGAGAATTTTGTGAATAAACGTGTGGAGGTGGTGACTTCCAACAACGGAGCGGTGGAGACAAGCGAGGTGGAGCCGCTGGATAAGAAGGTGGTGTGTCTTTCTGCGGGCACGGCTGCTGTGCATCTCGCTCTGATTGCATGCGGCGTGAAGCCCGGCGACGAGGTGCTGGTGCAGTCGTTCACTTTCTGCGCTTCCAGCCATCCGATCACTTATCTCGGTGCTACCCCCGTTTTCATCGATTCGGAAAAGGATTCATGGAATATAGATCCGGATCTTCTCGAAGAGGCTATAAAGGATCGTATCGCAAAGACCGGCAAGAAACCGAAGGCGATTATCCCGGTGGCGCTTTATGGAATGCCTTATCAGATTGATAAGATCATGGAGATTGCCAATCGTTATGAGATTCCGGTGATTGAGGATGGGGCAGAGGGTTTCGGATCGATGTTCCGAGGTCAGTCGCTCGGCACTTTCGGCGAATATGGAGTGCTCTCTTTCAATGGCAATAAGATGATCACCACTTCGGGTGGCGGCGCTCTGATTTGCCCTGATGAGGAGAAGGCGAAGGAGATTCTTTGGTATGCCACCCAGGCTCGCGAATCTTATCCCTATTATCAGCATGAGGCTATCGGCTACAACTACCGCATGAGCAATATATGTGCCGGAATAGGAAGAGGGCAGATGACTGTGCTTGAAGATCATATCGCGCATCATAAGCATGTGCAGGAGCTTTATTGCGAATTGCTGAAGGATGTGAAGGGGATAAAGATGCATGGCAACCCCGGACCGGATTATGATTCCAATTTCTGGCTATGCACTGCTACCCTCGATCCGGATCTTAAGATTAAAGGACAGGAGAAAGCCTACAAGCAGGTGATTACAGGCGCTGTGGGGGGAGCTGCCGGCGTGACCCACACCGCTTCCACTGCCGTAACCGATTGTCAGCCGAATGCGAATGTGGAGGCATTGCGCGTGGCTTTGGATTCTGCCAATGTGGAGGCTCGTCCGCTTTGGAAGCCGATGCATAAGCAGCCGGTATATAAGGATGCACCTGCCTATACGAACGGGGTGAGCGAGGAGCTCTTTGCTGTGGGGATTTGTCTCCCTGCCGGGCCGTATGTGAGCGATGAGGATGTGAAATATATTGTGGATACCATCAAGGCTAATATTGAGGATTAAAATATCCGGAGAATAGAATATTCCGCCCCTTTTCAGGAAACTGAAGGGGCGGTTTTCAGTTTTATTCCACTTTTTATGCAGATTATAGGTGCAAATTAAAAAAAATGTTGTACCTTTGCATACCTCCCCCTTACTCGTAGGGAAGAGGCTATATTGCTTTAATTCATGAACTCATTTAAGAAACTTGCAAATTGGTATTTCTCGCGGGCGGCATTGCCTTACTGGAGCATACTCATTCTCGACTGTATGTTCGTAGTCTTTGCCGGTCTGCTGGCTTATGCCGTGCATCATGGTTCGGTGCAGACCTTGGATGTGTTAGGTTCGCTCGCCATCACTATGTGCGTATTCCTTGTGGCTTTCCTCATCTCATTTAAGATATTTCATACATACAACGGTGTGATCCGTTACTCCTCTTTCTCCGATTTGCTGAGAATCGGTTCGGCTGTGGTGTTGGCTGTGATTCTCGGTTCGGCTTTCCTTCTGCTTTTCGGCGACAGATCCTGGCTGGTGACTTTCGGCTTTGCCGATATCATTCTGATGGGTCTTTTTGTAGTGGCTTTCATGTGGACTATGCGTGTATGGGTGAAGACTATCTATGAGCAATCTTCTCGCAATCCCAATTCGCAAAAGGCTTATATATTCGGCATAAAGGCCGGCGGAGTGGCTTTGGCTAAAAACATTCGTTCGGCAGAGGATTCCCCCTTTGTGCTTTCCGGATTTGTCACTTCGGAGCCTGACATGGAGCATCGTATCCTAATGGGCGTCAAGGTCCATTCCTTTGATATGGATCTCCCCGACAATATGAAGAGAGATCATATCTCTACGCTTATCGTTTCCCCTTATATGATGGATGAACTCCGAAATAATGAGGAGCTTGTGAATAAGCTTGTGGAGCGAGGGATAAAGATTCTCGTGATGCCGCGCGCCCGCGAATGGGACGGCAAGACCGACTTCTCCCTCTCCGAACTTCACCCTGTCAATGTGGAAGACCTTCTTCCCCGCGATAAGATTGAGGTGGATATGGAGGCTGCCGCAAAGCTGCTCAACGACCATGTGGTGCTTATCACGGGAGCTGCCGGCAGTATCGGATCGGAGATGGTGCGTCAGATTGCCACCTACAATCCCTCACACATGGTGTTGGTGGATCAGGCTGAAACTCCGATGCATGATATCCGTCTAATGATGAAGAATCAATGGCCCGACATCAAGGCGGAGACCATTGTGGCCGACATTGCCGACAAGAGGGTGATGGAGCGTATCTTCGAACAGTATCGCCCGGAATATGTGTTTCATGCCGCGGCCTACAAGCATGTGCCGATGATGGAGGATAACCCCTATGAGGCGGTGGTGAATAATGTTGACGGCACTCGAATCATTGCTGACCTTTCCGTGAAGTATGGCACCCGCAAATTTGTGATGGTATCCACCGATAAGGCTGTCAACCCCACGAATGTGATGGGATGCTCCAAGCGTATCTGCGAGATCTATGTGCAGAGTCTCGATAAGGCCATCAAAGAGGGGCGCATTGAGGGGAAGACACAATTTGTCACCACCCGTTTCGGAAATGTGCTTGGATCCAACGGATCGGTGATCCCTATTTTCCAGGAGCAAATAAAGAAGGGGGGACCGATCACGGTGACTCATCCCGATATCATCCGATTCTTCATGCTTATCCCTGAGGCCTGCAAGCTCGTGATAGAGGCCGGCACAATGGGTAAAGGGGGCGAAATCTATGTCTTCGACATGGGAGAGCCCGTGAAGATTGTGGATCTCGCAAAGCGAATGATTCATTTCAGCGGAGCGAAGAATATAGAAATTAAATTCACCGGTCTTCGCGACGGTGAAAAATTATATGAGGAGGTGCTCAACGACAAAGAGATCACTCTTCCTACGTTCCATCCCAAAATCAAGGTGGCGAAAGTGAGGGAGTATGAGTTCGATGTGGTTCAGAGCGATATCTCTGATTTGGTTGCGGGAGCTCCGGATTCTGACGACATGCAGATTGTGGCTCAGATGAAGAAGATTGTTCCCGAATTCAAGAGTCAGCATTCGAAATATCAGGTGCTCGACAAGACTTGAATCTGATCCCCTGATCCTCTCCTCTCTTCTCAACCATGAAAAGTTCTCAATTATGAGAATTACCCTTTCTTTCCTCAAAATAGCTAAATTTAAATTACTGTTTTATTTTATTACTTTAGTATTAACCCTATTCCTAATTCATGAAGCTATGGTAAGTTTTTTTATTTTGTTCCTTATTGGAATATTCGTGTTTGCAATGCTCGTAACAGCCGCTGTATCACACAGAAGCCGTAACAACTCTTCAGATCTTCTGAGCGATTTCGATCGCATGTATTATCAGGAGCACGAGCAGAATTAAGGTACGACCCCTGTAAAAGATATTGTTGGGGAAGCGAGCCTTAAGCAAAAAGACAGGCCGCCTTGAGGAGATCTCAAGACGGCCTGTCTCAATTTTATTCACTTACTGTTTCAACGACCATTCCACACCATTCTTGGTGTCTTTCACGTTGAAGCCGAGTTCGGCAAGCTTATTGCGGATAAGATCGGATGTGGTCCAATCCTTGGCCTCCTTGGCATTCTTGCGGATATCCATGAGAAGATCCACAGCTCCCTCGAATGGTTTCAGATTGGAAGCATTCTCATCTGCTCCCACCTTTATGCCGAGAAGCTGAATGAGCATCACATCGAAAAGCTTTTTAAGTTTTTCGATATCTTCTGCGCTCAGCGTCACATTGCCGTCGAATGCAGAGTTGATGATCTTTCCTGCCTCGAATAGCTCGGCTATCACCATCGGGGTGTTGAGATCGTCGTTCATCGCGTCATAACACTTCTTCATGAAATCCGGAACCTCCACCGACGACTTCTCAGCCGGCTTTAGGGTCTGGAGACGACGATATATATCTGTCATCTTCTGAAGAGCCTTCTCAGCCGCCTGGAGAGCTTCATTGGAGAAATCCACAGTGGATCTATATTGAGCCATGAGGATGAAGAAGCGGATCACCATCGGAGAATATGCCTGAGTGAGCAAAGGATGAGAGCCGTCGAAGAACTGTTCGAGGGTAATGAAGTTGTTATACGACTTCCCCATCTTCTTTCCGGCAATGGTGATCATATTGTTATGCATCCAATAGTTCACCGCCTCATGTCCCTGTGCTGCCACGCTCTGGGCAATTTCACACTCATGGTGAGGGAACATCAGATCGAGTCCGCCGCCATGAATATCGAATTTCTCGCCGAGATATTTCTCTCCCATAGTGGAGCATTCGAGATGCCACCCCGGGAAGCCCTCGCTCCAAGGTGAGGGCCAATGCATGATATGCTCAGGCGAAGCCTTCTTCCAGAGAGCGAAATCGAGAGGATTGCGCTTCTCCTGCTGACCGTCGAGGGTGCGGGTATTGTTCTGCATCTCCTCAATATTGCGTCCCGAAAGCTTCCCATAGTTATGGTCGCGGTTATATTTCTCCACGTCGAAATAAACCGATCCGCAGCTTTCATAAGCATATCCGGCCTCAAGAATCTTCTTCACATATTCAATCTGTTCGATGATATGGCCCGAAGCATGGGGCTCGATGCTCGGAGGAAGCACATTAAGGGCTTCCATATCCTTATGGTAGCGGTTGAGATAGAACTGCACCACTTCCATAGGTTCGAGCTGTTCGAGACGCGCTTTCTTGGCAATCTTATCCTCGCCGGAATCCGCATCATGTTCGAGATGCCCCACGTCGGTGATATTTCTGACGTAGCGCACCTTGAATCCGAGATGAAGCAGATAGCGATAGAGGATATCGAAGGTGATGGCCGGACGTGCATGACCCAAATGAGCGTCTCCATAGACCGTAGGGCCACACACATACATACCGACATGCCCGTCGTGAATAGGCCTGAAGGGCTGTTTCACGCGGGCAAGCGAATTGTAAATAAAGAGATTATTCTCCATCAGAGATATTCTCTATATTAGTTGTTGTTGGCTGCAGTGCGGGGCATGATCTCGCCAAACTGAGCCTCATATTTCTTGATGTTGTCTGTGAGGGCGAAGAGGAGCTGCTTTGCATTCTCGGGGCTCATGATCACGCGGCTTACTACGGGAGCCTGGGGCATGCCGGGAGCTGCGAAGATGAAGTCCATGAGGAACTCGTTAGGACCGTGACCGATCATTGCGAGGTTGCTGTACTTGCCGTCGGCCATGTCGGGACGGAGCTGAATCTGAAGCTGGTTTTTGTTTTCTTTATTTTCCATTTTCTTTTGTTGTTTTAAATGAATTTTTCCGGTTAATATTACCCCGATCCACGGTGTGTGTTGCGATACAGGGCGTTTACTTTTGCGAATTTAATAATTAAAAGTGAGATAATCAAATTTAGGGGGAATAGATAACATCTTTTAAGGAACTGCCACCCCCGGAGTCTCTATCCCGATTATCTTTCCGTCGGCCATATTGACCACGCGGTCGGCAATCAGCGCAATCGAAGGGTCGTGGGTCACGATTACGAAAGTCTGCCCCAATTCCTGACGCAGGCGGGTGATGACGGCGCAGATCTCGTCGCGGTTGCGCGAATCAAGTGACCCTGTAGGCTCATCGGCAAAAATCACCGAAGGATTATTTATCAGCGACCTGGCAATGGCACATCTCTGCCGCTCGCCCCCTGATAATTGTCCCGGTTTATGGCGCAATCTTTCGGAAAGTCCGAGCATATCGAGCAGTTCATCAGCCCTCTTCATAGCCTTGCGCTTTGATTCTCCGGCTATCAAAGCCGGAAGCGCCACATTCTCTTGGGCTGTAAACTCAGGAAGGAGCTGATGAAATTGGAAGATGAAACCTATGTTGCGGTTGCGGAATTCGGAAAGGCGACGGTCGTTGAGCGATGTAATCTCCGTATCGCCATAGCACACCGAGCCGCGGTCGGGACGGTCGAGGGTCCCGGCAATCTGAAGGAGTGTAGTCTTTCCCGCACCGCTCGGACCGACAATCGTCATGATCTCATGATCCTCCACTGTGAGGTTGATATCCTTCAGCACCTCCAATTCTCCATATGCCTTATTTATTCCTCTTAATTCGATCATTCTAATATCCTGTTTGAGGCATCCACGTGCCCTTGAATCCTGTTTCGGCAATGGCATTCTCCACTTCGCGGGCGCGCGCTTCATCATCGGGAACGCCATGCATCTCCAACACTTTGTCGGAATTTTCAAGGTTGAGCGACCAGTTCTCGTTGGGAAATTTGCTCTGCAAATGATTTAGGAGTGTGGTCTTGCAATGCTCACACTCTGCGTTTGTTTTGAATATCATAATTTTAGTTTTAAAGGTTCCGGATTCTCCATTCGGAAGGATAAAGATTATTGGCTCTTGAACCGATATTCTTTACAAAACCGAGCGGAAACCCTTTATATTTTATAACAACAAATCCCTTGCCAATTTCCTGCGGAAGACGTAAAGCTTCATGGCGCAGATATGATAGAGCGGTTGCTTCATCCACCTCTACCTCCTCAAACTCCCCTTGGGGAAAGGATGTGGAGAGCGCCCATTGGGAGCAAGGGACCATATCGCGACCTTTCGGCTCCTTCTCAGGAATCCCATCCGAAATCACCTTAATATTTTTTCTCAGCCATTCCTTCAGACGTGGAAGAGCCACGGTGCGTTCATCTTCATCAATCTCCTTGCGCATCACAGCCACGAAGAGACCTTCGCCGCGAGTGGCATGAGGCATGAATCGAAAACAGGGGTAGGGGGTATCTATCCCTCCCTTGATTCCCCATTCCTCCGGGAAACCCGGATCGAAGGGGACCATCCCCTTCTCCTCCACGAGCCATTCCACTTGACGCTCATCTTCATCAACATTGAAAGTGCAAGTGGAATATATAAGGAATCCTCCCGGCTTAAGCAATCGGCAGGCATCTTCAAGAATCTCACGCTGGAGCGCGGCGCATTGAGCCACAAGCCCCGGCCCCCATTGCTCGCGGGCCACTGCCTCCTTGCGCATCATCCCCTCGCCCGAACAGGGGGCATCCACAGCCACTATGTCGAAGGCATATCCAGCCTTGGCAATCTTCGATACAGGCGAATTGGTGATCATTATATCAGGATAGCCCCATTTCAGAAGATTCTCCTTCAGCGCCCCGGCACGCTGAGAGTTGAATTCATTGGCCACAACAAAAATTCCATCCGGCACGGCATTGATGATCGACGTGGCCTTTCCTCCGGGAGCGGAGCAGAGGTCGATAATGGCAGGAGTGCGGGATGTGTCGAAAGCCATCGGGAGGATATTCTTCACTATAGTCTCATATATCATTGAGGATGCTTCCTGCACATAGAAAGCTCCTGCGTGTAGGAGCGGATTGAGAGTGAAGCGAGGACGTTCCGGAAGATAATATCCCGACTCGCACCATGCTACAGGCTGCATATCGGCATAGCCAATCACGGAAGGATCCGTAACCTTCCGTCTATTTATCTTGATCGAGATTTCAGGCTCTTTTTGTAAAGCCTCTATGAGGAGATCGGACTCCTCGGGGAGGAGCGCCTCCATCTCGTCGATGAAGCCTTTCGGCAGGGGGGTGGATAATGCCATCTGTTAAGAAGCTACTTATTAAAATTAATGGATATGCGGGGTCGGGATCTGCATAATTAGTCCTGACTATATCCTGCAATATTCATAAAGATAACAAAATTAACAAAAATAAGTAAATAAAGGGATGTGTAATTGACGAATATTTAATAAATTTGTAGTATGGAATTAAAACCGGCACTTTATCTCATACCAGTAAATATAAGCGATGCCCCTCTTGAAGACGCGATTCCGCAAGGGAATCTGCCTGTTGTAAAGGGGATTCATCATCTTATAGTAGAGAATATCCGCACTGCCCGCCGTTTTCTCAAACGATGGGACCGCACATTTGATATCGACAGCATAACTTTCTATGAACTCAACGGCCATACCGACCTTCGCAGCATATCCTCCTATCTCGACCCCCTGCGCAAAGGGGAGCCTGTCGGAGTGATGAGCGAGGCGGGATGTCCGGCTGTGGCCGACCCCGGATCGTCGGTGGTGGAGATAGCCCAGCGAGAGGGATTGAAGGTGGTGCCGCTCGTGGGGCCGTCAAGTATCCTGATGTCGCTTATGGCATCCGGTTTCAACGGTCAGGGATTTGCCTTCAACGGCTATCTGCCCATAGACGATAAAGAGAGGAATCGCGCCGTAAGAGATCTTGAATCGACAGCCGGAAAAAGAGGACAAACCCAGATATTCATCGAGACTCCATATCGCAACAACCGAATGGTGAAATTTCTCTCCGAGAATCTTCGGGGCGACACATTGCTTTGCGTGGCCTGCGACATCTCCGATCCTGAGAAAGAGAGCATAATCACCCGGAAGGCTTCGGCATGGAAAGGGATGAAATACGACTACGACAAACGCCCTGCAATATTTCTTATTCATAGGGAAGGGGGTGGAAGATAATGGATAAGATTGTATTCAATTCCATGCGTATCCCTTTTGAGGAATTTGCGGCAGATAAGGATTATAACAGCCCGGATAATAATAACCCGGAGAAAGATTATAAAGCGATAGAAGAGGGAGGGAAGGAGAGGAAGCGCACTCGTCCCGGCAAGCCTTCCACTTCGGATCTTGTGAGCCCGGATGCCGATAGGGCTTCATCGGCCGACGACAACAGGATGTTCTATGTGTCGCTTGGATCCGGGTCGAGCGGAAACAGCTGTTATGTCGGCACTGCAAAGGGGGGTATTCTCATTGACGCCGGAATAAAGACAGAGGATATAGAGCGCCGCCTGTTGGAGAATGGGATTTCGATGGGGAATGTAAAAGGACTGTTTCTCACCCACGATCATTCCGACCATGTGAGATATTCCTATAATCTTCTTCGCAAATATCGTCATATACGTCTGTTCTGCACTCCCCGCGTTTTGAAGGGATTGCTGCAGCGTCACAGCATATCCAAACGTATAAAGGAATATCACGAGCCGATTTTCAAGGAGATTCCGAAGAAGATCCTCGATATGGAGATCACGGCTTTTGAGGTGCCTCACGATGGATTGGACAATATGGGTTTTTCGATAGAATTCGGGGATAAGCGGTTTGTGCTTGCCACCGATTTAGGAGCTGTCACGGATCGTGCCCGATATTATATGAGCCGTGCGAATTATTTGGTGATAGAGGCAAATTATGATGCGGATATGCTCCGTTTGGGTCGCTATCCGGAATATCTGAAAGCACGTATTCAGACAGAGCGTGGCCATATGCAGAATGAGGCCACTGCGGAATTTTTGAAAGAAATTATCAATCCTGATTTGAAATATATATTCCTATGTCATCTTTCTAAAGATAACAACACCCCGGCAAAGGCTTTGAAGGCTGTGAGGGATGCTCTTGAAAGCGTAGGAAAGAGGGTAGGCGACGGCGAAGAGACAATAGCCGACCGGGAGGCGGATGTGCAGCTTGCCGTGCTTCCGAGATTTGATTCGAGCCGGTGGTATGTGTTCAGGTAGGATTTTGGCTCACCTTGCGACAAACCGGCTGCGCATTCTTCTATCCTAATATTGCTCGGGGGCGTTAGATGTGGCGATGATTGTGATTAGCGGGCCTTCCTTGCCTGTAGGGGTGAGGGCAGTGCGTGTTTCGAAAATGAGATAGCCCCCATTGAAATGATATATCACTAATTTATCCAGATCGTCCTTGCGGAATTTGGATGTATCCACAATGTTTGAATTGTCGAGACCGAGACTTTGGGTGACATATGTTTCAAGTGCTTCCGGAAGAAGATCTCCTAAATATAGATTTTTTATTGCTACGGCCACAGGAGATTTCACTTTGATGCTCCATGCTCCCGGCGCGCCCTGCACATCGGTATAGAGCGGATGTCCGGTTCCATCGGTCAGAACTCCTTCGAAATTGTAATCAATGGAGTCGAGTTGCTCACCCTGATTTATGGCATCGGCTATGCTGCGTATAGTCATAGCAATGTCATTGTCGGCATGATAATTATCATCCTGTGAAAAACTCATAGTGGAATCTACAAGGGATTCACGCGTTTCCTCGCTCTCTGTTTTATTACCCCTTCCGCACGAAGATATAAGAAGGGAGGCGGAGATGAGAATAGATAAGAAAAATCGTAGAGAGACTTTCATTTTCATTAGCTTTCTAAAAACAGGTGCAAATATATCTAATGTTTTTGAAATATGCTAATAAATGTGAAGAAAAGTTAAGCAAAAACTGAAAATATTTAGGCTCCATCCACTAAAATCTGTTAATGCCAAGGCACATCTGCGAGAGGGATGGTATTTTTAATTTAATCAAATTTTTAAAATATTATATAATGTTAATCCATCTGAGAAAATAGTTACCTTTTGTCCGGCTCTTTTTGGCTCAAATATCCTTTTTCATCAGTCGCAACGCAAAGGTTGCTCCTTCTGAAAAAGAATATTTTAGCTCAAAAATAGCCGCCCTGGCATTTTAACATATTTTAGTGG
>JAAVGM010000001.1 GCA_014800245.1 Bacteroidales bacterium | reverse complement strand
GCTCTTTTTGGCTCAAATATCCTTTTTCATCAGTCGCAACGCAAAGGTTGCTCCTTCTGAAAAAGAATATTTTAGCTCAAAAATAGCCGCCCTGGCATTTTAACATATTTTAGTGGATGGAGCCTTAAAGTAATTTCTACCTTGTTTAGCTAATTAGTTAACAAAATCGAGTTTAAATTGTTTATGGAATAAAAAAGAAATTTTTCTAAAATTTACTTATTAGAATCCTCAATCGGTGGAAAGAAAAGATAAAGAGCAAGAAAGGGAAAATCCTCAAATCAGATTCGAGAGTAAAGTTTATGACGCTTTACGCCGAAGCGATGTCTCGCATCTGCTTGTCGGGATAAGCGGAGGGGCCGACAGCGTGGCTCTTCTCTGCTCTTTGCTTCGTCTTGGGATGAGGGTGGAGGCCGTGCATTGCAATTTTCATCTTCGTGGCGACGAAAGCCAAAGGGATATGCAATTTGTGGAGGATTTATGCCGGAAGCTCGGAGTCGAACTTGATACAGTCGATTTTAATGTGGATGAGTATAGAAGAATCCACGGAGGATCGGTGGAGATGGCATGCCGCGAATTGCGTTACAATTACTTTGAGAAAAAGATGATTGAATGCGGCGCCCGGAGGATTGCAGTGGCCCATAACTCCGACGACAATGCAGAAACCCTTCTCCTCAATCTTTGCCGGGGAGCCGGAATAGCCGGACTCCGTGCCATGAAACCCGATACCGGCAGGATTATACGCCCTCTGCTTGACATTAGCCGTAAAGAGATAGAGGATTATCTTGAATCTATCGGACAGGATTATATTGTGGATTCCACAAATCTGAGTTCCGATTATCGACGTAATTTTCTTAGAAATGAAGTGATTCCTTTGCTTGAAACGCAATGGCCGGAAGTGAAGAGATCTTTGAATCGCACTGCTTCCATAATGAGCGAAGAGGAGGCAGGGGCTGAGGAATATCTCCGGGAAAAGATAAATGGAGATGAATTAAGATATGACGAACTGAAAGGGGATTCCTCCGGAAGATGGCTTTTGAGGCGATTTGTAGTAGGAAAGGGGGGCACGGATGAAATGGTGGTCGAGATGGTTCGCGAATTGTCAAAAGCTGCCATAAGAAAAGGGGCAAGATGGATTGCAAAGGATGGCGAATTCGTTTTCGGTCCGACCGGTGTGGAATGGATTGAAGGGGGAGCAAGAGGAGAGGGGATAGATATGTCAGATGAATTCGAATGGGAAGAATTTAAAAATTCCTCGGAACTGATAGAAGAGATAAAGCGCGATCGGAGCAACCGAAGATTATGGGTATCCGCTCGACCGGAAGATATCCTGATTCGAAGCCGCAAGAACGGCGACCGCATGCGACCCCTTGGGATGAAGGGGAGCCGGGCCGTAAGCGACATAATCAGCGAATCGGGATTATCCATAAAGGAAAGAAACAGTCTTGCCATAGCCGAAATGAAAGCCACAGGGGAGATATTATGGGTGGAGAGTCTGCGAAGGTCGCAAAAGATGCTGATATCCGCTGCCGATGAGGTGGTGTGGTGTCTGAAAAGGAAGAAAAAATTACCCGACGATTAATAAAAAGAGAAAGAAAAACATGGAAAAGTTAGGAAAATAGAAAAGTTATGGTTAAATTTGCAATATCTTTTCAGGGCGGCATTTAATATTTAATAAAATGCTTTGCATCTAATAAAGCTCCGATGAGGAGTCCATATTGTAAAAATTAAAGCCGTTTCTGTATTCCACAAATCTACATATCTACGGTAGAACGGAGAAATTTCAATCTATCATATCAAAAAATATTATTCCCGTTTTCGTATTAAATTATTCAGTATCCTGCTCCGAGATAGAGGAATATAAAGAGATTTCGGAGAAGCTTAATAAGCCGTGAAAGGTGTTGGCATGCCTATGGCATTGAGCCATAAGGGAACGGGAACAAAACAATACAAGAAAAAACTGAAATATGTACACTCTTGACGATTTAATGGCAATGGACGACGCCCAGCTGAAAGGCATAGCTGAATCAATGGGTATGAAGAAGCCTTCTGACAACAAGGAGGAGATAGCCTATTTTATCATTGATAATGAGTCGGAAGCCACTGCCAAGAAAGCTGTAGCGAAGGGGAGCAAGACNAAGACAGAGAAAGCTCCTCGCGCTAAGCGCACCACAAAGAAAGCTGCCGCAGCGACGGCTGTCTCAACCCCGGATGCTNCAAAGGAAAATGCTGTCGAGGCTCCGGCNCAGGCTCCTGAGGCAGCNCAGGAGGCTCCTGCTCCCAAGAAACGTGGCAGAAAACCCAAGGNTAAGGCGGAGNCGGAAGCTCCTGCCGAAGAAGCTCCGGCTTCGGAGGTTGTCGCTCCTGTAGCTGAGGAGATCCAGCCTCAGAACCCCGGTTCGGAAGACGCTCCTGTGAAGGAGGAGAAAGTGGAGAAGAGAGGCAGAAAGCAAAAAGCGGNACCCGCTCCCGAAGCATCCACGCCCACTTTATTCGAGCCTATTCCTGCCGAACAGCCTCAGGAAAATCAAGATCAGGAACCGGATCAGAACCGGATGCAGGATGAGCCGGAGAATACGGCTCAGAATCCTGAAGTTTCGGAAAATAAAGAGAAAGAGAAACCTGCAGGAGGACGACTTATGTTTACGCATAAGCCGGATTCCACCCCCTCGCTCGGTGCATTCTTCGGTCCGGCAAAGGGAAAGACATTTACACGTCGCACCAAACAGCAGGCAGAGGAGGCAGCAATCGCGGCTGCAGTTTCTCCTATTATTATAGCTGAGCCGAATGTGCCCCGTCAGCTCACCACCAAGCAGCAGAAACATCTCACCAAGAAACAGCGCCAGCAGCAGCGTCAGCTCCAGCAGCAACAGCAACAGCAGGACAGGCAACCTGAGACCAGTTTTGATTTCAGCGGAATCCTCACNACCTACGGCGTGCTTGAAGTGATGCCTGATGGATATGGCTTCCTGCGTTCGAGCGATTATAATTATCTTGGCAGCCCGGATGATGTATATGTATCCCAGCAGCAGATAAAAGATTATGGCTTGAAAACCGGCGATGTCGTGGAAGGTGGTATCCGNCCTCCGCGTCCGGGAGAGAAATATTTCCCGCTTTGCAAGGTGGTTTCAATCAACGGTCTTTCTCCGGAAGTGATTCGCGACCGAGTTCCTTTCGAGCATCTTGTGCCTCTCTTCCCGGAAGAGAAATTCGACCTCACACGCGGACGCAGCAACAACCTCTCCACTCGCGTGGTGGATATGTTTGCTCCTATCGGCAAGGGTCAGCGCGCTTTGATTGTGGCTCCTCCTAAGACNGGTAAGACAATCCTGCTTAAGGATATNGCCAATGCNATTGCTGAAAATCATCCCGACACATATATCATCATGCTTCTCATCGATGAGCGTCCGGAGGAGGTGACGGATATGGCGCGCAGCGTGAACGCCGANGTAATCGCCTCTACATTCGATGAGCCTGCCGAGCGTCATGTAAAGATAGCCGGAATCGTATTGGAAAAGGCTAAACGTCTTGTGGAGAGCGGTCATGATGTGGTGATCATGCTTGATTCAATCACTCGATTGGCACGTGCCTACAACACTGTCTCTCCNGCATCAGGAAAGATCCTTTCCGGAGGTGTGGATGCCAATGCTCTCCAGCGTCCGAAACGCTTCTTCGGAGCAGCCCGTAATATTGAGAATGGCGGATCGCTTACAATCATTGCAACAGCCTTGACCGAGACCTCTTCTAAGATGGATGAGGTGATCTTCGAGGAATTCAAGGGCACGGGNAACATGGAGCTTCAGCTCGACCGNAAACTTTCCAATAAGCGAATCTTCCCGGCCGTGGATATCATCTCCTCCTCTACACGCCGCGATGATCTNCTCATCAGCAAGGAGACTCTCAACAGAATGTGGATTCTTCGCAACTATCTTGCGGATATGACATCCATGGAGGCAATGGAATTCATCAAGAANCGCATGGAGATGACTCGCACCAATGAGGAACTCCTCGTGACAATGGATAAGTAATAAAATAAAAATAATAAATAAAGGATGCAGGCGGTTGATCCGGATGGATAGCCGCCTGTTTCGCTAATTATCTAATCAATCCCTCGCTATGAACACATTTGGAAGAAATATCAGGCTCACCACCTTTGGAGAGAGCCACGGACCTGCAATGGGAGGCGTGCTCGACGGTTTCCCTTCTCTTGTAAAGATAGATTTCGAAAAGGTGAAGGAGGATCTTGCCCGCAGGGCTCCCGGTCGCCGTGCCTTCACCTCGCCACGCAAGGAACCGGATGAGGTGGAATTTCTATCCGGTTTTAGTGCGGATGGTGTAACGTTAGGCACGTCGATAGGATTCATTGTCCGCAATCGCGATCAGCGATCGGGCGATTATGCAGGGTATCAGGGAAGATTCCGCCCCAATCATGCCGACTATACATATTATAAGAAATATGGTATAAACGAATTTGCCGGCGGAGGGAGAGCAAGTGCGCGCGAAACGGTTTCGTGGGTCGTCGCCGGAGCTTTATGCCGTCAGTGGCTCGCTGCAAAAGGGGTGGAGGTGTCTGCTCATTTCATCGAAACCAATTCTGTGGAGAAGGCTGCTTCTGAAGGGGATTCCACGGGAGGGATCGTGGAGGGTGTAATCACCGGTCTCCCTGTAGGAGTAGGGGAGCCGGTTTTCGGCAAACTTCATAGCCGTCTTGCAGCAGCAATGATGGGGATAAATGCGGCTAAAGCATTTGAATATGGCGACGGGATAGCTGCCGCCTCGGCTTTGGGTTCGGAATGTGGCGATCAGATGGTGCCCGATCCCGAACATCCCGGAGAATATACATTCGCCTCCAATCATTCGGGCGGTATTCAAGGGGGNATCTCTAACGGGATGCCTGTGAATTTCAAGGTATATTTCAAACCTACCCCGACCCTTATGCGCGAACTCCATTCTTATGACACGGAAGGGAANGCAGTGGTGATCCCTCCAAAGGGGCGACACGATCCGTGCGTGGCAATGAGAGGTGTGGCTGTGGTGGAGGCAATGGCTCTGCTCACAGTGGCCGATCTTATGAGGTATATGTAAGAAAAGATAAGGATGAATCCGTATTATAAAGATTACAACGAATATATCACCGAGATATTCCCCGGGATGAAAGTTCAGAAACTTTCGATCAATGCAGGTTTTTCGTGTCCTAATCGTGACGGAACAATCGGCAGNGGAGGGTGTATCTATTGCGACAACACCTCTTTCACCCCCTCCTATTGTTTTGGCCGCAACACGGTGAAGGAGCAGGTTGAAGCCGGTAANCNTTTCTTTGCGCGGAAATATCCTGCAATGAAATTCCTTGCATATTTCCAGTCTTATACAAATACGTTTGTAAAGAGAGGGAATGGTGTAGGTGTATCGTCGGGTGTGGATAGTCTTGAACGCTTATATCGGGATGCTTTGGAGCAGGAAGATGTGGTAGGACTGATAATCGGATCGCGCCCCGACTGCTTTCCGGAGGAGGTGGTGGAGATGCTTGGAAGATTGAACTTAGAATATCCCGTATTTGTTGAATTAGGTGCGGAGACAAGCCATAATCCTACTCTCGAATTGATTAATCGCGGTCATANNTGGGAGCAAACCTGCGATGCCGTGGATCGGCTTACGAAGGGAGGGATCCGCTGCGGGCTGCATCTGATTTTCGGGTTGCCGGGCGAAACGGAGGAGATGATGCTTGCCACGGTGGAAAGAGCCTGTCGTCTTCCTGTCGATTCCTTAAAACTTCATCATCTTCAAGTGATAGCGTCAACGCCTCTCCATGAAGGTTATCAATCGGGGAGAATANCGGTGGATCCATTCTCAATGGATGATTATCTTGAATTGTGTGTGAAGATAATCGGGATCGTTCCGCGCCGGATAGCGATAGAGAGATTCCTTGCTTCGTCGCCTCCGGAGAAGGTGGTGGCTCCGAAGTGGGGGATAAAGAATTATCAATTCACTAACCTTCTTCTTAATAAGNTGAAGGAGATAAATAGTTAGTGTATAAATNGATAGAAATTTAAAAGGATGTATATATGAAGAAAATCATTTTACCGGCCATCGCTCTTATAGGGGCAGCCATAGGAGCCGATGCNGATGTAACAGTTAAATTCCCTGCCGGANCCACAGGAGAATATGAAGTGGAATCACAACTCATATCTGAGGCTGTAAAGCCTCGTTCGGAGCGTAAGCAGGCAGATGTGAAGGAGGTGTCGGTCAAGGATGGAAAGGTTGTTTTCCCTGTTTTGGCTGATGGACCTGCTCAGTCGTTGCTCTATACTTCTGAGAGGGAGGCGATAGCTCTTTATACTCTCCCCGGCGATGATTTGGTGGTGGAGGTTAGCTCGGTGGAGCCTTTGGTATATAATGTGACCGGCACGCCTCTTATGGAAGCTATTTCCGCTCTTGATGCAAAAGGGAATGAGATTAAGCAGGAATATTTCGCCATAGCCCGCAGTGGAAATCCTGACGAGGCAAAGATGGAGGAGTTGGCTAATCGTTATGATGTTATATTTGCTGATTATGTGAAGGGTCATTCATCGGAGCCTGCCGCTGTCTATGCTCTCCTTCAGCTTGATGGCGAGCCTTATCTTCAGATGTTTGAGAGTCTGCCTGCAAGTGCGCAGACCACTCCTCTCTATCCTTTTGCTGTGAATAAGAAGGATCGNGTGATAAAGAATATTGAGGCTGAGAAACGNATGGAGGCTCTGCAGAGCGGAGATGTTGATGCTCCGGCGTTCACATTGAAGAATCTTGAAGGGAAAGATGTGTCGCTTTCTGATTTCAAAGGGAAATGGGTGATTCTTGATTTCTGGGGATCGTGGTGTCCTTGGTGCATAAAGGGTTTCCCTGCGCTTAAGGAGGCTTATGCCAAATATGCCGGGAAGTTGGAAATTATCGGTGTGGATTGCCGTGATTCGCAGGATGCNTGGCGCAACGCAGTGAANCGTTANGAANTGCCNTGGGTTCAGGTTTATAATGCNGAGCCGGGCGCATCGTTGCTTACGGATGCATATGCCGTTCAGGGTTTTCCGACAAAGGTTATTGTCAACCCGGAAGGGAAGATAGCCAATATCACAGTAGGAGAGGATCCGTCTTTCTTCGGGAAGCTTGAGGCGTTGATCAATGGAAATTGATAAGCTGGATTTGTAAAGCAAGGGGTTTTGTTTTTAAAGTGTTTAAAAACAAACCCTTTTTTTATTGCAAATCTAAAAAATAATATTTAACTTTGCATCTGAAGTACAGAGGTACGAATTATTTAATTATAAAACGTTTATCTGAGCAAAGCTTGATATACAGAAATTCTCGCAAAATTTCCATTGGAGTCAAGGGGTGTTCGCTGATAAATGTCCGTGATATGTCGTCAGGATATTTTTCTTCTCCGGAATTGTAATTCCGGCGGGAGATAGTTGAGAGATATGTATATTTTGTCGTGGGCTTCTATACAGTTGAGATTCCTTAAGGATTACAAAAAAAATCAAGAGGTGCAACTGATAAAGACTCCCACGTTTTATTTTGTTATTCAACATTTTGTTGCCCCGGGGAGCAGGCAGCAGTTAAAACTAATCAAGCCTATGAAAAATAAATGTTTACTTCAATTCATGGTCTCCCTGATGGCGATCCTGTTCTTCAGCGGTTCGATCTCCGCCNCACCCGGGGGAGATGACGAAATTATCTCCGGAGCTGCCTCGGATCNGGATTTCAGCTCGTTGTATTTCACAGTTCGGATAAGTTGGGATCAGGATCCAGTGCAATACCCTCTCGTAAAGGATGGGAGCGACACGCATTATAAGGTGGAAAACGTTCCAATTCCCGGGAATTCCGGATTCAATATAGAGAATTCGGAGGGGAAGGTTATCTATGGAAATCCAAGCGGGTACATTACTATAGACAATTATGTCTGTACNTTGGATTATGTTGAGGAGAATGAAATGTATAATGATTACTGGTCATGGAACACCGTTAATGGGAAATGGGATATCTCAATTGATTTTGAGGAGGACAAGGCAGTTGCAACCTTCACGAAGGTTGGGATTGTGATTGTTCCTTCGGATATGTATCTGATAACTTCCAATCGAGGCGTTTTCCCTCAAAAATACGACAGCCATTCGGCAGTGTATGAAAATATTATGGTGAATGAGGGAAGCCGCGTTTATTTGAGGGCAGAAGTTGTTTTCGGTTGGGAAACTGAGGATCATGCTCCTGTCACTGATCAGAATCCTACCACACAGCTTGTAGTAGGAGGAGAATGTGAAGCCGTTACTTCCGGTATGTCCGGCGTGTATGACATATATGTAGAGTATGACGAAGATTTCAATGTTGCTGACATTACCTTCAAGAAGAAGGTTGTTCCGGAAGAGCTCCGCAATTATCAGGGAGATCTTTATATAATCGGCACACTTAATGATAGAGAAAAGAAAGAGGAGTATAANCTTGTCAATGAAGGCCCGGGAAAATATACCTGGAAAGGAGATGTCCTTAAAGGATATTTCAGATTTGCAGGAGCTGAGGAGACAATTCCCGGCACAGATATCAGTCTGAATTTAGGCTCCCTCAATGGATATGAGGACATATATCCTGAAAGTTGGTCCACTATTGTGCAGGATGGAAAGGATTTTATGATTTTACCTGCAAATATCGAATACCATGATGTTACGCTTACGCTTGACCTGAATGAGATGAGATTCATGTTCGATGGAGAACGCGTAAGAGGCTTGATTCCGCTTGAGGATTTCCGCCTGATAAGCGATACAGGACTTTATCTTATGCCTGAGGTAGAGGGTGACACGCTGCTATTTGCCGGCATGGAAGTCGAAAATATCGGTTATATGATATATAATGGTGTAGGCATTTTCTATGGTGTGCCTTATGATGCGCCTGTAGAAGTCGATGACGAAAATCCGGAAGTGACGCTCTATCCTGGAGATGAGATCCTCGGAACTTATTTTTACCCAACAAATTTAAGTGGGATTTATGATATCTATGTCACATTAAATAATGACCAGTCGGAAGCATATATGAAGTTTGTTATAGATCCGGCGAGTGTGGATTCTGTAAATTCCGGTGAAGGTTACAATGTGAACGCATATGATTGNGGCATATTGATCTCAAATGTAGAGGTCGGTACGGATGTGGCTGTCTATACGGTTGACGGTAAGCTCGTAGCCAATAATAAATCTTTTGGAGATGCGATTAGAATAGATCTTGAAATTAGCGGTATATATATCGTACGTATTGGTGAGAGTGTAATCAAAGTACATCTCTAAAAGTATAAATGCGTCTATCATATTATTGTATTGGGATAAATATATTATTTTTTGAAAATACTTTAAAGAAGCATTAGCTTGCAGATTTTATATCTGCTATGCCGAGGGGTTGTGTCGTTTGAGACGCAGCCCCTNTTAGTGTATAATGTCAAGTAATCTTCATGAAAAGATTGAAGNTGGTTGATTTAGAGAATGGAAAGTAAAAGATGACAGTATGTGTAAAAAAAAACGTTTCGGAAATTTCCGAAACGTTTTTTATTTTTNAAGGACTTAATCCTCTTCTTACTTCTTAACGCGGTTACCGTAACGGCTGCGGAATTTATCCACACGACCGGCAGTGTCAACGAGTTTCTGCTTGCCGGTGAAGAAGGGGTGTGAGGCAGAAGTGATCTCAAGCTTTACGAGGGGATACTCTTTGCCATCTACCTCGATAGTCTCTCTTGAAGCTACTGTTGAACGAGTGATGAAGATCTCATCATTCGACATGTCTTTGAAAACAACCTCACGGTATTCCTTAGGATGAATGTCTTTTTTCATTTTTTTACTGCAGTTTAACTTTTGATTATTTATTGTTTAGCAGGTCGCGATCCCACTAATTGGCTTGCAAAATTAGCAATTTTTCTCGACATACGCAAATTCTTCCTGCCGTTTCTTTTTCAGGAAGCGCTCTGCTACATCAGGAAGAAGCTCCAAAAGAAGGAATTCCTCATCATTGCGGGCAAGTTTTACTCCTCCAAATTCCGGAAGCTCAGGATTGGCCGGTTCGCGGAAGATTTTTTCATTAGAGGAGTCTGCATCTCCTCCGGAGACTTCTTCAATATGATAAGGGTTGGCTAAATTAGTAAGTTCTTTTGAGCTTCTCTTCCGAGGCCGAGGGAAGCCGAAATAATCTTCAATCCTTCGGCAGGCATCAAGAAGCTGTGGCTCATCATTGTCAGAAGCCGCATCAATAGCCCGCCGGAATTGAGCATCAATCTCCTCCGGCATTTTCTCTAAATACTCGTCAAAATCATGGGGCAAATGGTCGGCATTCGAATCATAATCCGCTAATGCTATACGCGCTGTCTTCAATTCCTTTCTGATTTCAGCCACAGCCTCCATGTCAACGGCTATCTCAAGTTCGAGTTTGCGACAAAAGAGCCATATAAGCTCAATTGGGGGAGCTGCCGTTCCTCCGGCAAACCACCAAATGTTGGTATCCACAATATCCACACCTTTTATAATTGCCATCAGAGCAGATGCCAATCCATATCCGAATGTGGAGTGAGTATGAAAATCCACCGGAATTTTCACGGCATGTTTAAGCTTGGGCATCAATGTGTAGATGCGAGAAGGAGCCACTACTCCATTCATATCTTTGAGCGTAAAAATCTTTGCACCCAAAGCTTCCATCTCCTTTGCTTTATTCACAAAATACTCATCTGTGAAAATCGGTTTGGGTTCGTCGGAGTCGCTGTCATCTCCGAATAGACGAGCAAAGAATCCCTTCTTCTTGGGCTCCGGCTTAGGCTCAGCTTTAGGATCCTCCATATAGCATAAGGCCACATCTGCAATCCCCCCGTATTCATTGATGAGAGCCACTGAATCGCGGATATCTTCAATGTTATTGTTGGCATCGAATATCCGCATCACATTCAGTCCGTTCCGAAAAGCCTCCTTATAAAAGCCATCCAGCACATACTCAGGATAGGGCACATGTCCGAAAAGATTCCTCCCTCGCGACAGGGCCGACAGGAGCGACACGCCCTCCATCTCCTTTGCACATCGCCTTAAGCGATCCCACGGAGATTCGTCGAGACAACTCATCGTCACCTCCAACACATCCCCTCCCCATACTTCCATGATATAGAATCCGGCTTTGCGATAGAGGGGGAGCAGACGGTCGATATTCTCTTGACGCAAACGAGTGGCAAAGAGCGACTGCTGTCCGTCGCGCAGAGTGAGGTCTCTAATCTTCAATACTTTTCCCATAATCTTCAATACTTTTCCAATAATAAAGATTATTCAAATGCCCCTTCCACTATTTCCGCTTCTTCAACGTCTTCATCTTCTGAATGATCGGAATAATATCCGCTGCCGGCGCAAGGGGTGTACCCTTCGGGGAAGTCAAACTTCGCCGACTGCTTATAGGGGAGTTTCGGATTGGAATAAACGAGTTTCATATATTCTCCGAAAATCGGGAGAGCGGCTCTCGCACCCTGTCCGAACGCCATGTTGTTGAAATGAATCGAACGCTCCTCGCCTCCGATCCATACGCCGGTGACGAGATCGGGCGAATATCCCATGAACCAGCAGTCGGAGTTGGAGTTGGTCGTACCGGTTTTTCCGCCCAATGGGACAGAGAGACCATAGCTTCCACGAAGACGTGCTCCTGTTCCGCTATCCACGACGCTCTGCATGATTGTGATCATTTTTGCAGCCGCAGTTTCATTCATCACTTCTGTGCGATGAGGCACGGCATTATATATCACATTCCCTTGGTTATCTTCAATGCGGGTTACAAAGATCGGATCCACTCTTACACCCATTCCGGGGAAAGCAGTGTAAGCGCTCACCATATTGCCCACCGAGACATCCACCGCTCCAAGGCAGAGAGGATAGGTGGCATCGATGTAGCCGGTGATACCGAACATCCTTAGTTTGTTGGCAAGCTGGCGCGGACCGAATTTATCCACCAAGCGAGCCGACACCTGGTTGTTGGAAGTGGTGAGACCCTGTTGCAGGGTGACATATCCATGACCCACACCCCCTCTTGGAGTCCATCCTCCGGCGGAGAACTGTGCAGTGGAATATGTGGAGCAAGGATCATCGCCTTCCTCCATTGCAATAGTATAAAGGAATGGCTTCACAGTAGAACCTACCTGACGCTTACCCTTAGCCACCATGTCGTATTGGAAATGTGAAAAGTCGGGTCCGCCTACATATGCTTTCACATAACCGGTGACGGGATCCATGCTCATCAATCCGGCACGAAGAATAGACTTCATATAGATCACTGAGTCATAAGGAGACATATGCACTGTCTTAGTGCCGGGCACATATTGAGATTTCCCATTCTTTGTTTCCTTCACCCAGGCGAAGACATCCATCTCATAGGGGGTGCGGAACACCTTTTCAATCTCTGTTTCCGACATTCCTGCCTCCTTCAGCTGACGATAATGAGAAGACTGCTTCACGGCATTATTGATAAGTTTTTTTGCCGTGGCGGCATCAATGGAATAAGGACCTGTACGAGACCCTCTTTTTTCAGAATTAAAGGCAGGCTGCAACACTCCTCCAAGATGCTGGGCAATAGCCTCTTCCGCATAACGCTGCATAGTCATATCAATAGAGGTGTAAATTCTCAGACCATCGGTGTAAAGATTATAGTGCGAGCCATCCGGCTTGGGATTTTTCTCAATCCAACCATATAGCGGATTTTCTTCCCATGCTGTGGAGTCGGTATTGTAATTGCCCCATGCGAGGTTGTAGGCTGCAGTGGATGAATAGTCGGAACGTTTAGGACGCACAGGCTTCTTGGCTGTCATAAGGCGACGGATCTCTTCGCGGAGATATGGAGCGTCTCCCTCCTTATGATCCACTCTGTGATAATCCAGCCCCAAAGGAAGCTGTTTGAGAGAATCGGCTTCCTCTTCCGACAAGTATCCGGCTTTAAGCATCTGGTCGAGCACGGTGTTCCTTCGGTCGAGTGTGCGTTCGGCATGGCGGAGAGGGTTAAAATAGCTCGGGTTTTTCAACATTCCGATCAGCATTGCAGCCTCCTCGGCCTTGAGGTCTTTAGGCTCCTTTCCGAAATAAACATTGGCAGCAGTCTTGATTCCCACGGCATTGTTGAGGAAGTCGAAACGGTTGAGATACATATTTATAATCTCATCCTTGGTATAGAATCGTTCGAGCTTAATGGCAATCATCCATTCAATCGGCTTCTGGATGGCGCGTTTGAACATATTGCTTGAAGGGGTGGAGTAGAGCTGCTTTGCGAGCTGCTGAGTGATGGTAGATGCACCACCCGACGACTTGTCTCCCATTAAGACGGTCTTGACGAGAGTGCGGCAGAGGGCGCGGAAATCGATGCCGGAATGCTCTTCAAAACGCACATCCTCTGTGGCGATAAGAGCATCAATCACAAAGGGAGAAACGGCGTCATAATCGGTATATACTCGATTGCCCGCACCGTAATAATATCGCCCAAGTTCGGTTTTGCCGTCGGAGGCATACACTTGCGACGCCAATTTATCATGAGGGTCTTCAAGCTCTTCGATGGGAGGCATATAGCCGATCACACCATTATATATCAGGAGCATAAAGAAAAATAGAAGCAGTCCCAGACCCAAAAATGAGATCCAGAGCCACTTTACTATATTTCTATTTCTTTTCATTTTCTTCGCCTGCTTCTTTTCTGCCTGCGAAAGCTCATCATTATATTCGTCTTTGATGTTCATTTTCAGTAAAAGGGGGGATTGAGAGTTCCCTTGAACTGCAAAATTAGCAAAAAAAACGAATACAAGCTAATTTTTAAGCCATAAACACAAGCCGTCAACTTTAGAAATCTAATAGAAAACTAAAGATGGAGTTCGGAGATATCCACTAATTTATTGACAATGGCGTAAATTGTCAGGCCTGTGGCTGAATGAATTTCCAATTTCCGGGCGATATTGCGGCGATGAGTGATCACTGTATGGACCGATAAGAATAATTTATCTGCAATCTCTTTATTGGTCAGTCCCTTCACCACATTGATTATAATTTCCTTTTCACGGTTGGAAATNGGTTCTTTATTATCAGATGATGATTCTTTAGAAGCGGAAAGCGTTTTGATCTTTTCCGTGATTGTCTCCACATCATCAGCAATTGAAATCACCTCATCGAAAATCTCCCGCTTCTTCTTGTCGAGAGGGGCAGTGGCAACGGCAGCAATCTTCAGGTCGGGTCGTAGAGAGCGGAGTTTTTGAATATCCACCGTATCTTCATAGAATGGATTAATAATCAAAATTTCAATATGCTCGCTTTTCAGACAAGTGTAGAGGTCGTCGAGATTCTTCAATTCAATGGCATGAACGGGGANACCGGGCAGACGGCCTACGGTATGGCTCAGTCCGGCTGATACAATGGGAGAGTTTTCGGCAATGGCAATATGGATAATATTCTCATTCATGGCTNATAGCTTATCAGAGACTATTTGAAATGTTCTTCTCAAGGCGTATGATTTCCGGCACAAGGAGATGATCTTCCACCTTGCAATGGTTTTCCAGTTCGCGTTCCACACGGAAGATGCTGTAAAGGGCATCATTCAGGAGATTGGCGTCAGCGCTCTCCGGACAATACTTGATGATTATATTCTTGAGCTCTCCAAGCTTGGTTGCCACTTGCTCATGATGATCGCTATAAGTGGCGATATGATAATTGGCAGGAGGATTCCCGGCCAATAGAAGCTCGATATAATGGAACACATTCTTCTCCTCATACTCCATATGCGTCTTCACCTCGCGATAATATTCATCGAAGAATTTGAGGATAAGGAAAGAGACATCNCCTGTGTTGAGCCTGATGCCGTCGATAAGTTTTCTGCGTATGAGAGGGAGGCAATAATCCAGAAAATAAATATGGCTNTGCTTGAGATAATGCATCAGGCCTCTGATTGAAAGAGGGTGNGAGGCGTCGAAAGTGGTGAAGCCCTCCACCACGAAATTCACCACAGCNAGGAAAGTGTTGCAATCCACGCCNGCCTCGCTGCAAACCTCCTCCACGGTCTTGTCGCCAAAACCGAGACGCAGCCCGAAACGGGTCATCACCTGGATGAGCTGATAATCTTCCGAGATCAGCGTAATCATTTTATCTTCCGGAGAATAATATCTTGACATGTTTTAGGTCGAAGAATAAAAGGTTGTTGAATGTTATGAACTCCCCAAAAGACGGAATGCGGAGAGAGACTGTTACGACTCTTCCGCTTTTCCGGCATTTCCCTTTTTATACTTCTCTGCAAGGAAAAGGAACAGAGAGGCATATTGGAGAGGAATTACAAAACTAAAAATAACTAAAATTAACTTTGGTATTACGTTTGCAAAGTTACAATGATTTTGATTCCTNCGCAATCCCTATATGTAGGTATAATTATGGGGANGTGTCGTTATCTTTAGGTATATGAGTGGATTTTTAAGATAAATTAAGTAGCTTTTTATCNNTTTTTCTTCACNGANAANCCGAATTTTCCTATCATCTCTCCAAGTGAGAAATATTTTCCATGGGCATAAGCCATCAGNCCGGAATCTTCNAAAGAGAANGCGCCTGTCTGCGGATCTATATATTTAGAATCGGCACGCACATTAAGCACTTCGGCAAGAAACATATCATGCGAACCAAGAGCGACTACAGATTTCACTCTGCATTCGATAGCCAAAGGAGATTCTTCGATTGTGGGGGATGCCACACACTCTCCCGGGATGGGNGTCAGCCCTGTTTCTTTCCATTTGTCGAAATCNGCACCCGAACGGACCCCACACCAATCAGTGGCGCGAGCCATCTCCTGAGTGGTNAGATTTATAGTGAATTCCATATTCTTTATAATAATAGGATAGGAGTGGCGTTCGGGGCGGACAGATATATANCACATAGCNGGATTGGTGCAGACTGTTCCGAGCCAAGCCACAGTGAGCATATTCCANTCTTCAGGGGAGGAGCCGCATGTCACAAGAGCCGCGGGAAGGGGATAGATCATCGTCCCCGGTTTCCAAGATACTTTTGCCATCAGTTTTTTCTGCAAAAATAGGAAAAATCCGACGATTTTNTCTCAAATAAGGAAGGGAATTATGATGAATCACGATAAAAAAGCTAAATTATTTTAAGAAGTAAGCAAAAAAGANTATCTTTGCGTTNTCAATATAGGAAAATTAGTTAAACCCAAAATAAATCGGAAATTACTATGAGTAACGATGAATTGTTGAAATCAGTGACAGAGAAAGCTGAGAAATGGCTTGGCCCGCAGTATGACGAGCAGACAAGAGTTGAGGTGAAGGCAATGCTTGATGCCGACGACAAGACTGAGCTTATCGAATCATTCTATAAAGATCTTGAATTCGGAACAGGAGGCCTTCGCGGAATCATGGGCGCGGGATCCAACCGTATGAATATATATACCGTAGGCGCAGCCACTCAGGGTCTCGCCAACTATCTGAAAGAGTGTTTCAAGGAGTTGCCACAGATCAGTGTGGCCATCGGTCATGATGTGCGCAACAACTCTGAGAAATTTGCAAAGATTGCAGCTGATATNTTTTCAGCCAACGGAATCAAAGTATTCCTTATCGATGGTCCTTGCCCCACACCGGAGGTTTCTTATGCAATCCGTAAATATGGATGCCAGAGCGGCGTGATGGTTACAGCAAGCCATAANCCGAAGGAATATAATGGCTATAAGGCTTATTGGAGCGACGGNGCTCAGATGATTGCGCCCCACGATGTTAAGACCATCGAGCATGTGAACGCCATTACATCTGTGGATCAGATCAAGTTCAATGGAAATCCCGATCTTATCGAGGTTGTAGGNGAAAAGCTCGACCAGGATTATCTTAACGATATCCANACTCTTTCACTCGATCCTGAAGCCGACAAGCGTCATAAGGATATGAAGATCGTTTACACTCCGATTCATGGNACCGGTCTTCGTCTGATGTATGACTCATTGAAGAAATGGGGCTTTGAGAATGTGATCCATGTGGAGGAGCAGGACGTNCAGAGCGGNAACTTCCCCACAGTGGTTTCTCCTAACCCTGAGAATTCAGAGGCAATGGCAATGGCTGTGGCAAAAGCTAAGGANACAGGTGCAAGCCTCGTGATAGCTTCCGATCCTGATGCCGACCGTGTNGGTCTGGTGGTTCGCGACAAGAAAGGCGACTATCAGCTTGTGAACGGCAACCAGATCTGTATGCTTCTTCTNTATTATNTCATCACCAAGAATGTAGAGGCNGGTCTGCTGAANGGCAATGAATATTGCGTGAAGACAATCGTTACCACAGAGACTATCAAGCGTATTGCAGATGCCAACAATGTGAAATGCTACGACTGCTACACAGGCTTCAAGTGGATTGCCAATGTGATGCGCGAACTTGAAGGAACNATGCGTTATCTNGGTGGCGGCGAGGAGAGCTATGGCTTCCTTGCAGAAACATTCGTTCGCGATAAAGATTCAATCTCCGCCAACTCCCTNATCTGCGAATGTGCNGCTTGGGCAGCCGATCAGGGCTTGAACCTTTATGAGGTGCTTGTGGATGTNTATATGAANTATGGTTTCTCTCGCGAGCGCGGTGTGAGTGTGGTTCGCCCCGGCAAGAGCGGTGCNGAGGAGATTGTTGCGATGATGAAGAATTTCCGCGAGAATCCTCCCAAATCTCTTGGTGGAAGNCCTCTTACTTGCGTGAAGGATTATGCCGACCTCAACTGCAAGGATCTCAAGAACGGCAGCGTGGAGAAGATGGATTTCCCCACCACTTCAAATGTGCTTCAGTTCTTCACNGAGAATGGCGACAAGATTTCAATCCGTCCTTCAGGCACAGAGCCTAAGATNAAATTCTATGTTGANGTTCGCGAAGATCTCAAGAATAAGGAAGATTATGAAGCCACTGTGGCTAAGGCTGAGGAGCACATCGACCAGATTCTTGCCGATCTCGGCGTGAAATAATATAGAGCGTGAAATAATATAGAGAAGGAATAAACAGACCTTGNTATAATATTGTTAATAAGGAAAACGATTNAATCGTTTTCCTTATTTTTTTTTCTAACTGTCCTGTTTCGAATNGATTCNGACNNGAAAAGATTCCACCCANAGCTTTGTAAAATATGATAGCACCCCGAAAACATATATATAGATTAGTCGTTGCTGTTGCCTTCATTCTCCTGATGGTCTTGGGAGGAGAGAAGGGGATGGCTCAGATGCCTATTAAATATAATATGACGCATCAGTTGCCTCCCGACTCTCTGGATTTGGATTATTACGGAAAGAAACATTTCTGGAGAGCTTCTGCGGAGGTGGTGGGCTTCAATGTGGGTCTATGGGCTTTCGACCGGTATGTGCAGCATGGCGATTGGTCGTATATCAATTTGAACACCATTAAGGAGAATTTCAAACATGGCTTTATCTGGGATAACGATCAGCTCGGAACCAATACCTTTCTACACCCCTATAACGGCAATCTCTATTATAATGCCGGGCGTGCGAATGGCTTTAATTTCTGGCAGTCGGAACTCTTTGCCATTGGAGGGAGCGCGATGTGGGAACTTTTTATGGAGTGTGAATATCCCTCAACTAACGATGTAATCGCCACCCCTATCGGAGGCGCTGCAATAGGAGAGCCGTTGTTCAGGGCATCGGATGCCGTGCTCGACGACCGTGCCACGGGCTGGGATCGTTTCGGAAGAGAGGTGGCCGGATTCATCCTGTCTCCAATGCGAGGAATAAATAGAATAGTGACGGGGCAGGCGTGGCATCATCGCGCCACATCGGGCAGGATATTTGGCAAGCCCAGTTTTGCCATGCAGGTTTCGATGGGGTTGAAGATGATGGAGGTGCAGGGTCGTGTAAGAAAACCATTCTTGGGGGCATCTATGCAGATAGATTTGGAATATGGCGATCGTTTTGAGGCGAAGTCAACCAAGCCATATGATTATTTCACTGTCAAAGCCGAACTGCAAGGGATGAAATATCAGCCTGTTCTTAATCAACTTCAGATCAAGGGGAGGCTTCTTTCAAGGGAGCTCTTCGACCACAAGAATTCAAGCGGAAGCATAGGTCTTTATCAGCATTTCGATTTCTACGACAGCGACACGATCACTTCGATGAATGATAAGGTGCCCTATAAGCTTGGCATTCCGGCGTCAGTCGGAGCCGGTTTCCTTTTTCGTGATGTAGAGCGTCATAGATATGTCTTTGATGCATATGTCCATGCCAATGGCATTCTTTTAGGCGGTATTCTCAGCGACCATTATTGGACGGATGAGCGTGATTACAACTGGGGACAGGGTTTCTCTCTCAAAGCAGGGGCGAATATCACATGGGATCATCGCAAGGCGTCTCTTTCGATTATGAATGAGTTCTATCAGCTTTGGACCTGGAAAGGTTATAAAAAGGGAACTGTGCTTGAAGATGAAGACTTCCACACTCTTAATGTGATGGGGGATAAGTCGGCGGCATATTTCAATGTCACAGAGGTGAGATTTAACTATCAGATATGGAAGAAGCTTTATGGCACGCTGGTTTTCAAAAATCAGGTGAGACACACGCATTATCGTGATTTCCCCTCTGTGAGAAGCTCTACGATGGATCTGAGGCTGATGTGTACATATAAATTTTAGATCCCTTTGACGTGGTGCTGATAGGGAGGAATTGAAAATTTTGAAAAAATAAATGTTAACATCCGATAAAAAGCGGAATTATAAATAATTTTTGTTAATTTTGCCGTTTGAAAAACTACAATTATCAAAAAACATGAAAAAGTTTGTAATCTTCGCTACATTCGTGTTTGTTCTTATAGCAGCCGGATGCGGAAAACAAAAGAAAAATTTGGTTGGGGATCCGGAAGTGGAGCGTACTTTCCAGGGAGATTGGACCACAGAATATATCCTCGACAATGAGAATATGCGAATGAGAGTAAAGGAACAGATTTCCCTTGATACTCTGACCCATACCTATAAGGTGGAGCAGCAGCAGGAGATTATTTATCCTGTGACCCTTGTTTATGCCAATATATCATATTCAGGCACATGGAAAGCGGACGAAGATTATTTTTATGGTGTGATCGACCAGAATAGTCTTAAAAAGGAATATAATCCCAAGTTTGAGACAGAAGAGAATCTTAAGATTTATCGCGATTATGTACAGGATACGGCAGATGCCGATATGAGCAGCGATGAATTATGTCTGACTAATATCACTCCTTCCCGAATCCATCTTATAGATCGCGACCGTAATGTGAGCCATGATTTGATTAAGGTGCGTAAGGGGGCAGCTAAGACTGAAGAGCAATCCGCTCCTGTAGATCTTACAAACGTGGTTGACTCTGTAAGTGTGGCAGATTCTATAAGAAAGTGAAATTGATACCTCTATTAACCTTACACTATAAACGAATATATGATTCTTTCTATGACCGGCTTCGGCCGTGGAATTGCTTCCTCTCCAAATAAAAAGATCACTATTGAGGTGAAGAGCCTCAACAGCAAGCAGTTTGATTTCTCTATGCGAGTTCCTTCATTCTTTAGGGAGCTTGAGGTGGAGACTCGCAATCTCTTTGCTTCGGAATTGGAGCGAGGGAAAGTTGACGTCACTGTGACGATCGAGAATATTGCAGCTGATGTGCCTGCCACTATAAATATTCCTGTTTTGGCTGAATACAAGAAGGAAATTGAAAAGCTTGGCAGAGACCTGAATCTTCCGGAGCCTGCTGATTGGTATCAACTTCTTCTCCGTTTGCCGGAGGCGATGAAAACAGAAACCGGCAAAATGGAACAGGAAGATGCTGATGCTTTTGATTCTGCTCGCAGAGAGGCAATCAATGCTCTGCAGGAGTTCAGAGCACAAGAGGGGAGAAAATTATATGCTTTTTTTGAGGAGAAGATAGCAAATATCCGCCGGCTCCTGAAAGAGGTAGAGCCGTTCGAGGAGGCTCGTGTGCCCAAGATTAGAGCTCGTCTTGAAGATCAGCTTTCTCGACTCACATCAATCGAATATGATAAGGGACGCTTGGAGCAGGAACTGATTTTCTATATCGAAAAATTGGATGTAAGCGAAGAGAAACTGCGCTTGAAAGCACACCTTGATTATTTCCTCCAGACGCTCAATGGCGAAGAGAAGGGGAAAGGTCAGGGACAAGGGAAGAAGCTTGGATTCATCGCTCAGGAGATGGGGAGAGAAATCAATACTCTCGGATCGAAATCCAATCAGGCCGAGATGCAGAAGATCGTGGTCAGAATGAAAGATGAGCTTGAACAGATCAAGGAACAGGTATTGAACGTATTATAAAAAACGATAAATGATAACTCTTCTCGAAGCAATATGAAAGAAGGAAAAATCATCATTCTCTCCGCACCCTCCGGCACAGGAAAATCAACAATCATACGCAATCTTGTCGGTATCGACGATCTCCGGCTCGGCTTTTCGGTTTCGGCCACAAGCCGTTTGCCTCGTGGAGAAGAGAAGCATGGTGTGGAATATTATTTCCTTTCTGAAAAAGAATTTAAGGAGAGAGTCGAAAGAGGAGAGTTTGTGGAATGGGAAGAAGTCTATCCCGGCACCTGCTATGGCACATTGCTTTCAGAAGTGACGCGCGTCACTCATGCCGGCCGCAATCTTATCATGGATGTGGATGTGAAGGGAGCTTTGAATATCAAGCGTTATTTCGGGGAGAAGGCCTTGGCTATTTTTGTTATGCCTCCTTCGAAAGAGGAATTGGAAAAGCGTCTTCGCGAAAGATCCACGGATTCGGAAGAATCGATACTCAAACGTTTGGCAAAGGCTGATTTTGAGATGAGTTTCGCTCCTGAATTCGACACTGTTGTGGTGAATGATGACCTGGAGGAGGCTGTGAATAAAACTGCCGGACTGATAAGGAAGTTTTCGGAATGAGGATAGCGATATTCGGGGGAAGCTTCAATCCTGTGCACACGGGTCATGCCTTGATGGCCTCTGAGGTTGCGAAAAGCGGGATAGCGGATGAAGTCTGGATGATGGTCTCTCCGCAGAATCCCTTGAAAAGTGATTCTTCTCTTATGCCTGAGGGGGATCGGTTAAAGCTCGTGAAGCTCGTGGCAGAAGAATGCGAAGGGGTGAGGGCGTCAGATTTTGAATTTGGGTTGCCTCGGCCGTCATATACCTATAATACACTCTGTCGCCTCCGGGAACATTATCCGGAGCACGACTTCAAGATTCTTATCGGTTCGGATAATTGGCATCTTTTCGATCGTTGGAGAGATTCTGAAAGAATTATTTCCGAATTTGGCGTTATAATATATCAGAGGCCCGATGATAAAGTAGAAGGTCCGTTCCCTGAGGGTGTAACGCTTCTGGAAAATCTCCCGATGATGCTTATCTCCTCCACTTATATAAGGGAGCAGATGGATCAAGGGAAGGATATCCGTTTCCTTGTGCCGGATGTCGTATATAAGGAATTGCAGAGATGCAGTGAGGTATAACTCCATAGGATACTATCCAATAAGGGAATAATTAAGCAGAATAAATAATAGCAAAATGGAAGAGAATAGGATAAGAACCCGTTTGATGGATGTCACATCCATTGCCGCAAGATTTTGCGCTGTAGCCGAGCAAACCTCGGATTTCACCGTATTGGAGTTTATTAAGGAGATGCTTTCACTTCTGCCGCGCATCTATCTTGATTTTTCAGATCCCGATCTCGATCTGGGCGATAATGATGAATATTTCTCCACATATGTAGATGAGGATTATTACGACAGTATCCGCCGTCGTATTGAGATGTTGTTAGGCGAACACGATGTTTTTCTTGAGACATTCGAGGAAGATATGAAATATAGCGACACTCCTGTTGCTGCCTCTATTTCGGAATCTCTTGCCGATCTCTTTCAGGTGCTTTATAATTTTGTTGCGATTGTCAGGGAGACGGATGGTGATAGTCTTGAAGGGGCGTATATGGAATGCAGGGAGAATTTTGCTGCTTATTGGTCGCAGACTCTCTGCAATGTGATGAGAGCTTTGAATCATTTGAGATATAATGTCTCTTTTGAAGATTGATGGATTTATCTTGATGAATCTTGATAAATCTTGATGAGTCTTGATAAATCTTGATGAAGCTTGATTAATCTTGATAAAATATAAAAATAAGATGCCACAAGCCGGAGCTTATGGCATCTTGTTTTTTAGATGGCAAGTCAATGTTCAAATTTCTTCAGATGGTAAGTCAAAATAAAGATGGCAAGTCCCAATTAAGATAGTAAGTTAAAATGGTAGAGAATCGCTGTCATTTGAAGCGAAAGGATCGTTGGGATCAGTGGCATCTTCCTTTTTTCTCTTGAAGAAAGATTTTGAACTTTTCTTTCTGTATTTAATTCTTTCTTCCTTAGAGTCCGGGAGTGCCATAGAGCAACATACCTCATCCTGGATATGCTGGCCGATCGAGGAGCTAAACTTACCCCACATATCTTTGGTGCCCTCCTCAGTCTGGTGGTATGCCATGGTGTTATCAACATTGATATTCATCATGCTGGCCATTTCCTTCACATCGATATTCGCACCGATAAGATTGATGGTCCATCCGATTTCACGGAGCTGGGAAATGATATTAGCCACCTGTTTCCAATTGTATTGAGTAGATGAGTTCTCATATCCATCGGTCATGATAGTCACGATACCGGTGGCATCCTCATGAGTTTCTGCAATCGCTTTCAGTTCGGTAAGGGTCGATCCCACAGCATCAAGCAACGGAGTGTTGCCATAAGGCCGATAATCTTTGGTTGTGATATCCTTTACATCCTTGGGATTGGCATTCTTCACCAGGTAGCGGGATTTCACCGGACCTCCATCCTGGAAGGCATAGATGGAAACGAGATTGCGAACGGTGTCGGCATTCTGTTCGGAGGCAAATCGAATAGTGTTGAGGGTTTCGTTACAACCGGAGATTGTAGATTTTGTCATGTCGCTCATAGAGCCGCTTTCATCAAGAATGATGAGGTTGAAAATAGTAGATTTCATCTTTTTAATAATTAAAATTTTTATTTAATATGATGGCAAGGATGAAAGCAAGATAATTTTCAATTACTAATGTTGGATGTCGCAATATCGCGATTATCTTGCTTCCGCTTGTAAATTATTTTATGAAGTTAAATATATCCTTTATAGATCCTTCCTCGGAATCGTCGGAGGAATTATTTTTCGGACCCTTATGCAGAGAGAAGAATTTCTTTCTTTTACGAGGGGAAATTCGCGTCGATTTTTCTTCCGGCTCAGCGCATGACGAGAAGCATATATTCTCAATCTTCACATCGTCAGAAGCCGTGAGAGGAGCCATAGAGCAATTTACAGAAGTAACTTCATCAAGCATTCCGGTCTGCAATGCCTTGCGTTGGAAATTACGTCGGTCGTAGGTCTGACCCGTAATTGCCTCATACACATTCTGCAACTCAGTCATTGAGAAAGTATCATCGAGCAGATTGAAGGCCACAGGTTTGATACTGATTTGTTCGGCAAGATATTCCTTCGCCTCCTTGATAATCTCCGCATGGTCGAATGCCATCGGAGGAAGCGCCTCCTCATTCCACCACATTGCGTTCGCCGCATCGTCGCCCGCCATGGTTTCTTCCACCACCTTGCGGTAATTATTCGGACCAATCAGAGCGATGAATGCTACAGTGATCACTCTCTCCCTCGGGTCGCGGTCGAAACGGCTGAAAACCTTAAATTGCTGAAGGAACACACCCGAAAGATTCGTCTCCTCCTTAAGCTCCCGCTTGGCAGTATCCTCAATAGTAAGGTCGATGCTGCCTCCATTGGGATCAGCCACCTTCATGAAGCCTCCGGGAAGCGCCCACATCCCCTTGTAAGGTTCGAGCCCTCGTTCAATAAGGAGGATTTTGAGATTCTTTCCATCAAATCCGAAAATCACACAATCGGCAGTCACGGCAGCATGAGGATACCGATAGAGATACTCCTTCTTTTCATCATCGTAAAACTGATCGTTGTACCGTTCGTTATATGTGGATTTTTCGTTGTTCATATCTTTCTTGTGTTATTCTGACGCAAAGTTATAACATTAACTGCGAATAACCAAATTTTGTTGTGTAGAAATTACACTATTAACTTTTGTTAACATTTATACTTCTGCAAAGAGGAAAATGCCTTTATAATTTGCATAAGAAAAGCATAAATGCTACTTTTGTAAAATAGAATACCATATCCTTTCGATTGGTAAATCAAGATTCGACATGATAAATCAAGATGTAACAAGATAAATCAGGATAAAACATGAATAATCAGGATAAATCATGAAAAATCATGAAAAATCATGATACGTCAGGATGAATTAATTTAAATTAAAATCAAATGAGACAGATTGAGAAATTATTAGAATGGCTGGATAGAGGCACATGCAATTTCCTTGCCGTTGATACAATAAAGAAAGAATTAAAAGAGGCCGGGTTCACGGAGCTTCGTCAATCGGAAAGCTGGCAGCTCACCCCCGGAGCGAAATATTTCATGACCAAAAACGACAGTGCAATCTTTGCATTCATTTTAGGAAAATCTCCTGTGCAAGATTGCGGTTTCAGAATCATCTCTGCTCATAGCGACTCTCCTTGCTTCAAGATTAAGCCTAATGCTGAAATATATGGCGATGGAGGTGTTGTCTCGCTCAATGTAGAGAAATATGGAGGAGGGATCCTTTACACATGGTTTGACCGTCCGCTCTCCATCTCAGGCCGTGTGTTGCTCAAAGGGAAGGATGCTCTTCATCCCGAAACACGCCTTGTGGATCTTCGTCGTGCGGTCTGCACAATCCCTCATCTTGCAATCCATTTCAACAGGGGAGTGAATGAAGGGAACCCGCTATCCGTACAGAAAGATATGAAGCCGGTATTGGGATATTTTTCTCGTGAAGAGATAATGGAGGCAATCAGCCACGGAGGATTTGTGAAGAAAATTGTGGCAGAGCATTTTGATATCTCCCCCGAAGAGATCATAGATTATGAATTGAACCTCTATCCCTTTGAAAAAGCCTCCGTTGTGGGTGTGAACGGAGAATATTTCCAATCAGCACGAATCGACGATCTCTCTATGGCCTTTGCCGGACTTGAAGCGATGCTTTGTGAGTGTGATAAGGAATCGGAGGCTACAAGAGTTCTTGCCATATTTGATAATGAGGAAACCGGCAGTGGCACAAAGCAAGGAGCGGCATCCCCCGTGCTTCGGGATATGATGGAACGCATATGTCGCGGAGATTGGTGGAGAGTCGGAGTACATAATGAAGATATCTATCGCGCAATCGCCAATTCTTTCATGATCTCCGCCGATGATGCCCATGCATGGCATCCCAATTATAATGAGAAATACGATCCCACTAATCATCCCGTGATAGGCGGTGGGCCTGTAGTGAAGATCAATGCCAACTGCAAATATATGACCGATGGAGTAGGGGCTGCCATCTTCCGTACCCTCTGTCAGGAAGCCGGCGTAGGCTGCCAATATTTCGTGAATCATTCAGATGTGGCAGGAGGTTCGACACTCGGCAATATCTCCTCCTCGCAGTTTGACATGTCAGGCGTGGATATGGGTAATGCCATATGGGCTATGCACTCCGCAAGAGAGACGGCCGGAGTGTCGGATCATGAAGATGCGATAAAGGTATTTCGCAGATTTTATCAATAAATGCAGAAAAAATACTTAAAAAAAGCAAATAAATTGCTGCGAGTGGCGTAAGTTCCGCTATTTTTAGTAATTTTGCAGTTTGAATGGGGGTGGAGGCTCGCTTCCACTCCTGATTAATATGAAAAAATATTTATAAAAATATCCAAGATATCTAAGCAATGAAAGTAGATTATGCAAAGATCGACGACGTGAACGGCATCATCACCATCACGCTCGAAGAAAACGACTACGCAGACAAGGTAAAAAAAGAACTCAAAGAGATTGCAAAGAAGCATGCTGAGCCCGGCTTCCGTGCAGGCAAGGTTCCTGCCGGCATCATCAATAAGAAATATGGCAAGTCGGTGAAGTATGACGTGATCAATAAAGAGGTAGGCAATGCTCTTTATGAATATATCAAGAATGAGAAGCTTCACGTGCTTGGTAATCCTATCCCCCAGCAGGGTGCGGACTTCGATATCGACGCTAAGGATTTCGAATTGAAATTCAAGGTTGGTATTGCTCCCGAGATCGATACACATGTGAATAAGGATCTCCACGTTCCTTACTACAAGATTCAGGTCACTGACGAGATGGTTGACACTCAGGACAAGCAGTTCCGTCGTCGTTACGGCAAGCAGGAACCCGGCGATACAGTGGATGGCACAGCGCTCGTAAAGGGTGTAATCACCGAGCTTAACGAGGATGGCACTGTAAAAGAGGGTGGCATTGTAGTTGAGAACGGTATCGTGGCTCCCGAATATTTCAAGAACGAGGATCAGAAGAATATCTTCCTCGGAAAGAAAGTAGGCGATGTGTTCACATTCAATCCCGCAGCCACTTGCGATGCAAATCCCGCCGAGCTCAGCTCTATGCTTAACGTAAGCAAAGAGGATGCAGAGAACCACAAGGGTGACTTCCAGTTTGACGTTAAGGAGATCATCGTTCTCAAGCCCGCTGAATACAACGAAGAATTCTTCAAGACTGTCTTCGGCAACGAGGATATCAAGACTGAGGAAGACTATAAGAAAGCCGTTAAGGAACTTATCGAAAGCGCACTTGCAAACGATTCAAACTATCGTTTCACAATCGATGCCAAGAATGCAATCGTTGACGCAGTAGGTGATCTTGTTCTTCCCGACGAGGTGCTTAAAGCATTCCTCAAAGAACAGAACGAGGCTCTCACAGAAGAGAACATCGATGAAGAATATGTTCATGTGCGTCCCGAACTCACTTGGGAGCTTATCAAGGAGGCTATCGCAGGTCAGTTTGATGTTAAGGTCACTGAAGAGGATGCCCTCAACACAGCTCGCCTGATTGCTCGTCAGCAGTTTGCTCAGTATGGCATGATGAATGTTCCTGAGGAGGCTCTCGACCGCTATGCACACGATATCCTCAAAGACAAGAAGGGCGCTCAGCAGATCTACAACCAGACCGGCGACTTCAAACTCTTCGAAGCTATCCGTGAAAATGTATCAGCCGATGAGAAGGAAGTGACTGTAGAGGAATTCAACGACCTCTTCCGCAACGACGACTCAGCTGAGTAATATCCGATAACGAGCGGATACCGATATCTGAATCGTATAAGATAAAATAATATGCCATAAAAATAAATTTTGGCATGAAAATTGTTATATGTAAGTGGGCCTCTGATCCTGATGGGCGGCAGGCTCACTTGCACGTATAAAAAAGACAATATAAATATGCAGAAAGACGATTTTAGAAATTTTGCGGTGAATCATCTCGGCATGAGTTCCAACACGCTTGATTCATATGCCAGATACATCGATAAGAAAGCCGGCGGCATGGTGACAGCTCCTACAGCCGACTATATGAATCCCTATATCCTTGAAGAGCGTCAGCTCAATGTGACCCAGATGGATGTTTTCTCTCGCTTGATGATGGATCGCATCATCTTCCTCGGCACTCAGGTCACTGATCAGAGCTCAAACATCATCGAGGCTCAGATGCTTTATCTTGATTCTGTGGATCCTGAGAAGGATATATCGCTTTATATCAACTCTCCCGGCGGATCGGTATATGCCGGTCTCGGAATCTATGACACAATGCAATATATCAGCAGCGATGTCTCCACTATCTGCACCGGCATGGCGGCATCCATGGCGGCAGTGCTTCTCGTGGCCGGAGAGAAAGGGAAGCGTTACGCATTGCCTCATTCCCGCGTCATGATTCATCAGCCTATGGGCGGAATCCAGGGTCAGGCATCTGATATCGAGATCACAGCGCGAGAGATCCTCCGCTTGAAAGAGGAGCTTTATAAGATTATATCCTCACATTCCGGTCAGCCCTTCGAGAAGGTAGAGGCAGACTCCGACCGCGACTACTGGATGATTGCAGCAGAGGCTAAGGAATATGGAATGATCGATAATATTTTGGAGAATAGAAATAAGAATAAGTAATGGCAGGGAAGCAGACTTTGGTATGCTCGATGTGCGGCAATGTGGATTGCGCCCAGACACCGGTTGTGAAGGTGTTTGAAGGGTTGAATCTCTGCACCGACTGCATCGGCTTTATCGATGAGGCACGCGACACCCAGCTTAAAGTGCGAAAGGCCGCAAATAAAAAGGGGAAAGAGAAGGCTCCCAGCATCCCCAAGCCCAAGGAGATTCATGAGTTTTTGAATCAATATATCATCGGACAGGAAGAGGCTAAGAAATATCTTTCCGTAGCTGTCTATAACCATTATAAGCGCATCAACGATCAGAAAGATGAGAGCGACGATGTGGATCTTGAAAAGTCGAACATCATTCTTGTCGGACCTACCGGAACAGGAAAGACCCTTTTAGCCAAGACTATCGCACGTCTTCTCGATGTTCCTTTCACAATCGTTGACGCCACCGTGCTCACCGAAGCCGGATATGTGGGCGAGGATATCGAATCATTGCTCACACGCCTGCTTCAGGCTTGCGATTATGATGTGGAGAAAGCACAGAAAGGTATAGTCTTCATTGACGAGATCGATAAGATTGCCCGCAAGAGCGACAATCCTTCCATCACTCGTGATGTGAGCGGCGAAGGAGTGCAGCAGGGGTTGTTGAAGCTTCTCGAAGGTAGCACCGTGCTTGTGCCGCCAAACGGAGGCCGCAAGCATCCGGAGCAGAAACTTATTCCGGTGGATACGAAGAATATCCTCTTCATATGCGGAGGTGCCTTCGACGGCATTGAGCGCAAGATAGCATCGCGTCTCAACACCCATGTTGTAGGTTTCGGCCACGACGGCAAGGAGATGAAGAAGCAGCGCGAGAATCTCATGAAATATGTGATGCCCCAGGATTTGAAAAGCTTTGGCCTGATTCCCGAAATTATCGGGCGATTGCCGGTGCTCACAAGTCTTGAACCGCTCGACAAAGAGGCGTTGCTGAGGATTCTTACAGAACCCAAGAATGCCATCACCCGTCAGTATAAAAAACTATTTGCACTCGACGGCGTGAAACTCGAATTCGACGAATCCGCACTCAATCTAATTGCCGATAAGGCCATCGAATATAAACTCGGTGCGCGAGGTTTGAGATCAATAGTGGAGACTATCATGGTTGATGCTATGTATGAGATGCCTTCAAATCCTGAGAAGAAATTTGTGGTGGATGCCGACTATGTGAGAAAACAGCTTGAAAAAGCACATTTCGAAAAAACACAAATCGAAGAATAATAGATATTCACATTCATGATTTTATAAATTATGATTGAAAAAAAGAAGAGGGTTCGGAGCAGTCCGAACCCATTTTTTATTTTGGTTTATATAGAAAATCCTTTGATTTTTTTTCTATTTTCAAACAAATTTCTTTGAAAAAGCTAAATAAATTAATAAAAGCCTGTTGATAAATTGAATAAAAAAATGTAACTTTGTAAATAGCTGATAAAATATGTCGGTCGCTTTCGGGCGGCTGCAAGAAAACTATCAGCTGCCTTCATCAGCTAATCTTAACCGTTATGAACACCGCACAAGATATCCATGAAGCTCTGAAGCAACATTTTGGTTTTGATAAATTCAAGGGCGACCAGAAAGCGATAATCGAGTCTTTGCTAAAAGGTGAAGACGTGTTTGTGCTCATGCCTACAGGCGGAGGCAAATCGTTATGCTACCAGCTCCCTGCGCTTATGTCGGAAGGGACAGCTATCGTGATTTCCCCCTTGATTGCACTAATGAAGAATCAAGTGGATGCCATCCGTCATTACGGGGCTAACGACGGAATAGCGCATTTTCTTAATTCATCGCTCACCCGGAAGGAGGTGACGGCAGTGAAGAAAGATGTTAGAGCCGGGATCACGAAGTTGCTTTATGTCGCGCCCGAATCTCTTTCGAAGGAGGAGAATGTGAAATTCTTCAAATCCATAAATATTTCATTCTTTGCAATCGATGAGGCTCATTGCATCTCCGAATGGGGACACGATTTCCGTCCGGAGTATCGCAAGATACGCCCCATGATATCCATGATTGGGAATTATCCCGTGATTGCCCTCACGGCTACGGCCACTCCTAAGGTGCAGCACGACATCCAGAAGAATTTAGGGATTTTAAATGCGAAGGTGTTCAAATCGAGTTTCAATCGTCCGAACCTTTATTACGAAGTGCGCCCCAAGACCAAGGATGTGGATCGCGATATCATACGTTATATCAAGACGAATCCTCAGCAATCGGGAATCATATATTGTCTTAGCCGCAAGAAGGTGGAGGAACTGGCCGAAACCTTGCGCATAAACGGAATATCCTGCCTCCCATACCATGCAGGGATGGAGCCCGCGAAACGTTCGGAAAATCAGGATGCCTTCTTGCAGGAAAAGGTGGATATAATTGTGGCCACCATAGCTTTCGGAATGGGCATTGACAAGCCGGATGTGCGTTTTGTGATACATTATGACATTCCCAAGAGCCTGGAGGGATATTATCAGGAGACAGGAAGAGCCGGAAGAGATGGAGAAGGGGGGAGGTGTATCACATTTTATTCCTCCAAAGATCTGCAGAAACTCGATAAGCTCATGCAGAGCAAGACAAGCAGCGAGCAGGAGATCAGCCGACAGCTTCTTATGGAGACAGCCGGATATGCTGAATCTTCAGTGTGCCGGCGTAAAATACTTCTTCATTATTTCGGCGAAGAATATAAGGAGGAAAATTGCGGTTGCTGCGACAACTGCACTTATCCTCGCAAAGAGATAGAGGCATCCGAGGAGCTTGCAATGGCTCTCGAACTAATACTTTCTGCCGGCGAAAAATATAAGCAGGAATATATAGGCAATCTTCTTATCGGGAGATGTACGGATGAAGTGAAAACGAATGGCGACGAGCAGCTCGAACTATTCGGATGTCTGAAAGAATATGAAGAGAAACTATGTATGTCGCTCTTGCGCCAGGCTGTGATCGGAGGTTATCTGGAAAGAGATCTGGAAAGTTATGGCGTATTGAAGCTCACGGAGGCGGGGCGAAAATTCATTGAGGAGCCCACGGAATTCAAGATTGTTGAAGACCGCGACTATACAGAAATAGATTCCGAACCGCAGGTGCGCACAGGCGTGTCTTGTGTGGCGGATCCCGAACTTTATGCCATGCTCAGGGATCTTCGGAAACAGAAGGCACGCAAACTTGACCTTCCGCCTTATGTGATATTCCAGGATCCATCGCTCGAAGCCATGGCCACAACCTATCCCGTCACCGAAGAGGAGTTGCTATCCATTCCCGGTGTAGGATTAGGGAAAGCACAAAGATATGGAAAGGATTTCCTTGAGTTGATAAAGCGTCATGTGGAGGAAAACGAGATAATCCGTCCGGAAGATATAAGAGTGCGGGCAGTGCCTAAGAAGAATAATCTTAAAGTGGCAATCATCCAGGCTATCGACCGAAAGATCGATCTTGAAGAGCTTGCTGAAGGGAAAGGGCTTGAATTCCCGGAATTGATTGACGAACTCGAATCAATCGTGGAATCCGGCACAAAGATAGATATAGATTATTATATCTATGAAGAGATGGATGAAGATCTTGTGAATGATATCGAAGATTTCTTCCGCGAGCAAGAGGAAGACAATATCGAAGAAGCGATTCAGGAATTAGGCGACGAAGCCGACGAAGATAAGATCCGTCTTGTGAGAGTGAAATTCCTGTCGGAAATGGGCAATTGATCATGTGTCGGCGATACTTCAATTAAATAAATAATGCGGGATTCTCAAGAATTAACAATTTTCGGGGAATCCCGCCGTTTATATGAAAGAAAATGAAAAGTCCGTATATAAATAATATGAAAACTAAGATGCTTGTCGGAGTGGGAATCTCGGCATTTGCCTTGGCTCTCGCCGCGAAAGATGCTGTCGTCATGACAGTAAACGGTAAGGATGTTCCCAAATCTGAATTTGAATATCTTTATCATAAGAACAGCCAGCAGCAGATGAGCGCTCAGCCCATAGATGATTACGCAGAGCTGTTCAAGCTTTATAAATTGAAAGTTGAGGATGCGCGTGCGGAGGGTCTTGACACAATGCAGAATTTCAAGAAAGAGATGGAGCAATATCGTCATGATTTGGCAGCTCCCTATCTTGCCGACTCCACATATATGTATCAACTTCTTGATGAGGCAGCCAAGAGAGCACAGGAGGAGGTTGAGGCTCGTCACATAATGATTTTCAAGAGCCGTGATGCTTCCCAGAATCCTGCTTTGCGTCAGCGTGCCGACAGCCTTCTGTCTGTGTTGAAGAATGGAGGCGATTTTGAAGAATTGGCAAAACAATACTCCGGCGACCGCGGAAGCAACTCGCGTGGCGGTCTGATGGGATATATCACAGCCCTCCAATACCCATATGAATTCGAGACCGCAGCCTATACTCTTGCTGATGGTGAGATCTCGGAGGTGGTGGAAAGTCCGATGGGCTATCACATCCTTAAAGGAGGAAAACATCGTCCCGCCAGCGGCGAGGTGCTTGCAGAGCATATCCTCATTCTCACACAAGGAAAGAATGCCGATCAGGAAGTTGCTGCAAAAGCCACAATCGACAGCCTCTACAATATTGTGAAGAAGGATCCCTCGCAATTTGAAGATCTTGCACGTCGCTTTTCCGACGACAAGGGTTCCGGCAGAGAGGGAGGAAAGCTTCCTTGGTTCGGACGCGGAAGAATGGTGGCAGAGTTTGATTCTACAGCATTCGCTCTAAAGGATGGCGAGATTAGCGAGCCTTTCAAGACTTCATATGGATATCATATTATCTATAAACTCGACCATAAGGGCGCACCTTCGGCCAAGGAACTTAAGCCTAAGTTTCTCAACATAATTGCCTCCGACCAGGATCCCCGTTCGAGAATGATTCGCAATCATCAGAGCGAGACTCTTGCCAAGAAAAACAAAGGAAAACTAAACGCAGCCACTGTTGAAGCCCTCAAGAAAGATGCTTCACAGACCGGTCTGAATGATGCTTTCTATGCTAAATGGAATGGGAACGCTGCCGACTTCGCAACAATCGGAAAGAAGAAATATCCTGTAAGCGGATTCATAAGCTATCTCGGTAAACGTCAGAATCCTGATCCTGCATCATCCGCGCAGGCATTGGCGCAGCTAATCGACTCTTATTACAACACAATCCTTGTAGAGAATGAAGAGGAAAATCTGCTTCTTTCCAAGCCCGAATATGCAAATCTCTATAAAGAATACGTGGATGGTTCGCTCCTCTATGAGGTAAGCGTCAAGAAGGTATGGGATAAGGCAGCCAAGGATGAGGAAGGTTTGAAGAATTATTTCGAATCACATCGCGATAAATATAGCTGGACCATGCCTCGCGCCAAAGGATATCTCGTACAGGCCTCCACAGACTCTGTGGCAGAGCTTGTGAAGCGATGCGCCGCCGAGATCGGTCGTGATTCCTTAGTGAATACAATTCGTAAGGAATTCCCGAAGGAGGTATCCATCATGAAGGTTCTTGAGCCGAAGGGTTCGAACGCAATGATCGATAACCTTGTGTTCGGCGGTCCGGAAGCCACACCCTCTTCTCCCCGTTACACTGTATATTTCATGCTTGATCCCAGAGTGATCAGTATGCCCGAAGAGCTTCAGGATGTACGCGGCGCCGTGACGAGCGATTATCAGACGCTCCTTCAGGAAGAATGGGAGAAAGAACTCCTCAGCAAATATCCTGTAAAGGTGAATGAAAAGGTTTTAAAAAGCGTAAACCCCACTAAGAAAAAATAGAATTTTCATATAAAAAGCGAGGGAGGAAGTGAAAATTTACTTCCTCCCTCGCTTTTTTAGCTTAGAGACAGCTTTATTTTTATCCTATGTCGGAAAAAATCATTAAATTTGCAAATTATAAGTCCGTATAATGAGTATAATTTAAGGATGAGTATAGTAAAAGGAGTAGTATCGCTGATTGCATCATTGCTGATTCTCGCTGCGTCCTCTTGTTCGAAAAAGCATCAGGAAGCAGAGGGTGAGGGCGACATCCTTGTAACAGTGGGCGACTCTTCGCTTTATGTCAACGATGTAGAGATTCTTATTCCTTACGGCTTGACTCCGGAAGATAGTGCGGAGATGTTCGATCGGATAGTTGAGGATTGGATAGAAACCCGCGTGCTGGAGGGAGTGGCAAAAGAGAATATCGTGGATATTGAACGAATCAATCGGTTGACGGCCAACTATCGTAACCGTCTCATTGTAGAGGAATATCTTCGTAAAATGGGGGATAACGCTCCTTCTGATGTGAATGGGAGCGTGGCGGAGGAATATTATCGTCAGAATGGCGACAGCATGATACTTAAGCAACCGCTGCTTAAAGGGATATATATCCGCACATCAGAGAAGGATCCGGAGCTTGACAACATCAGGAAATGGATATCTTCCGGGAGTGCGGAAGATATCGATAAGCTTGAAAAGAGGGGGCTGCGGGAGGCCACGGGATATGAATATTTCACCGACCGATGGGTGGAATGGGACGCTCTTTCTCGCCAGATTCCGGTCAGAGTGGAGAATGCCGACACATTTCTCATGAAGCATCCCGATTTCGAAACGGTCAGAGGAGGATCGGTATATATTCTCCATGTCACTGATTTTGTTGGAAGCGGAAAGGTGATGCCGAAGGAATTTGCCCTCAGAAAAATAAGCGAGATGCTTTCCGACCGCAAAAAGGGGGAGTATATGGCAGGATTAAAACGACAGATCTATATTAAAGCCCTGCGGGAAGGAACGCTGAAACGAGGGAAATATGATCTGTTCAAGAATTTGTGAGACTGGAAATTGATTTTGTAAATAAAAATAAAAGATAAATAGTGAATCTCAAGAAATTATGGATGATTCCCGCTGTCTTTGCTGCATTGTGCATGGTGGCGGCTCCGATAAAGAAGAATGTAGTCGATGAGGTTGCCTGGATTGTGGGCGACGAACCGATTTTCCGCTCCGAAATCGAGGAGCAGTATGTTCAGATGCGCCAGGAAGGGAGAGCCATCACCGGCGATCCCTATTGTGTGATTCCCGAACAGATTGCAGTGGAGAAGCTATATCTGCATCAGGCCAAGCTCGACACTATAGAAGCCGGCGAAGGAACAGTGCAGAATGAGGCTGAGGCAAGAATGCAGATGTTTGTCAATAACCTTGGATCTAAGGAGAAGGTGGAGCAGTATTTCAATAAGCCCTACAGTACCCTTAGAGAGCAGATGGTGGATATGATCCGCAATCAATATGTGATCAATATGGTGCAGAATCAGCTCACAAAAGATGTGAAGGCCACTCCTAATGATGTGAGGAAATTCTATTCCTCTTTGCCTGAAGATTCAATCCCTTATGTGCCTCTGCAGGTGGAGGCTCAGATCATCAAGATAAATCCTGTGATTCCTCAGGAGGAGATAGAGGATGTGAAGGCCCGTCTCCGCGATTATGCTGATCGTGTCAACAAGGGGGAGATCCCGTTTTCCACTCTTGCTATCCTCTATTCCGAGGATGGATCCGCTTCGCAGGGCGGCGAACTCGGTTTTGCAGGCCGTTCGCGTTATGTCCCTGAATTTGCCAATGTAGCCTTCAATCTCAACGACCCCAATAAGGTTTCGAGAATCGTGGAGACAGAGTATGGCTATCATATCATTCAGCTTATTGAGAAGAGAGGGGATCAGGCTAATTTCCGCCACATACTCCTCACTCCGAAAGTGAATGAAAAGGATCTTGAAACAGCACGTGTGCGCCTCGACTCTCTCAGAAAAGAGATTCTTGCAGATAAATATTCATTTGAGGATGCAGCTCTGTTTGTGTCGCAGGATAAGGATACAAAGAACAACAAAGGGGTGATGATGAATCCTCAGACAGGAAGTTCGCGATTCGAGATGTCGCAGCTCCCTCCGGAGATTGCTCGCCGAATAGAACATATGGAGCCGGGCGAACTCTCAGATGCATTCGTGATGAAAGATGCTGCAAAAAATAAGGATGTGGTGGTGCTTGTAAAGCTCACTTCACGCATCCCCGGACATAAGGCCACTCTTGCCGACGATTTCAATCTTATGAAGCAGATGTATGAGGCCAATCATAAGAATGAGATTCTTAAAGATTGGGTGGAGAATAAAATCAAGACCACTTATGTCAAAATCGGAGAGGGTTGGGATGCCTGCGAATTCACCTATGATGGTTGGGTGAAGTAGGATCTCTATTCCGATATAGGCTCCGGCCACAAAACGACAGAGTGTGTATTCATTAGATAAATCATGTTGAGGAAAACACCGCAATTTATAATGACATTCCTGGCAATAATATTATTGTCAGGAATGTATTCCATAGTTAGTGCCCAGCAGAAAGCAAATCAGCAGAAGAAAGAGCTAAAAGAAACTTATACTCGTCCCGAACCCAAGAAGCCGCTTAAACCCACTATCCCGAAAGAGAATCGATATCAGGATGACAAGGTGTTCTTGGAGCATGCCGATTCTCTCTATCGCCCTCCTCATGAGATGGAAGAGCGTCAGATTGTGAAAGGATCAGTGGAGTTTCGTCAGGGAGGTATGTTCATGTATTGCGATTCGGCTTATTATTGGCCTACGCGCAATTCGATGGATGCCTTTGGTCATGTGCTGATGAAGCAAGGCGACACTCTGTTTGTTTATGCGGATAAGCTTTTCTACGACGGAATGATGCGCCATGCCATTTTGGTGAAAGGTCCGTCGCAGAGTGAGGTAATAATGATGAATCGGTCGGTCACACTCACCACCGACAGTCTCGACTATGATTTGGTTCAGGATTTAGGATGGTATAATGTCGGCGGTAAACTCGTGGATGGAGTCAATACACTCACTTCTCAATATGGACAATATTCACCCTCCACTAAAATCGCAGATTTCCGTGGAGATGTAGTCTTGGTAAATAATAAAGATGGCTATAAGCTCTTCACTGAAGAACTTACCTATAACACTGAGACCGCAGTGGCGGATATCAATACCGAAACCTTGATAGAGGGGGAGAATGATACGATCATCACCACTCAAGGATGGTATAACACCAAGACGGATAATGCCACTCTCACTGCGCGATCCACTATTCTTCACCGTGATTCGGCGGGGAATGTGGTGACGCTTGAGGGAGACTCTTTGATTTATGACAAGCTTCGGCATCTAAGCGAGGCTTATATGTTCCGCAATCCCAACAGACGTCCGCGCCCGATGGTGTTGACAGACACTGCAAGGAAGATGCAGCTTGTAGGAGGTTTCGGAATGTATAACGATCTCTTGCAGGAGGCTATGGCCACTGATTATCCTCTTCTCATCGAGTATTCTCGTCCGGATACGTTATTCCTTCGCGCCGACACTATTCTTACGTTCCAGCGCACAGAGAAGGTATGGCCCGACAGTCTGAATCATAATTGGGACAAGGCCACTCGCGAGCGTCTGCAGGCCTACGGATCTATTTCGGAGATGGTGGATGTGATGGTGGAGAGCCTTCTTCTGCTCCCTCATTATGTGATGAATCCGGGAGAGGCAGTGAAGCTTCTTGGAATGGATGGGGTGCCGGAATGGGCCTTCAGAAGAGATCCTTCTTCGGTAAAATCTGAGGAACCGGAAAAAACAGAGATATCGGAAGAATCAGAGCAATTGGAAAATTCGGAAATATTGGAGGAATCCGAGATATTGGAAGAGTCGGATAATTCAGATAATTCAGATAATTCAGATAATTCCATTCCTCTCCCCCTTGATTCCTTAGCTTTGGCTGAGGCTGCACGTGTCAGGGATTCCATAGAGATGATGCGTCCCAAGCTTGACAAGCTTGGGAGAGATTCGGCATTTATGGTGGATAAAAATTATCATGCCGCCAAAGCGATAGGGAAGGCCCGTTTCTTCAAAAGCGACCTGCAAGGGATAGCCGATACGATTCTCTATCATCAGTATGACTCAATGCTCTATATGCAGCGAAAACCTGTGGTATGGAGCGAAGAACGTCAGATATTCGGTGATACAATAAAGGTTCACCTTATTGACTCTGTTGCCGATTGGGCTCATCTTCCGGCAGGCGGAATGGTGATTGAGCATATTGATGAAGATTTTTATAATCAGCTTTCCGGGTCGGAGATCAAAGCTTTGCTGCGCGATAGTCAGCTTGATCATCTAATAGTGAATGGGAACGTAGAGACCATCTTCCTCCCGATGGAAAACGACTCTACATATAATAAGCTTGTCCATGCCGAGAGCAGCTATCTCACGGTGGATATGGATGGGAAGGAGATGAAGAAAATCAAGATGTGGCCCGACGTTGACGGGACTGTATCTCCGCTTTTCTTGGTGAAAAAGAATGAGGATAAATATCTTCAGGGTTTCAAATGGCTCGAACTCCTGCGTCCGAGAAGACGATGGTATGGGGATCGCGTAACATGGGATGACGAGCTCGGAGACGTCCCCGACGAACTTATAGAATATTTCGGGCAATAAATGTTGGGATTATTATTGATTAATCTGAGGGTTCAACATAGATTAATCAGGGAAATAAGGAATAGATTATAAGGGAAATATGAGTGATGTGATAAGACTTTTGCCTGATTCCGTGGCAAATCAGATAGCGGCAGGGGAGGTGATCCAGCGTCCGGCTTCCGTGATAAAGGAGTTGGTGGAGAATGCTGTGGATGCAGGCGCCACTGATATCCGCATTGTTGTCAGGGATGCCGGGAAGACGATGATTCAGGTGATCGATAATGGTTGCGGAATGTCGGAGACGGATGCACGTATGGCGTTCGAACGCCACGCCACATCCAAGATTCGCTCAGCCGACGATCTCTTTGCCCTGACCACGATGGGATTCCGGGGGGAGGCACTCCCTTCCATATGTGCAATTTCCGAGGTGGAGATACGCACTCGCACGGCTGATGCGTCGATGGGAACTAAATTGCTTATCGAGGGCTCGAAAGTTATTTCACAAGAGCCGGTGATGAGTGAGAAGGGAACTGTATTCACTGTGAAGCGTCTATTCTTCAATGTTCCTGCGCGTCGTAAATTCCTTAAATCAGACAGTGTAGAGCTTTCGAATATCATGCGTGAATTTGAAAGACTCGCTCTGATCAATAATAAGATACGCTTGCATATCGACACGGGAAACCGCGAGATTGATCTGCGTGCAGGAACCCTGAAACAGAGGATTGCCGATATCTGGAAGAATAGTATCAATATGCAATTGCTTCCGGTGAATGTGGATACTTCGCTTGTCAAAATCGAAGGCTTTATTTCCCGGCCGGAGTTTGCGAGAAGAAGGAATCCGTTGCAATTTTTCTTCGTGAACGGGCGCCATATGCGTCATCCCTATTTTCATAAAGGTGTGATGTCATGTTTTGAGAATCTGATAGCGGCAGACACCCAGCCCTGCTATTTCATAAAATTCACTGTCGATCCTCAGACAATAGATGTGAATATCCACCCTACGAAGAATGAGATAAAATTTGAATACGAGCAGCAGATATGGCCTATACTTACCGCCACAATCAAGGCGGCGTTGGGTAAATTCTCGGCAGTTCCTTCCATAGATTTTGAGACAGATGCGCTTCCCGTGCAGCCTTTGAAAGACGGGGAGGCACCTGAAGCTCCGGTGCTGGAGGTGAGGGGGGATTATAATCCTTTTGTCACAGACAGTTATCGCCCTGAGCGAGTGGATCGCAATTGGGAATCCCTTTACGACTCTTTTAAGAATTCCACACACAAGGAGAACTCCGGCTTCTTTGGCGGACGTCCCGGCACAGAGTTTCCTAAGACCAAAACGCTTGCTGATTCATTTGCGGAGGGTGTGAGGGGTAAAGCTCCGGAGTGGGATGAATCCGATCAGAAACTAATGGATTCTCAGGACAGATTTGAATTGGAAGAAGCTGAGGATCTTAAGAATGGTATGACCCCTATCTGCATGCAGTATGCAGATAAGTATATTATCAGTCCCTCTGAAAACGGGTTGCTGATCATTGACCAGCACAGGGCGCATGTGCGTGTGCTGTATGAAGAATATATCCGGAAGGTGGAGAATATGAATGTAGTGTCGCAGGGGATAATGTTTCCTGAGACAATTCTTCTTGATGAAAGCCAGCGGGCGGCCTTATCGGAGGTGGAAGATGAACTTAGGAAGATGGGTTTTGCGCTCGAATATGAGAGTGGCAACAGTTGGAACATTGCTGCGGTTCCTTCCATGCTAAAGAATATAAGCCCGGCAGATATCATCCATCGGATTCTTGACTCAGTGACAGAAGAATCGGCAAATTATGGTAAAGAGAAGGTGACAGAAAATTCAATAGTAGAGCGTATAGCCTTGGTCATGGCCCGATCCTCTGCGATACGGCGCGGTCAGCATCTCTCCACCATTGAGATGGAGCATCTTTTAAGTTCGCTCTTTGCTCTTCCCGATCCGGGTCTGACCCCGGAGGGCAATCCCGTGTTTTGTATCCTTGACGAGAAAAAGATCGATAAGATGTTCGGGATTTGATTTAAAGTGAAAAAAATTACATAAAAGAAAAAAAACGGGTTGCTATTGTGAAGGTAGCAACCCGTTTTAATATGTCGACTAAATTTAACTTACTCCATGGATTTAATTATTCCGGATAGCAAGGTTATGTCATATTCCTTCTCAGTAATGGAGAAAGCGAAGGGACGGTCAATAACAATTTTTTTAATTTGGGGTTCTTCCTCTCCTATATTTGAGCTAAGTACTCCACCGCCTGTTACAGCAGCTGCCACAGCTCCTTCTTCTGAAAGGGCAAGTGCAGTGGATTGCTGAATATAGTCAATCCTTGCCTTCTCATAGATGTTATCAAGATGGCCTTCGCTCATGATTGATTTTAGCCCTAATTTACCGATAACCTCTAAAATCTTTTCATTCTTATAGGCTAAAGTGAATTTAGGGATACTTAATTCACATTTAGTGTTGAATGCCCCTTTACTCAAGAATTGAATATTTTTGCTCAAACTATTCTGAAGATCTTCTCCTTCTGCCGGAAGATAGATATTAAGAAGGAAAGAACCATTACCATAAGGTATGCTGATGATTTCCCCTCCGTCATTAAGTTCGGAATAATAAACATTGGTGGTTGAATTCATCATCTTCACCTGCTGGGGTTTGCCGGATAGCGAAGTGAAAGTAGCGTCTTTAGTATTGGCTTTATCAAATGGTTTCGACCATTTCCCATTGAAATATAAAGCATTTACAATGAATAGGAATGTATTAGGATCCAGATTTGATTCCAGGAAGTTAGGTATCATTCCATTGGTCTTCAAACTGCACCATTGGTTGATTTCAGTTTTTGTTTTATCCGTGGCCAATGCTCTGCAATAAGTTTCGGCATCAAAGGAATCCTTGAGTAAGTTGGAGAAAGATTCATTGATATTTACTCCATTATTCACCCAAAGTGAATTAGCCAAAGAGAATTCAACTTGGTTATCAGCCACCGCAAATTTTTGCTTGAGCAAGGTGTAAAGTGAATTGAGATCTCCTTCATTTACACCTAATACTCTACAAAGTTCATTGATTGCACTTTCATCCATACCATTTGAAAGCATGGTGAGTATCATATCCAAGCCGATAGGAGAAACGATCACATTTCCATCAACATTCTTCTCGGTCTCAATGGCGGTCAAAAGATACTTACTTGCGAATTCTTCCATAGCTTTGGAAGTCTTTGCCTGGGCAGGAGAAAGAGACAGGGGCTCATACGCTGTGGCAACAATCTCTTCCTGATCCTTTATATCCTCTGAATTATCAATCACAGGATCTTCGCTACTGCATGATGAGAGGCACGAAAATCCCATCAGCAGAAATACAGCTGAAATAAAGTTTAAAAATCTTCTTCTTTTTATCATTTCGTTTGATTAAAAGGTTAATTCTATGCAAATGTAAGTAAATAATCTAAATATAACAAAATAATGTTTTAAAAAAAGTTTAATCAAAGTAATATTATGGAAATATACAAGTAATATTAGAAAAATGTATATTAATGCAAAAAAAACGGTCTGAAATCAGCAATGATTTCAGACCGTTGTAGTTAAATGAATAATATAGAAAATCAACGATGTGCTACCTGAATCTTATCAAGCATTGCAGCATTGAATGTATCGGCTGCAAGGAGCTGATCAGTGGTGAGGTGCATACGGTAGCGCCAGTAGTGGCGTGGGTTAGCAGGCTCATTGATCTGCTCTTCTCGCGGATCCTGACGACGCAGAGAGGCATCAGTGGAAAGCCAATCCTGCAAGGGGAGGATGCAGAGCATTGACGGAGATTTGAGCTGAAGATCCACAATCTTATCGCAGATCCAAGGCTCGGCATACTGCGGCGCATCGCCCCATTCCCCAAGCACATTATGGAAGAAATGATTTGCCACCTCATGATCTGACTCCCACCATCCGCGGATGCCGGCCATATCATGAGTAGATGTGGTGCAGACAGAATAGTAGGGATAACGCCATGTATCGCCAAATTCCAAAGAAGGGTCTTTCGGCATACGCTGAATCTCAAGAGTGAGAATCTCAAGACGGCTCATCACCTCGGGAACGCAATCGGGAATCATGCCAAGGTCTTCCGCACAAGTCAGCATCGAATTTGAATCCAAGAGAGGGGGGAGCTTCCACATAGCCTTGCCATACCAGAAATCGTTGTGGCGATGATAGTAGAAATCATTGTAAAGGCGATTGAAACACCAACGCTCATAATCATTAAGCATGCGATACTGATAGGAGAACTGAGCCGAGATGCGCGGATGATAATGACCGCGCTTGTAAGGATCCTCAATGAAAAGCACATTGTCGAGAAGAGCATAAAGCACATTCTCAAACTGCACATTCTTCTCATTCTTTTCCTCATTGGCGAAGAGATCTTCCACCTTGCGCTGAGTGTTGACCGGCTGCTTAAGCACGAAACGGTCGCCACCGACATGATCGAGGAAGCGAGTCTTGAATTCCTCCTTGCGATCCCCAAGCATCTCATCAAGCATCCATTCAAGGATAAGAGGGTTGGTCTGAATCTCCGGATTAATCCAGAAATCAAACTGCTCGCGCATTTCGTTGGGTGAGAAGGGGAGGGCCGGATTGAAATAACCTAACAATCCATGCACGGCATCCATCGGAATCTCCCAGATGCGGAAGAAGCCAAGGATGTGATCGATACGATATGCATCGAAATATTCAGCCATCTTGCGGAAACGATTCTTCCACCATTGGAAGCCATCCTTCGACATCTCATCCCAGTTGTAGGTGGGGAATCCCCAGTTCTGACCGAGCACGGAGAAATCATCCGGCGGCGCACCCGCCTGAGTGTTCATATTGAAGAGTTCGGGAGTCTGCCATGCATCCGCGCTGAAACGGCTGATACCGATTGGAATATCACCCTTCAAAACCACTCCCTTGCTATGAGCATAATCGCGCGCAGAACGAAGCTGACGGTCGAGATGATACTGAACGAAGTAATAGAAATTCACTTCCTCTGAATGATCCTCTGCAAATTTATCTACCTTTTCCGCATCATAGGAGGCATATTCACCCCAAAGATTATTGTCGGGGGTGTTATATGTGTCGCGAAGCACGCTCCATACGGCATAAGGCTTCAGCCAATAGGCATTCTTGTCATAAAATTTCTTGAAATCATCGCTCTTGAGAGTATTCTTTCCTGCTTCAGCAAAAATTTCATGCAGATACTCTTGCTTGCCATTGTTGACACGCTCATAGTCGATCTCGGAAAGAGCATTGAGCTCACGGCCAAGATTACGGTAATAATCGCGGCGAGTCTCATCCTTTAGAGTGCCGACCTCCTCAAGACGGATATACTGAGGATGAAGAGCAAAAGTGGAGTTAGACTTATAAGGATATGAATCGAGCCAGGTCTTGGTCATCATCGTATCGTTGACGGGAAGCACCTGAAGAATCTTCTGACCGGTCTTCACGCACCAATCCACAAGCTTCTTGATATCCACAAAATCGCCGATACCGAAATCCTCCTCCGAACGGATAGAGAATACCGGGATAGCTGTGCCCGCACCTTTCCAATTCTCTTTAGGATTAGCAAAGTTGCCCCCTTCTACCACTACCTGATCCTTCTCGGATGTGGGGGGGATGCCGTATATGCGATTTGAATTATTCTCCCATCCTACGACACTTCCTGTGGTCTTATTGACGATAAGGAATTTATATTCGAAAGGAGAAACAACACCGCTCATCGGAATATTCACCTCCCAACGAGGGAAATTGGCATCGTTCATTCTGACAGCCTTTGCAGGATCCCAGTTGCCCAAAGCGTCACCCTCTCCTGAGATAGCCAGGCATTCGTCGGGAGCCACCATAGGAGCCTCGATTCGGAAACAGATTGTGCCGGGGAGGGCCTTAAGAGGCTGATCGCGGAAAGGACGATGCAGCATGCCGTCAACAAAAGCCGAAGAGAAGAAAGGCTTGTCGTGGGGCTGAGCATGCCATGCATCAAAGATGGCATAATCTTTTATCCCTTGGCCTGCTGTGAATCGATGGGGAGCACCCCATTCAAACTTCCATTCCTTATTCGGAGCCTTCACTATGAATGAATAGTCGAAGTCGGAGGGTGCCTGCGGGAGATTGATAACCAATTCCCATGTGTCAGGGCTGACAAGAGTCATTTCCACAGCCTCATGGATGTCGCCTCCTCCCAATTCGGGAATACCTCCGCAGAGATAGAGCGACTCACCCCATTCGGTGTGATAGTTGATTACGAATGAAATTTTCATGTAAGAATATATGTTTTTTAGATTAAAAGTTTAACAATTTAATTTATTAACCGCATTTTGAGCTTCCGCAAGTGGTGCAGATCAGACACCCCTCCTGATAGATGAGAGTTTCAGCTCCGCAGCGAGGACATTTCTGACCCTTGGCCTCAGTGCCGTTAGGGAGATACTTCTTCAATGCACGCTCCACACCATTCTTCCAAGTGTTGATGCTTGTGGAATCGAGTTCGAGTGTGCCAACAAGTTTGAGCACCTGATCTATCGGCATTCCATAGCGGAGCACACCCGATATGAGTTTGGCATAATTCCAGAACTCAGGATTGAATTTCTCTGACAATCCTTCGATTGTGGTCTTATATCCTCTTTTATTAACAAATTGGAAGTCATATCGTTTTTTGCCCTCAGCATCCACGGTCTTGATTATCTTTCCATGGCTCACGCTCTTGGGGCAGAAGATCCCATCCTCATCATCCACCAGACCGGTGAAGATTTCATAAGGCTTGCCGCCCACCAGACCCACGAAGGCAATCCATTTCTCCTTGCTGTTCTGGAATCTCACCACATCCGCCTCCAATTCGCGAGGGCGTTTGGAGAGGTGTTCATGAGTGGATGCATCTGAATGATTATGGTTATCCTTCTTGCTTTTAACAGAAGCCAGCACGTTGTTGCGAGATCCGTCGCGATAGACGGTGCAGCCTTTGCATCCCGCTTTCCAAGCCTCTACATAGAGTTTGCCTACAAGTTCCTCGGTGACATCAGAAGGAAGGTTGATGGTGACGCTGATAGAATGATCCACCCATTTCTGGACTGCCCCCTGCATTCTTACTTTCTCCATCCAATCCACATCATTACTTGTGGCTTTATAGTAAGGAGAACGCTTCACAAGTTCGTCAATCTCTTCGGCCGTCATATTCTTCTTCGGCTCGATACCATTGACCTTCATCCATTCAAGGAACTTATGATGATACACGATATATTCCTCAAAAGAATCTCCAACCTCATCCACGAAATCCACCTTTACGTTCTCGTCATTGGGGTTGACCTTTCTCTTGCGGCGATACACAGGGAGGAACACCGGCTCAATGCCCGAGGAGGTCTGGGTCATGATAGATGTGGTGCCGGTCGGGGCAATAGTGAGACAGGCGATGTTTCTACGCCCGGATTTCACCATTCTCTCATAAAGTTCGGGATCGCTTTCACGAAGACGCGATATATATGGATTGTTTTTCTCTCTTTCTGCATCATACACCTCGAAAGCACCTCTCTCTTCAGCCATCTCTACCGAAGCGCGATAATAGGCGAGAGCCAAGTGTCGATGCACTTCCACGGAAAAATCCGTGGCTTCGGGAGTGCCATATCTCAGGCCGAGGGCAGCAAGCATATCTCCTTCGCCGGTGGTGCCGCAACCGGTGCGACGCCCTTTCAATGTTTTGGAGCGGATCTTATTCCAGAGATTCAGTTCGGTGAATTTCACCTCATCAGTTTCCGGGTCTTTCTTAATCTTGGAAATGATTGTGTCGATCTTCTCCATTTCAAGATCGATGATATCATCCATAATTCTCTGTGCCTTTCCTACATGTTTGCGGAAAAGATCGAAATCGAAGTAAGCCTCCGGAGTGAATGGATTCTTCACATAGCTGTAAAGATTTATGGCTACCAGACGGCAGCTATCGTAAGGACAGAGAGGGATTTCGCCACAAGGGTTGGTAGATACGGTTTCAAAGCCAAGATCCGCATAACAGTCGGGCACCGACTCTCGCTGGATAGTGTCCCAGAAAAGCACTCCGGGTTCTGCACTTTTCCAAGCATTATGCACAATCTTATTCCAGATTGAGGTTGCGTCAGTTTCCTTCACAAAAGAGGGGTTATCGCCTGCTATTGGGAATTGCTGCTTGTAAGGTTCGCCGGAAAGGGCACATTCCATAAACTTGTCGTCAATCTTGACAGAGACATTTGCGCCGGTGACTTTCCCTTCAGTCATCTTTGCGTCAATGAAGCTCTCTGCATCGGGATGCTTGATGCTCACTGTCATCATAAGCGCACCGCGACGACCATCCTGAGCCACTTCGCGAGTGCTGTTGCTATAGCGTTCCATGAAAGGAACCAGACCGGTGGAGGTGAGTGCTGAATTTTTTACAGCACTTCCCTTGGGTCGGATGTGCGACAGGTCGTGGCCCACACCCCCACGGCGTTTCATAAGCTGCACTTGCTCCTCATCGATGCGGATGATGCCTCCATAGGAATCCGGATGACCGTCAAGACCAATCACGAAACAGTTTGAAAGAGATCCGACCTGGAAGGTATTTCCTATTCCTGCCATAGGGCTTCCCTGCGGCACGATATAGCGGAAGCCGCGTAAAAGATCAAAAACTTCCTCTTCCGACATAGGATTAGGATATTTCTTCTCTATTCTTGTTATCTCCGATGCGATGCGATGGTGCATATCGTCGGGAGTTAGCTCATAGAAATTTCCGTCAGAATCTTTAAGGGAATATTTGCTCGACCATACTCGGGCGGCAAGTTCATCACCCTTGAAATATTCAAGGGCCGAATCATAAACCTGTTCGTAAGTGTATTTTGGTCTTTCCATTTTATTAGGTAGAGGGGAGGGTATTTTCTTTGCTGTTATTGTTGTTTATAGAATTTCTTTGCAAATATCGGCAAAAAAAATCATATATGATAATGTTGTGAATGAAATTTTTCTTAATTTTGATATGAATAACGATTCCGGGTGGTTTGCAGCAATCTCTTCCGAAGGTATGGCTCGTTATAATATTTCACAACAATGTATTTATTATCAAGATAATAATGAATATTGGATATAAATATAATATAGATCTTCCTCAAACTCTCGATGCAATTCTCGATCAGGATTTCTGGGTGATAGATAATGTTCGCCCTTTGATGCTTCAGTCGCTCACGGAGCCGGTGAAGTTTGCCGCCAATACATGGATATTTGTCAAGAGCGGGGAATGTCATGCAGAGATAAGCCTTATTTCACATAAGATCGTCGGCCCCGCTTTTGTGAAGATACGCAGGTCGCAATTCCTTATGCCCTCCTATATCAGCCCGGATTTTGAAGCTGCCGTAATCGTGATGTCTCAGAGATTTGAGGAGAATCTTTTCCTCCTGCTTTCAAATTCGCCGCTCTACACCATGATGTCGCGTCGTGTATGGGTTCCAATGCCGCACGATGTGTTGGGGGCTCTCGGCAGGTTTGTGTCTGAGCTCAACGGAATCCTTTCCGATGGCGGGAATCCTTACGTGGGGGAGGCGTTGGTGTTTGATGTGGCATCGTTTGTATTCAAGTCGCTTTATAAATGCTATGAGCCCTTTAAAAACGAGATAGTCACCAATCAAGGAAGAATGGCTAATCGGTTTCTATCTCTTGTGCAGGAAAATTATAAGAAAGAGCGTTTCCTTGAATTTTATGCTTCCAAACTCGATATCACTCCCAAACACCTGTCTCGCTCAATAAAAGCTCAGACCGGATTCACTGCAGTGGAGTGGATAGAACGTTTTGTGATTTTGGAGGCAAAAGTGCTTCTAAAATCAACAAATCTCAATATCCAGCAGATAGCCGACGAACTTAATTTCCCATCGCAATCCTTTTTCGGAAAGTATTTCAAGAAATACACGGGGATGTCGCCGAAAGAATTCCGGAATAGCTGATCTGGCTTTTCTTTACTTATTTATCTTTTCTCTATTTTATTTATCTTTTTCTCGGGCTTATGGATGCCTTCCATTTATCGGAGATCACCAATCCGCCGATAATCAATACGCAGCCGATATAGCCTAAGAGGTAGATATTCTCTCCTAATACGAAATATGCGGCAATCATTGTGACAAGCGGCTGCATATAGAGATAGTTGTTAGCCGCTACGGGTCCTAAATATTTCATAGCCTCATTCCATATCAGATATGCCAAGAGCGAACACATCAGCACGAGGAAGATAAAGTTGAAAAGATATTTAGGATGCGCTATATCCACAAGAAGGGAGAGGTGTAATGGTCCATGCTCGATGAAAAGGAGCGGAAGGGCGGTTATCACCCCATAAAAGAATAGTTTGCGTGTGATGAAGAGGGAGGTATAGTTGGGTATGATCGGTTTTATAGCCACAGTATATATCGCCCAGCAGAAAGCGGCCACAAGAGCCAGAAGGTCTCCTCCGGGATGAAGTTCCATGGAGCCGCCATGGCTGAATATTATGCATGCCACTCCCGCAAACGCCACAACCGAACCGATCAGCACCCCCGCCTTTATTCGCTGCTTGAACATTATGGCCACAAGAAACGTGGTGAAGATAGGGGATATGGATGCCAAAAGAGATACATTCCCGGTCGTGGTAAGTCGGAGGGCATAGTTTTCAGTGATGAAATATAGCGAGCCGGCACAAATTCCGCAGAGAGCAAGAGTCAGCTCGTCGCGCCATGAATTAGACATAATTTTCTTCCATGTCACGGCAAGCAAGAGGAGGTAGGCCGCGGCAAAACGATATACATACATTTCCACGGGAGTGAATCCCCCCTCTTCCATTAGAATTTTTGTGCTTAGGAATGAAGATCCCCAGGCTATAACTGTGATCAGAGCTCCGAGATGTGCCAAGAGCACAAAATAACCCTGTCCTTTGGCGATGTTGAATTTCATGAGATGATTAGAATTAAGAAGAGCAGTGAATGATGAAACAATCGTGCTCTTAAAGTTCGTTTCACAAAATTAAATAAATATTTCTAAATTTCTAAATTAAAAATAAAAAATTGCTGTAAAACATATTGTGCCACCGTGTGGAACTCCCCATAAAATTTGGAAAATTGATAAATGCTAATTAAATTTGCGCCATAAACCATAAACCTTAAAGCTAATCATACCATGGCAAAAGTGAAACCATTCAGAGGCGTTCGTCCTCCCAGACATCTTGTAGAGGAGGTGGCATCGCGTCCCTACGACGTTCTTAATTCTGAAGAAGCCCGCAAGGAGGCAGAAGGAAATGCAAAGAGTCTTTATCATATCATCAAGCCGGAGATTGATTTCGAACCCGGTTTCGACGAGCATGATCCTGCATGCTACGACAAAGCTGTAGAGAATTTCAAAAAATTCCAGGAAGAGGGATGGCTTGTTCAGGATAATGCGGAAAACTATTATATATATGCCCAGACAATGGATGGCCGCACACAGTATGGGTTTGTGGTGGCTGCATGGGTTCCTGATTATATGGAGGGCCGCATCAAGAAGCATGAGCTCACTCGCCGCGACAAGGAGGAAGACCGCATGAAGCATGTGCGCTGCAACAACGCAAACATCGAACCCGTATTCTTCGCTTTCCCCGACAATGAGGAGCTGGAGCGTATCATTCGTGAGGTCTCTTCAAAAGAACCGGAATATGATTTCGTGGCTCCTGATGGTTTCGGCCATACTCTCTGGGTGATCGAGGATGAGGACACTATCAAGAAGGTGACTGAGGAATTTGAAAAAATCCCTAACCTCTATATTGCCGATGGTCATCATCGTTCGGCTGCAGCTGCCCTTGTAGGCGCAGAAAAGGCATCCGGCAACCCCGATCATAAGGGAGATGAGGAATATAATTATTTTATGGCTGTGGCTTTCCCGTCGTCGCATCTGCGCATCATCGACTACAACCGTGTGGTGAAAGACCTTAACGGACTCACTCCTGCTGAATTCCTTAAGAAACTTGAGGAGAACTTCGTAGTAGAGGATAAGGGGACAGAGATCTATCAGCCTGCAGGGCTTCACAATTTCTCCCTGTATCTTGACGGCCGTTGGTATTCGCTCACTGCAAAGGAGGGCACATTCAATGATGCTGACCCGATCGGTGTGCTCGACGTGACTGTATCTTCCGACCTTATCTTGCGCGATATCCTCGGAATCCACGACCTGCGAGGCGACAAGAGAATCGACTTCGTAGGGGGTATCCGCGGTCTTGGCGAGCTTAAGCGGCGCGTGGATAGCGGCGAGATGGCAATGGCCTTGGCACTCTATCCCGTCACTATGGATCAGCTCATCAATATTGCCGACACCGGTAATATCATGCCTCCGAAGACGACATGGTTCGAACCTAAGTTGCGCTCAGGTCTTGTAATCCATAAGCTTGATTAAGTATTTATTTGAGGTTATAGGGGTATAAGAGAATAGATTATTGTTTGGATTGACCAAACTCTTCTCCCATAACTGATAATCTTAGAACTTATAACCCTCAACTTTCTGAAAGTTGAGTTATTAATATTTTGCTATAAAGGAAATATTTCATAATTTTACAGAGGGAAACCAATTAAGGTTCCCCTCTGATTTTATGTATATGATAAAAAAGATATTTATAATAGCTATTGCCATTAGCTCAATTTTATTTTCGGATATTGATTCCCATGCGTGTACATCCGCGATTATAGGGGCAGACTTGAACCCTTATGGTCGCCCGATATTATGGAAACATCGCGACACGAGCACCACCGACAATAAGGTGGAATATGTGCCGGCTGAAAATGGCGGATTCTCCTATGTGGCTCTATATAATGCCGCCGACCGTAAACTTCAGGAGGCATGGATGGGGATGAACGAGGCAGGGTTTGCCGTGATGAACACCGCTTCCTATAATCTTAAAGATGACAAGGTGCCGAATAAGAAGATGGATAAGGAGGGGTTTGTAATGACAAAGGCATTGCGCTCCTGCAAGACTGTTGATGATTTTGCCGTTCTTCTCGACACGCTCCCTCGCCCGATGGGAGTGGAGGCGAATTTCGGGGTGATAGATGCTTATGGAAATGGCGCTTTCTTTGAGACGAACAACCATTCTTATATCCGTTTTGATCTGAAAGATTCTCCCGACGGGATGCTGGTCCGCACCAACTATAGCCATGGCGGTCGTCCCAATGAAGGATACGGCTTTGTAAGGGAAGCCAATGCAGAGTGTCTGCTTGCCCCATATGCAGATAAAAAGGAGATAACCTCCGAACTTCTCACCGAGACTATAAGCCGCACATTCTATCACGACGGCAAGAAGAAGGATTTCACTATGAGCGGCAACACTGCCTTGCTCGACGAAGATTTTATCCCCCGATATAAATCCACTGCCACAATCGCCATCGAAGGTTGCAAGCCTTTGAAAGAAGGGGAATCCGTAGATCCGGAGTTGGTGAAAAATCAATATATAATGTGGACCGGCATAGGGTATCCCCCCGTTTCAAGGATCCGGGCGGTGAGAATTGCTCCCGATGGAGTCGATTCCGAGTTGAAAGGCTCGCTGCCGGGAGGCCATTCCATCCTTGGCGATGAAGCCGTGAAGAAAAGAGGGGAGGTATTCACTCGTAAAGGGAAAAATATGTATATCAACCTTCCTTTGCTCTATAACGAAAAAGGGACAGGTTATGCCCAGCAGGCAATGGAAGAGAATAAGCAGACCTACAAGCAGGAGATAGAAAATCGCGACCGCCGATGATAGAGAGCGACGTATTTAAGGTGGACCGATCCACGTTTGCCCGTCTCCTTTTCGAGCGATATGCCCAAAGTTGGATCTTCGGAGGGGGATTCTTATTCATCGTTTCCCTAATGCTCGGCTTTTTGCTCGACTATCGTATCTTTCTTTTAGCTATCATCCTCATATGCCTTGTGGCGCCTGCAATGATGATGATCCTCTATTATAATTATGGCATGAAAGGGGAGAATTATGTTAATGTCATCGACCATCGGATAGAGATAGGAACGGATGCGGTGACGGTCTATCTTAAAGTGAGGGGAGAGGAAGATGATGAAGAGGAGAAAGATAAAGAGGATAAGGGGGATAAAAAAGAGGATAAAGAGGAGTGGCGAAGATACGAATATCCTTTTTCGTGGTTTGGACGATACACGGTAGGGAAGGATTATGTGGTGTTCCCGTTTCTTGCTCCTCGTATTGGGTTTCTTTATCTTCCTGCCGATGCTTTTAAAGAAACGGATTTTGCAGCCGCTGTAAAACGGATTGCCTCCGAGATTGAAACAGAAAACAATTAATTGAGATGAGAATAATAAAAGATAAAAATAGGAAATACTGCTTCATAATGGATATGGAGGTGCGCGACTATGAGCTCGACTGTGAGCAGATAGTGAACAATGCCAATTATCTTCATTATATGGAGCACACACGTCATCGCTTCTGCAAGGATGCCGGACTCTCCTTCATAGAGATGCATAATCGAGGGATAGATGCTGTGGTAAGAAAGATAGAGGTGGAATATAAGACCTCCCTTCGCGGCGGCGACAGCTTCATATCATGTCTGCGTCTCGAAAGAAAGGGCGCTCGTTTCGTATTTCATCAGGATATCATCCGAAGCGATGGTGAAGTCTGCGTGGAAGGTATTGTCACTGTGGTTGTGCTTAAAGACGGAAAGCTTTCCCGCGGGGATGAATTGGCCCAGGTGTTCAGTAAATATATCTGATTAAAGAAATATATCTAATTGAAGCTGATGACAGATCGGGAAGCCACCATATTCAAGATAGGGATCTCCTTCACTCCCGGGATTTCAGCCGAGGTAGTGAGACGTTTGGAGGAAGCAGGGGTTTCGATTGAAGATTTCTTTGAAATAGACACGCAGGAATTGACCTCTCTTTTGGGTCTTTCGCGTGCTAAATTTGACAAGGTGCTTCGTGAGGAGGCGCTTTTCAAAGCTCGGAAAGAGATGGAATTTGTGGAGCGACATGGAATAAATGTATATTATCTTGGCGATGAACGCTATCCCATGCTTCTTCGCGAAACTCCCGATGCGCCCGTAGTGCTCTATCAATTAGGTTCCACCGACCTTGATGCTGAACATGTGATGAATATCGTAGGCACTCGCCGAAGCACAGCCTATGCCGCCTCTTTTTGTGACGGATTCATCCGGAAGTTGGGGGAGTATTTCCCGGATATGGTGATTGTGTCCGGTTTGGCATATGGGATAGATGCGCTTGCTCATAAAGGTGCGTTGGAAAATGGATTGCCTACGGTGGCTGTAGTGGCTCATGGGCTTGATACAATCTATCCTGCCGCCCATCGTGATCTTGCCAGAAAGATTGTGAAGAGCGGAGGTTCGATAATTTCGGAATACCCTTCCGGCACCACTCCCTTTCAGAAGCGATTCCTTGAGCGCAACCGAATTGTGGCGGGACTCAGCGAACTGACATTAGTGGTGGAGTCTCCGATAAAGGGAGGAGCGATGAGCACGGCAAATGTGGCATTCTCCTATTCCCGCGAGGTGGGAGCTGTGCCCGGCCGGGCATCCGATCCGATGAGCGAAGGATGCAATCTTTTGATTAGAAAACAGAAAGCGAGTCTGGTCACATCCGTGGCAGATGTGATCGAGCTAATGGGTTGGCGCCCCGCAGGAGTGAAAGTTGAAGCCAAACAGCGCAATCTTTTCCCCGAATTGGAAGGGGAGGCAAAAGAGATATATGAAATTCTCAAATTTGCCTCCGATCCAATGTCGATAGATGGATTATATCAGAAGACCAAGATACGAATTCCGCTTCTCACCTCAACACTCACCGAACTTGAGTTTGACGGGATAGTGGTTCGCCATCCGGGCAACAGATATTCCTTGGCTTGATTTGATTTTAGAAACGATCCAGGACAGTTTCGATAAGTTCCTTCACTCTTGGTTTGTAATCTGTGTTGGCATTGTTGGCACGTCGTTCGGCGATGATGCAGCATACGGTCATAGCCTTATGGCCTAACAATTTTGCCATCCCTTGCAGACAGCCTGATTCCATTTCGAAGTTGGTGACAGGGCGACCCCTATAGCGGAAGCTTTCGATTTTCTCGTTAAGATCGGGATCGGCTAATTTAAGTCTGACCATTCTTCCTTGAGGAGCGTAGAAGCCCACGGCAGAGATTGTGAAGCCGCGCACCATATCATCCTTGCCGATTCTCTCCACAAGATCCGGGTCGGCATCAACAGTGTAAGGGGCTGCCCATGTGGGATCCCAATTAGTGTGGATGCAGAATTCTTTTTCAAATTCAAGGTCGCAGACCTCATCTCGACCGGCATAATAATTAAGAATGCCGTCGGTTCCGGTGCCCTTCTCGGCAATTACAAAATCGCCAAGGTGAAGGTCTTCCTGAAGCGAACCGGATGTTCCGACTCTGACGATTTCGAGAGTGCGATGTTCCGGTTTAACGGTTCTGGTCTTGAAATCCACATTTGCGAGGGCATCCAGTTCGGTCATAACAATTTCGATATTATCCGAACCGATACCGTGGGAGATCACCATGAGAGGCTTCCCTTTGTAAGTGCCTCCGATGGCATGGAATTCACGGGAGCTGACGTCATAATCGATAGAATCGAAATAAGAGGCCACCATATCTACGCGACCGGGGTCGCCGACAAAAATTATCTTATCGCGGAGCTGCTCAGGTTTGAGATGGATATGGAAAGCAGATCCATCCTCATTGATTATCAGTTCCGACGCGGGTATAACTCTATTTTCACTCATAGGGCTTATAGATTAGAAGGTTTATAGAGGAATTGTATGGTGCAATTCCAAGATTGACTATTAAATAGAAGTTTAGAATTCAAATATAATCGTTTAAAATGACTATAAGAATAATTAACAGCTATTTAAATTTATAACAAATGAAAAGAGAAAAATACAAAGAGAATGACTAAAAAATAATATGACTATCCCCAAAAAGTTTGAGGATAGTCATATGATTCTTACCAATTAATAAAATGCGATGCTATGACCAATATACGTATAGTTATTTGGTTAGAATGTCGTCTATAATGCGGGTATATTTCTTCTCGACATCCATTTGTACATTGAGTGTTTTCACCTGTTCCTTATATGCAATCTCGTTGTTGCGCATCATCACGCGAGTGACATCACCCCAGGGCACTCTGATCCCTTTCCCTACCAGCAGCTCACCAATCTTTGCAAAAAGAGCTTTCATCAAGGCCTTGAATTCTACATCCGAAATATTCTCCTGCATTCTCCATGCCTTTTCATAATTAGGAGATCTCTCCAACAGTCCGGTTGCCTCGGCTTTCGTGAAAAAGGTTTGCAAGAGATGTCGGCCTTCCTCTCCGCTTATTTTTCCATTATCCGACGATGATACGTTCTTCACAGATTCCTCCACCTTGATCATTAGTCTTTCAAAGGCCTCGTTGGTAAATGCAGTCCGTACTTCTAAAAGCTTTGAGGCAGATTGGTCTGGGGAATTTATATTCGTTATGCGACCGTTTGCATAATCGGAATATACTCTTGCAATTATGCGCAGGGCTCTGACTCCAACATCCATTGGGGATTCATCCTCGTAGAGAGATATCCAGAAAGGCCAGAAAGTATTATCCGATGCATTATCAGTTTCTCGGAATCGGTAGGAGAAATCCTTATCAACAAAGACATTGTTTAATCTTTTTGTCATTTCCTCTCTTATCTGAATCCATTCGTAAAGAGCCTTTTCGCATTCATTATGGTGGTGATGACCCTTCTTGGTGAGTGATTTGCATCCGAAATATATTCCTTGAGAAGGATTATAGATATCATACTCTATGAGAAACTGATAGATTCTATGTCCGTTCTTGCTCTCCATCTGGTCAACGATATAAGTTATATATCTTGGATTGCCAGTAAGGAGTATCTGCTTACTTTCAGGCAGATCAGTAATAAGGCTTCTTAATCTATCAATATTATGTTGTGATGCCCGGTTTGTCCAATAATATTTTCTTTCATTCATAGGTAGAGAAGGTTAATGGGTGAATGTTTTAAGTCAAAGTCTAAAAATAAAAACGATGAACAATTATATAATCATTACTTATCGGTTTAATAATAAAATGCTGCAAGTCTAAGACCTACAGCATTTATTTAGCGGAAAGACAGGGATTCGAACCCTGGGTACCCGAAAGGGTACAACGGTTTTCGAGACCGTCCCGATCGACCACTCCGGCATCTTTCCTCAGTCGTTTTTGATAGCCTACAAAATTACTACTTTTTTGTTATATCTTCCAAATTTTTTCTTATTTTTTTATTCATTGAATGAATTTTTTAAGGTTAATATGCAGTCATTGGGCAATCTTTCTGCGCATTTCTCCGGAAGCCTTTAGGCTTAATGGTGAGTAGGATAATTATTTCTGCGCCTGTTCCTGCTCGTTCAAGCGCAGCGGCAGCTTAAGGATCTGCGCTTGGATTTATTTATTTCATTCAACAAGCGAAAAACTATAAAATCCAAGCGGAGAACTTTTCAAGCCTACGGCTTACGCTTTAACGAGCAGGAACGGGCGGGGTGAGGGGATTTATGGGGATAATCATTTTCTATATTTATATTAACTTTTTTAAATGAGAGATGTTGTTACTTAAAAAAAATAATATTAACTTTGTGGAAATTAATAACGGAAAATGTAATTCAAAATATGAATGGAAATAGAATTCCAAAATAATAAACTCAGGAAGCTTGCCGAAAATGAGCGTAAATGCTATAAGGAATTAGGGGAACGGAGAGCTACATTGTTTCTCCAACGACTTGATGACCTTTATAATGCGGTTACTCTTGAGGACGTAAGGTATCTTCCGGGAAATTATCATGAACTTACTGCCAATAGGAAAGGGCAGTGGGCTTGTGATCTGGATCAGCCTTATAGGTTAATATTTGAACCTCTCGAAAATCCAATACCCTCTGATGAGAATGGGAAATATCTTTGGGTAAAGATAGTTGGAGTTGAGATAGTGGAGATAACAAATTATCACGGAAAATGAATCTTAAAGTTAATTGATATGACGACATCAAAATTTGTACCTAAAGTAGTGTTTCATCCTGGAGTGACTCTCGCAGAAAAACTCAAGGAGATGAATATGAGTATAAAAGAATTTGCATTGCGCGTTTCAAAGCCTGAAAAAACAATACATGCAGTAATAAAAGGGGATAGTTCTGTCACTTCCGACATGTCAGTAGCATTTGAAAGTGTAACCAATATCCCGGCTCATTTTTGGTTGAATAAACAACGAAACTATGATGAGTATAAAGCTCGGCTTCGAAGGGAAACGGTTATGAAAGAAGCATGTGCATGGAGTAAAAATTTTTCATATTCCCAGATGGCTGAATTAGGATGGGTCGCATCCTATAAGGAGACCCATGAGAAGGCAAAGGCTTTAATGTCGTTTTTTCAGATTAGTTCGGTAAAGGCTTGGGAGGATTATTATTTAAACCAAAAATTAAAAGTAGCATTCCGTATTTCTCTTTCTAATACAAAAGATCCGTACGCTTTATCAGCGTGGCTTCGTCAGGGAGAAATTCAAGCGTCTTTGCAGAGTGTAGAAGAATATGACGAATCAAAATTAAAGAAAGTTTTGCCTGTGCTTAAGACGTTAATGTGTCAACAGCCTGTTTCTTTTGCATCCAAAGCAAAAGAAATTTTAGCAGAATCGGGAGTTAAACTACTTTATACTCCATGTCTATCGCGAGCCTATGTTAGTGGTTCAACACGCTGGATAAAGGGATATCCCTGTATTCAAATTAGTGGGTACAACAAGCGTTATGATATTTTCTGGTTTACATTGTTCCATGAAATAGGTCATATTCTTCTTCATGGGAAAAAAGATATATTCTTGGAAAGAGATTCTTATTCTGAAGATGAACAGAAGAAAGAGACGGAAGCAAACAGATTTTCGTCTAATATTCTCTTGCAACCGGAGGAAGAGAGGGAAATCATTGAAAATGGTAATTTTAGTCTGGATGTTATCAAAGATTACGCTATGAAATTCAATACGCATCCCTCTGTTATTGCCGGTAGATTGCTGCACAATAAGATAATTTCTTCTGCACGTGCTAAGGAGATGATAGTTCCTATAGACCTTTTCAAAGATTAAGGTTCCATTTCAAAGATTAAAGTTCCATCCACTATAATTTCTTAATGCTAAGGCATATCAGCTATCTTTGCATTATTATACTCTATTGGATGGGGAGAGTAAACTGAAAATCTTTACCTTTTCCTCCGCTTCGGAAACATTTTGCGGACATGGAGGATGATGCGATCCACAGAATTGTCGGCTACTACGATTGTTGTGGCAATGATGATAAAGAGACCGCCGAGGAGATCGCGCGTAGTGAGCGACTGACCAAGCACTGCTACGCTAAGGATTACGGCCGATACCGGTTCGAGAGCGCCGAAAATGGCTGTCGGAGTGGAGCCTATTAGCTGTATGGCTCGCGTGGTGCATGCCAGGGAAAGAACCGTCGGGATGATAGCTAAGGCTGTAAGCGACAACCAATCGAGATTCTGTTCCGGTAATGTTAATTCAAAGCCACAAGGAATCAGACATACGTAGAAGAATGTGCCGGCAGATAAAACGTAAAAGAGCAGCTTGGTGGTAGGGATCTCGCGGATGGTTTTGGAGACATTCACAAAGATAATATAGATTGCATATGTTCCGGCCGAAACCATCACCAATAGTATGCCTATAAGGCTGAGTGATTCCTCTCCTTGAGGATTCATGAGCAGGAAGAGACCGAAACTCATTATTATCAGACATAACCCTACAGAGATCTTAAATCTCTCATGGAAAAGGAATATCATCAGCACGGCCACCATGATTGGATACACAAAGAGAAGGGTGGAGGCGATTCCCGAATTCATGAATTTATAGCTTTCAAAAAGCGTAAGGGAGGAGATTGCCATAAGAAAACCTAAAATCACTACTTTGAGAATCTCCTCCTTTTTTATAGCAAAAGATATATTTCTTGCCTTCATGATGCATGCAAGAATGGGGAGTCCGATAAGGTATCGGAACAACAAAACGGAATTCGGATTCATCCCATGCTCATAAAGAGGGATGGCGAAGACCGGGTTTGTGCCATAGGCGGCTGCCGCAATGGCGGCCAATAAATATCCTTTGAAATTTTTAAAAGCCATTTTTTGTAGTATTTTCTTCGCTTGAATTAACGTATGATTCTAAATGATATTATTCCGAAATAGATTGTCCTCAAAAATCCTCAATAAGGATATTCATTGTCGATATAATCACGCATAGCATTGTGTAAATCATAAAAAACTTCTTTAATTGACTTAAGTTTATAAAATTATTATTATCTTTGTACCTGAATTATTGTCTTTTTAGAAGGTAAATAAGTCTCGTTTTTTATTTTCTTTAAGATATGATAAGCGCTAAAGATTATGGAAGAGTTTCGTCGGTCAATGGGACTGACGACCGCGAAGCGCACCCAAAATCGTGGATAGCCCTCTATACTCGCCCGAGGAGCGAAAAGAAAGTCAGGGCTTATCTTGATAGTATCGGCGTAGAAAATTACCTTCCCGTTCAAAATCAGTTGAGACAGTGGTCAGATAGGAAGAAGCTCGTGGAGGTAGTGGTGATTCCTATGGTGATTTTTGTATTAATTGATAAGTCAGAGATTTTAGATGTAATCAATAACTCATTGATTATAAAGCCATTATCGCTACCGGGGGGGGTAAAGGAGCTCGCGGTAATTCCGGAGCGCCAAATAGCGCGGCTAAAATTTATACTGGGTCAATCGGAATATCCTGTCTCATTTGATCCCGCAATCTTAAAGGTCAATGATAAGGTTCGGGTGGTGAGAGGTCCCTTGATGGGTTTGACAGGTGAAATTTTAACTTGCGACGAAAAATTTTTAGATTTAGCCGTCCCGGTCGGTATTAGAGGAGTTGCCCGATTAAAGATTGAGAAAATTAATGTTGAAGTGCTTTAAGATTCTATTCGAGTCTTAAGGCCTTTTTTGCATTATATAAGCTACAAAATTAAATTAATCAACAATAATGAAACACCTTTTTTTAACAATGATTGCCCTCCTCTGTATTTTCGGAGGCAAGGCGTATGCGCAGACATCCGGAACCGAGAACCCGGATCATGCTTTCCAGGTTTCAGCCTTTGCAGCAGCAAACAGCCAGACATCAAAAGATTTCGGCGTTGAAGGAGTATGGAAAAAGAATATCCATCGTGATCTTTTCATCAACTGCGGTCTCTCGCTGGGGATGGACTACACCAACAAAATCAACAAATACACCAATACCCGCAATATGTTTGAGGCAGGTGTTCCGGTTCAGTTGGAGTGGAGCCGACTTTCGTTCGGGAAAAGCTCATTCTATGGGCTTGTAGGTTTTTCGCCTGTCTTTTTCACTACCCTGAGCGCCAAGACTTGGAGTTCTTCAGCCGGGATGGTGGTGAAGGATCTAAAAAAATCAGGCTGTCTGATCACTCCGACGATTGAAGTCGGCGGCAATATCCCTTTACGCAATACACTCATCCGCATAGGTGTTTTCTATAAATCGAAACTAAACTGCACACCCGACGGATATAACGTATATCGTCACGCAGGAGGTCTGAATTTCATTGGTCTGAAAGCCGGTGTTATCTTCAAATAGGATCTTAATTGCCTCAAGAGAGATCTCTTAGTTCGACATCCAACATAGCCAGAAACACTCTGATGCTTTATTTCAGAATGTTTCTGGTGATGGGCGTTTCGCTCTATACCTCGCGGATAGTGCTGAGAGAGCTTGGATCAGTTGATTACGGAATTTACAATGTAGTCGGAGGCATAATAGTAATGTTGTCGTTCCTTAACGGAGCGATGTCGCTATCCACGGTAAGATTTCTATCGTTCTCCCTTGGTCGGGATGACATAAATTGTGCCGGCAGGATATTCCGCACGGCAATCACCATCCATATCTTGCTATCTCTGATAGTGGTGGTGTTGGCGGAAACACTCGGCCTGTGGTTTCTGAATCGTTATATGACGATTCCCTCAGATCAGCTCACGGCTGCCAACTGGGTATATCAATGTGCCGTAATCTCTTTTGTATTCACTATCCTTCGTACACCGCTCAACGCAGTGGTTATTGCACGCGAAAGGATGGAGATATTCGCTGTCCTGAGTATTTTTGAGGTGGTGGTGAAATTGATAGTTGCTTTATCCTTGACCTTCATACTCACTAATAAGCTTCGGGCATATTCGCTTCTCAATATGGGCACAGCGGCCCTTCTTGTGTTACTCACCCTGATTTATTGCAGGCGCTGCTTTCCGGAATGTCGGTCAATACGAGCGATATACGATAAAGAACTCTTTCGACCTATGGCCGGATTTATGTCTTGGAGCACGATCGGCACACTGTCATGGGTGGGGAAAAATCAGGGTTGCAATATTTTATTGAATCTCTTCTTCGGGCCGGTGGTGAATGCTGCTTACGCGCTCTCCTCACAAGTGAACACGGCGTTAAACAGTTTTGTCCGGAATTTCACTACAGCACTCAATCCTCAGATAACCAAAACCTTTTCAGCCAACGATTTCAAGCAAACCGAAAGCCTCATTATATACGGATGTAAAATTTCCTTTTATCTGCTCCTGATATTGTCATTTCCAATTTTGATGGCCATCGAGCCAATTCTCAAATTCTGGCTTGGAGACTATCCCGCTTATACTCCGATATTCACTCAATTAGTGCTTATAATCTCACAGATTGAAAGTTTTACCTATTGTATCGGAGCCGGGGTGAGGGCGACAGGCCATGTGAAGATTTATGAAATATCAGTTGGAGGGATTCAGCTTCTTAGTCTGCTCATTGCCTATATGCTCTTGCGCTATGGGATGGCTCCGCAATCGGTCTTTGTCGTGGTTGCCATGCTTGCAATCATCGCATTAATTGTCAGATTGTGGGTACTTAAGATGTATATGCCCGAAATATCCATTTTCAGAATTCTGCATTCGGTCTTTTTGCCGGCCGGAATGTTGGCAATAGTATGCGCTCTTCTATATGCAGGGTATCATTATCTGCAAATAACACAAACCATCAATCCGATCATCACCATAGCGGGAAGTATGTTGATTGTGATAGCTCTTGAGGTCGGAATCGGGTTGAACGACAAGGAACGTAAAATTATCCGTCGAGCTGTGATAAAAAGGATAGGTTGATATGTACAAAAACTTAATATTTCTTGTGGTTCTATTCCTCACCGTCGCCGTCTGCTCATGCAGCCGGGGATACCGGAATGACGTCGAAGAGAGCGACCGAGTGGTCCACCTGAGCCTTGACGATGTTGAGGTGTTTGCCGATCTGATAGGGAATCAACAGGATTATGACTCTCTCTTCCAACATCCCTTCATGGCTTTCCTTCAAGAATTGCATCGAGAATATGGTATGCGGATCACACTCTACACCTATGAACATTTACGCAACGGTGACGGCACAGATACCCTCCTTGAAGATATGCCGTTGAAATATAAAAACGATTTCCGAAAAGCATCTGATTGGTTAAGGATAGGTTATCATAGCAGCAGGGCTGAGTTTGACAGTCTGGTAACGGTAGCAGACTTTCGGGACTCATATAACAATCTGAATAGAGCAATAGCTCAATTTTCAGATTCATCAATGATTGCATCAACGCTACGATTCCACTACTTCTTTGCCCCCGATTCGCTTTTAAACGCCTTGACAGGTGTAAAGACTCTTCTTTGCGCTGACGATTGCAACCGCTTATCATATGATCTCACTGCTTCAGAAGCAATGACTGTAGCGAAAAGGGGGAGGATAAGTAAAAACGAAATCTCCTACAGAAGGACCGACCTGAGGGTTGATGATAATTTCAGGGTGCTTAGTGATTTAAAACGAATCGAGAATGTTGACACCCTCGTGGTGTTCACTCACGAGTGGAAGCTATGGCATAGTCCCGAAAACTATAACCACCGAAGGTTAGCCGGGAAAATAAAACTCCGTACTTGGGAAAGCATCAATAAGGGATTATTTAAAGAAACTGTTAAATGGCTTAAAGAAGCCGGATATAAATTTTCATTCCTTGAATAAAGACAGACTGAAAAGATACTTCGATGTTTATGTGCCGGTGACCAGGTGCAATCTACAATGCAGTTATTGCTACATAACTCAGCTTCATGTCGCGTCAGCAGAGGTATGGCCTCTCGACTATACCCTTTCGCATATCCGTAAGGCACTTTCACGCGAGCGATTGGGAGGAACATGCTTGCTCAACTTATGCGGGGCAGGGGAAACTCTTTTGGCTCCATATATAGTGGAGTTAACACGTGAATTGCTTGAAGAAGGTCACTACGTCATGTTGGTCACAAACGGATTGCCGACAAAGCGAATCAAGGAGCTGACAGAGGAAATCCCCGAGGATTTACAAAAACACCTGATCCTAAAGATTTCCTTCCATTTTATGGAGCTAAAGTCAAAAGGGCTTCTTGACAAATATTTTGACAACATCCGCCTGATTGAAGGCAGCAACATTTCGTTTACTGTTGAGCTGACACCTTCCGATGACGCAATTCCATATATTGATGAGATTAAGAAAGTATGCCTCAAAAATCTCGGGGTGCTTTGTCATATCACTGTGGCACGAGATGAAAGTAAGCGTGAAATACCGATACTTTCCTCACTCTCACGCGAAGACTATATCAAAGTTTGGGGACAGTTTGACTCTCCGCTGTTTGATTTCAAGATGAGGATATTCGGCGAACCACAAAAAGAGTTTTGCTATAACGGGTTATGGGGCGGATGTATAAATTTGGAGAACGGATCACTTTCGCAATGCTACCGTTTAAGACCCACAAAAATTTTTGATAATCCTTCGGCTCTAATTGATTTCTGCCCGGTAGGGAAATGTGAAAAGGCTCATTGCTATAATGGTCACTCATGGCTTACGCTCGGGATGATCCCCGAACTTATAACTCCCACATACCTGGAGATGCGCGACCGCGTCACAGTTGATGGGCGTCATTGGGTTGGAGAAGAGATGCGACAGTTTTTGTCTCAGAAATTATCAGATAATAATGAGATGTTGACTTCTAAGTCTAAACATCTGGCTATGTGTAAGAATAAAGCTCAGAAATTGGTTTATTCAGTCAGAAGTCTAATTTATCATGTGATAAATGGAAAATGGAGTATTTTGAGAACAAAATTTCAGAGCTTCGTCAGATTATAGCCGGGCATCTAAAGCCACTCTTGAGCAATCGAGTTATTATTGCCGATGCTCCCTATTACGCGAATATCGGAGACTTGCTGATATGGCAGGGAGCATTAGATTTTCTTCAAGAAAACGACTTTAAACTCTTGGGGAGTTACGGAGCGGGCTACTTTCCTTTCCCCAATCTGGATAAAGACGTTACTATCCTACTGATGGGAGGTGGAAATTTCGGAGATTTATGGAGGCCGCTTCAAGATACCAGGCTTGAAATCATAAAACGCTATCCCGAGAACAGAATTGTGATGCTTCCACAGTCAATCTGCTATCAAGAAAAAGAGTTAATCGAGAAGGATGCCGATTTAATGGCCGGTCACTCCGACCTGCATCTCTTTGCCCGCGACAAAGCAAGCTACGACATTCTGTCGGTTCATTTCAGTCGCAATCATATCTACCTTGCTCCCGATATGGCATTCTGCATCAATCCCTCGCTGTTGGAATGTCATCGAAATAGGGAAGAGGGAAAAACTCTTTTTCTTCTCCGATCTGATAAAGAGCTTCCTCAGGATGCGCCGATGGCTCTGCAGGAAGCTGACGTAACATCCGACTGGCCCACACCTGAATATTTCGAGCTAATGATAAGAAATCTCAAGAGGGTGAGGAGAATTTTAAGAGATTTGCGACGCTATGGCATTCGCTTGAGAATTGTGGATAGAGCAATCCAAATTTTAGGAAACAGATTCATCCTTGATTCTTTGACGAAAAAAGGATATGAATTTCTTGAACCATTCTCGCGCGTTGTCACCACTCGACTTCACACGATGATTCTCTCGGTATTGTTGCATAAGCCCGTGGAATATATTGACAACACCTATGGCAAGCTATCTGCGTTTGTCGAAACCTGGCTTCACGATTTGCATGAGGTTAAAGCCTATGGAAGAGATTAAAGTATCGGTAATTGTTCCCATCTATGGAGTAGAGCGTTATATAGAGAGGTGCTTACGCTCGCTCTTCGGGCAAACCATGCGCATCGGTATCGAATTTATTTTTGTCGATGACTGTACTCCCGATCGGAGCATGGAAATTCTGCGGAATACTCTTAAGGAATATCCGGAACGGTATTCGCAGGTAACTATACTGTCACATTACGTTAACAAAGGATTGGCTGCCACACGCAAAACTGGAGTGCGTGCCGCTCGCGGAGAGTATATAATCCATTGCGACAGCGATGATTGGGTAGAGCCTGATATGTACCGCCTAATGTATGAGAGGGCGAAAAGTTCTGATGCAGATATGGTGGTTTGCAACTATATAAATGAGTATGAAAACTCTTCAGAGACAGTAATTCAGGATTTTAACCGTGCCAAGCGTAATCAATTGATTGATTTACTTGAATGGCGACTTCATTGTATGGTCTGGATAAGAATGTTCCGCCGCTCATTTTATGAGACTTTCGGAATGGAAACCCCAAATATCAACCGTGGCGAAGATTACCCGGTTTCATTATTGGCACACGCGCTGAGTTCAAGCGTGAGCTATGTAAGGCTGCCTCTCTATCATTACAACCGTACAAATCAAGAATCAATGACTATGCGTCCAGCCCGAAAGGATTATGACGACGCAGTGGAGTCGTGGAGCTATATCAGAAACTTTGTTTACTCTTTGCCGGAGGATAAAGAGATGAGGTCTGCCCTCAACCGTCAGCTTTCAAGAGTTAGGAACAAAATGCTGAGGCACAAGATGATTTACGATATGAAACGGTGGCGTAATTTATGGCCTGAACTGAAACTTAAGGATTGTAGAAACTTTCGGTCAAAGGTTTTGGTGACAATAGCGCGATTAAGATTGGATTTTATATTACGGATATTCTTGAAAGAGACTATCTCCAATAGATAACATATTTAAAATGAAAGATATCGCTATATCTGTTATTGTTCCTATATATGGAGTAGAAAAATATATCGAACGGTGTGTGCGTTCACTTTTTCGACAGACCATGACTGACAAGGTGGAATTTATCTTTGTGAATGACTGCACGAGAGACCGTAGCATCGAAGTGCTGACAGCTGTTATAGATGAATATTCGCATCTCAGTTCGCAAATAAAAATAATAAATCATCTCCGTAACCGAGGTCTAGCAGCTGCCCGGAAAACGGGTCTTGCAGCGGCCTGCGGTGAATATATACTTCATCTGGACAGCGATGACTATTTTGAGCCGGATATGCTTGAATTGATGTATGGGGAAGCCTTGGCTAAAAATGCAGACGTTGTGGTGTCAGACTTTTTCATGACATTCAAAAGAGGGGACGAGTATAAGGAATGTCCTATCTACGACACCAAGGAGGATATCCTCAAGAGTATTATAGCTCCAAGTAGATATGGAAACAAAACAATAGGGCCAAGTGTATGGAACAAACTCACTAAGAGAAGTATCTATACCAGACACAATATAAACCCCATCGAGGGAATCAACCATGGTGAGGATTTCATCATAGCCATGCAGATTTTGTATTATGCAGATGTAATCACAAAAGTTGACCATGCATTCGTGCATTATAATAAGCAGAATCCCGGCTCCTATACACAAAATAAGTCGGCGTCAATTACGCTTCAGCGATTGAGGGCAACAGAAATAGTGGCAGATTTTCTTTCTGAAAAGGGTGCTGTCTATGATGAAGAATTCAATGAAAGGAGGTTCATAGAAAAACTGATTGGTATAGCCAATTGCGATCAGGCAGAGCTTCAGGAATTCCTATTGATGTATCCTTGGCTTGATTATGAGAAACATAAGCAATTGGTTCCTCGTCGCTGGAGGCTCCCTTACAAGATGGCTCTCCATGGTAATATAAGACTCTTCTGCTGTATGCGTCTCGGTATAAAAATAGTTGCATATATATATAGAACAATTACATCTATATTACAATGAAAGTCAGTATCATAATCGTCAACTATAACTCGGGAACATTTCTGAGGAATTGTCTAATAAGCATTTCAGATTATGTGATGGTTGAGCATGAGATCATTATTGTGGACAATGCCTCATCTGACATCTCTTTCTCCGAAAGCAAAAAGGAATTTGAAGGTAACCCAAATTATATTTTTATTCAGTCAAAGGAGAATCTGGGCTTTGCAAAAGCCAACAATCTTGGAGCGGAGTATGCTACGGGTGACTTTTTGCATTTTTTGAATCCGGATACCCTGCTACGTTCCGACATTGATGAATCTTATCTTATTGCATTCAGGAATACCAAAAATATTTACGTTCATCTTCTTGAGAATCCTGACGGTACAATAATAAATCAAGGTCATAGATTGCCACTAATAGAAGTTATAATCAGGTCATTATATTCCGATGAGTATCCTAAATGGTACCTCGGCGCGTCAGTTTTAGCTCACAAAAGTATGTTCGATTTCATAGGAAAGTGGAATGAGGCTTATTGGATGTTTGCTGAGGATTTAGATCTGTTTTACAACTGTTATCGAAAACATGTAGCAGTTGAGATTCTTCCGTCAGTGGTATATCACGCCGGCGGAGTATCATATGCCGATATCTGGTCTACTAAGGAGAAAGAGCGTATAGTTAACAAGTCAACCAAATTGTTTTTCAAAATTAATAAAATCTATTGGCAATACCTTGTGTTAAGAGTTATGCTTGGAATGAATAAAATATTCAAGAATATTGGAATCACTCGTTTCACTGAGAAATACTCTCACTAATGAAGAGCCGTTCCAGCTAATTGAGTTGGTGTGGGGCATAACATGTATCTGTAACAACCGGTGTCAAGAATTATTCTCCGAATAAATATAACTTTAAAACTATGTATCAACTGATTCAGCACGATAGAGACAAAATTTGAGCATACAACTATGAATCCGATCGAAAGTCTCATATTGAGGAGAATAAGGCGTCTACTGATATTGATTTTTCCGGTCAGTATATTTGTAGATTTAATCTCGGGATTTTGCACAGTTCAGCTCCATACATACATCCCCATCTGTCAGTTGCTTAGAATTCTTATAATGGCGAGAGTGTTATTTCTACTCAAAAAGAGAGTAAACTTCATACTTATTTGGGTGGTACTTATGCCGATCTTGTTTTTCATTCTTGCTTCCCCATTATGGATAATAATATGTGGAATTGAGCCATATAACGGCTATAATCCCGGAATGGAGATTGAGAGTTTCAGCAAGATTTTCTATTGTTTTATCATAATAGCTTTCTTTATTGTATATAGAACAGAGATTCAAAAACAGTATCCATTAAGGATTATTTCAAATTATGGTCTTCTTATAGCCATGGCAGTAATCATATCGTTTGTGACGGGATACGGAAATCACACCTATGGTGGAAACTATGGGTTCGGTACCAAAAGCTATTTCAAGGCAGGCAATGATTTGGGACTGACAATATTATATGCTTCGGTGGCGAGCAGCCTATATATATTCTCTCATTTCGGATGGAAACGAGTGCTGATCACACTAACTATATCGCTGAGCGCAATTTTAGTAGGAACTCGGGTAGCCCAGTTAGGTATAGCATTATGGGTGACTATACTAATGTATTATATCGTGTTCATATATCGCCCCGCGGATAGTTCGATGCGAAAAAGACTCAGGTTTTATAAACCATTGATTATCTTAAGTTATATCCTCTGTATAGTAAGCGCAATTAAGTTCCTATTATCCGTGTTTGATAGCTATATGTTGACCAAATATACAGCAGATGCTATGATGTCTGCCCGTAGCTTGCTGACGGCTCCCGCCGAGGAATATATAAGTAATCTTGAATGGTTTGAAATTGCCTTCGGAAGAGGTGTATCATCCATTTATTATCATGTAGCGCAATCAATTGGAACTCATTCAACCTACCGAATGGTTGAAGCTGATCTTCACGAACTGTTGGGTGGTTATGGTCTCATAGGCTTTCTTGTGCTATTCTTCCCTTTTGTATATTTCATGATAAAGGCTATAAAAAGATATTCATCACAACCTGACTTCACGCTTTTTGCTGTCATATTCATTACAGCCTCTTTTCTTATCTTTGCCTATGTGGCCGGCCATTGCTTCCGCAATACTATGGCAGCCCCTATCTATGGTTACATAGTCTCATTAATGTATTATGAGAAAAAACGTTCTCTTGATAAATAACGGCTATCCGTCAGAGTGTTACCCCGAATATACATCTTATATCAGAAGTATAGAGAAGTGTATCATTGATTCCGGTCAGGGAGTAGATAGGCTTGTAATCCGGTTTGACCGCCCCATCACAACTATTTATAAACTCTATAAATATATTCTGTTCTGGTTGAAATGCCTGAATACCCGAACTGCATCCGATACAGTCTATATTAACCACCTTCCTTTTGCGTGGACCTTAATCCTCAATCCCTTTATACGAAAGAAGAGAAGGATAATCCACTGGCATGGGAATGATTTAGTAGGTAAAAGCATTCTTTCACTAACCTCATCGCTCTTTCTAAAAAAATTTATAAATAATTCAATAAATATTGTACCATCTCAATATTTCTCAATCCAACTCAGGAAAAAATATCCCAATCTGAAGCACAATATTCATATTTCTCCGAGTGGGGGAGTCGATACGGTTTTATTTTCAGCTGATGCAATCCCCCGGAAAGATATCAAGATTGGATTTGCATCCGCACTAAACGCAGAAAAAGGGGCTGACACGCTTGTTTATCTCAGTGAGCATAAACATGAAATTGAATCCGCTACCGGCCGTGCAATTACTTTTCATATCATTAATTACGGAAAAGAATCCGGATATTATATAGAACGGATGCTGCAAATAGACCGAAGCAGCTGCAAAGTATTCAATCGGATGAATAAAAGGGTGATGCCCTCTTTTTATCAGACGATCGATCTGCTTGTATTCCCTTCGCCACGCGAAAGCCTCGGATTAGCGGCTCTTGAGGCGATGAGTTGTGGTGTCCCTGTCGTGGCTCATAATGTCTGTGCTTTCCCCGAATATGTAAAGCCAGGGGTGTCAGGCGAACTCGTTGAGCTTTTTGATACCGAGACAGAACAAAATCAGGCTTTTCTCACTGCGGTGGTAAAAGCTATCAAAAATATTGAATCCTACACCCCGCGGAAGGTGGTTGAGGCGAACTATTCACAAGCATCCGTAACTTCCTTTTACCGACAATTATTTGAAACCTTATGAATCGTATAGTCGAATCTTTTTCCAAGCTGCAAAAGTATTGCGAAGCAGAGGATTTCAAGGGGTGGGATCCCTACGACGGTCTCAACTCCAGGATTTTCAATGCAGTGCCGTTGCTGAATAAATCAGCGCTATGCCGCTTGATAATGATTCAATTTTTTAAACTCAGTCCTGTTAATCTGCGTCGGATTGCTATAATATCTAAAGATTATAACCCTAAAGGGATAGCATTATTCTTATCAGGGTACTGTAATCTATACGAAACTGTGACCCTGGACCCGACTCTACAACACAATTTCGGAAATCCAGAACAAATATTAAATAAGATAGACTATCTGGCGCAATTATTGATAGATATCCGTTCAAAAGGTGATTATCACGGCGCATGCTGGGGGTATGAATTCGGATGGCAGTCAATAGCCTTCTACCTCCCTGCATATACTCCCACAGTTGTGGCCACATCCTTCGCTGTGGACGCTCTTCTCAGGGCGTATCAAATTACCGGCAGGTCAGAATATTTGAATATAGCATTATCCTCAGAGAGGTTTATTCTTGAAGACTTGAATAGGATATCCAAGCCGGATGGTTTTATGTTTTCATATTCTCCTCTTGATAAACATGCCGTTTATAATGCAACTCTGCTGGGTAGCAAGACCCTGACAAAAATATATAAATATAAAAATGACGAGAAATTATTAAATCAAATCACTCGGTCTGTGCTGCCCGTTGTGTCAGTGCAAAATCCCGACGGATCCTTCCCTCATAGTGATCAAATCGGGAATAAATGGAGGGATAATTTCCACACCGGTTTCAAACTTGAAAGTCTTGTTTTTTGCAACCGCATATTATGTGATGAGGCGGTGGAGAAAGCTATTGAAAAAGGATACCCACATTGGATATCTAATTTTTTCAATAAGGAAACCGGGATCGCCCTATATTATGAAAATGACTCCATAAATTCCACAGTTGATTTACATTGTGTGGCTCAGGCAATTCCTACACTTTATCATCTTGATAAGTTGGGAAAGGAACTTCCTTTGTTAGAGAAAGCAATTAGCTGGGCCATAGATAATATGCAATCACCCGATGGAGCATTCTATTATAGGAAAAAGGGAAATTTGTTGAATAAAATAAAATATATGAGATGGCCTAATGCCTGGATGTTCTATGGCATGAGTTTTTATTTGAAATATATCTCGGAAAATGGTGAAAATTAGAAACTTCATCCGTCTTGTCGTTATATTCATAAGGCACTTTATCCTTACTAAAATATATGGAATGGATATTTCGAGAACGACGAGAATATCATTCGGTGCTAAATTAGACAAAACCAATCCAAAAGGGATCCACATAGGTGAGGAGTGTGCTGTTGCCTCCGGCGCAATCATTCTCTCTCACGATTTTTGCAAGAACATACACGCCGATACCTATATCGGAGCGAGATGCCTTATCGGAGTTAATAGTATCATTATGTGCGGTGTCAGAATCGGTGATAATTGTGTGATAGGCGCCGGGGCAATTGTAACTAAAGACGCTCCTCCAAATTGTATGCTTGCAGGGAATCCGGCAAAAATTATTCGGAAAGGTATAAATACAACAAAATTTGGACAACTTGTGAATCATGAATAAAGTTATACTTAATGGTGTAACGGTCGCTACCTTCAAAGGGGCAGAAGATTTACTCGAATTCATCAATAACAAGAAGGGAATTCTCGCTGCCGTAAATGCCGAGAAAATACTCAATCGCGATCCCCGGATAAAGGATATTATCAACAATGGCATTGGTTATATCGACGGCGCAGGTCCGTTATTAGCTGCCAGGCGTAAAGGGGTTTACGATGCCTATAAAATTGCGGGATGTGAATTATGGTTGAAAATAATAGAACGTTTCTGCCATACCCGTTCATTCTATCTGCTTGGAAGCACTCAATCAGTTGTAGAGGAGACTGCCCGCAAACTGCAAAAAGATTTCCCCGGTATTGTAATTGCCGGCTTTCACAACGGCTATCTTTCCACCGAAAGTCAGAAAAAGGATGTCATTAACGATATAAGGTGTAAGAAACCTGATATTATATTTGTGGCAATGGGATCGCCACGGCAAGAATTATTGATGGCAGAACTTCAGGAGATCCATCCGGCCTTATATATGGGCTTGGGTGGTAGTTTCGATATATACACCGGAAAAGCGAAACGCGCGCCTAAATGGTGGATAGAGCATAATCTGGAGTTTGCATACAGGCTTATGAAGGAGCCTAAGAGAATCAGTCGCCAGATTCATCTTTTGCGATTCGCTTGGATGCTTGTTGCAAATAAATTATAGTAACCACATAGATGAAATTATAGTTGCCACATAGATGAAAAGGATTCTACTCGTTTTCGGCACTCGGCCTGAAGCAATCAAGATGGCTCCGGTCTATCGGGAGTTGCAAAAATATCCTGATGATTTTGATCCGATATTATGTGTTACAGGTCAGCATAGGGAGATGCTTGATCAGGTATTGGAGGTATTTGATATCGCCCCCGACTATGATTTGCAGATTATGGATAAGGTTCACGATCTTTATGATCTGACAGCCCATGTGCTAACCGGGATGCGTGATGTTCTCATCGAAACCGATCCCGACATGGTTCTCGTGCATGGCGACACCACCACTTCGGCCGCCGCCGCACTCGCAGCTTTCTACCGTCAGATTCCCGTAGGTCATGTTGAGGCCGGACTGCGCACACACAATATTTATTCCCCATGGCCCGAAGAGATGAATCGTCAGATAACAGGGCGCATAGCCACCCTCCATTTTGCTCCGACCCTTTTATGCCGAAGCAATCTATTGTCGGAAGGTATTGATGATTCTAAAATAGTTGTGACCGGCAACACGGTAATTGATGCGCTTAATTGGGTGGTCGATAAAATTAAATCGTCAAAGGAAATTCGTCGAGACATCGCTGCGGAACTCAATGAAGCCGGATATGACCCATCGCGGCTTCGCAATAGAAAACTTGTGATCATCACTGCTCATCGACGCGAGAATTTTGGCGAAGCATTCGCCTCAATATGCCGTGCTATCGATCAGCTTGCGCAAAAATATCCCGACACCGACTTTGTATATCCCCTGCATCTTAATCCCAACATCAGGCAGACAGCCTATAGATTATTCGGAAGCGGCAATGAGAGGCGAGATAATCTTTTCCTCATTAATCCACTCAGCTATCTTGCATTCTCTTTTCTTCTGTCGGAATCCACTGTCATTCTGACGGATAGCGGTGGCGTGCAAGAGGAGGCACCGGCTTTGGGCAAACCGGTGATTGTGATGCGCGAAACCACCGAAAGAAAAGAAGCACTTGGGGAGATGGTTAGACTCGTCGGAACGGACTCAAATAACATTATACTTGAAACATCGAATATCCTTGACAATTCATTACACTCTCATAACTCACTCGAATATCAGGGTTGTTATGGGGATGGCTGTGCATCTTCCCGAATTGTCGAGGCTCTAAATAGATTATTATGAAAGCTTGCTTTATAGGATTAGGATATATTGGACTTCCCACAGCCATAGTGGCTGCCAACAAAGGTGTGGATATAGTGGGAGTGGATATAAATCCGTCAATAGTGAAACAAACGAACGACGGGCAGTCTCATATCGTGGAATCCGGTCTTCAGGATTTGCTCCGGAAGGCAGTCGGTTGCAAGAAACTGATTGCCCGTGAAACCCCTGTAAAGGCAGACGCATTTATAGTGTTCGTTCCAACACCCATCAATAATCAGAAACAGCCTGATATCAGTTTTGTGGAGGCTGCCACGCGCACGGTCATACCATTACTCGAACCGGGCAATCTGTTTGTGATTGAATCCACTGTTCCGGTCGGAACAACCGAACAGATGGCTGATTTGATCTATCAGGAACGCCCCGAACTGCGCGATAAACTTTATATCGCATATTGTCCCGAACGAATGATCCCCGGAAGGGCCGTATATGAACTCACTCACAACGATAGGGTGATAGGGGGAATAAATGAAGCCTCGGCAGCTAAGGCCTCCCGATTCTATTCAATGTTTGTTGAAGGAGAGTTACACACCACTGATACCCGGACGGCCGAAATGTGCAAGCTCGTAGAAAACTCTTTCCGCGACGTTCAGATAGCTTTTGCCAATGAGCTTTCCATCGTTTGCGATAATGCCGGTATTGATGCCAATAGGCTTATCGGTCTCGCTAATCTTCATCCTCGTGTGAATATTCTCACTCCGGGTTGTGGCGTCGGAGGACATTGCATTGCCGTCGATCCTTATTTTTTAATTTCAAAATTCCCGAAAGATACAAATCTTATTCAGCAGGCGCGCAAAAGCAATATATATAAAACACAATGGTGCATAGCAAAAATAAAGAAGAGCATTAATGATTTCGAACTGAGCTATAAACGCCGTCCTAAAGTAGCACTGATGGGATTGGCGTTTAAACCGGATATCGACGACTTGCGCGAGTCGCCGGCTATCGACATAGTGAGCGAAATCATGAAGTTGAGTAATGANATGGAAATTATGATTTCCGAACCGAATATAAAAAGGCATCCCACTTTCAAACTCACCAATTATACCGATGCCTTCAGGGCTGCCGACATCATTGTTTTCTTAGTAGGGCATAGTTCGTTTAAAAATCTCCCGTCAGATTCAGATAAAATCATTCTGGACTTTTGTGGAGTCCTTTCCTGAGATGCTTATGTGCAATAAAATAACCTTTTGACGNANTATTTAAAATTTAATAATATGTCAAAACGGGTTTGTCCCATTTNGTTGGTTGAATAGTTACATTNAATGGTGNAAATAAGCAAGCGGGTTTGAGTGTAAATCTATACTTTTGCATTAAAGTTTAAAATGCGATTTACACTTAAACCTAATTTATGAAAAAGCTTCTAACAATANTTGTAAGTGCAGTCGGCATTGCNCCTTTAATGGCGCAGACGCCGACTTCTTTTGTAAAAGTAGGGGATGGCGATGAGAAAACTCAAGAGTTCTTTCCCGGNGAACATCGAGCGCGTCCNGTGCTCGGGGATTATACCAACAGCGGGAGNATGGGTCTCTTCTCCGGAGGTCAGGACTTAGGCGGATCCACGGGATGGTATAATGATTCTCGCTGGGGCGACCTTGGCGACGGCACATTTGCCAATCCTGTATTGAATGCTGACTATTCAGATCCNGACGTNATNCGNGTCGGGGATAAATATTATATGACTTGTTCGGAATTCCACTTTATGGGTATGCCAATCTTGGAATCCGACGATATGGTGAATTGGCATATTATNGCGCGTGTTCACGACAAGATTAATCTCCCCGGTTTTTCGGATATGCAGAAATATGGNGGTGGCACATGGGCACCNGCTCTAAGATATCANGACGGAAAATTCTGGATTTANGTATGNATGCCNCANGANGGANTGTTTGTCACCACAGCCACAGATCCTGCAGGAGAATGGAGTGATCTTTACCAAGTGAAGGATATTTATGGTTGGGAGGATCCTTGTCCGCTATGGGACGACAANGGNGANGCNTTCCTTGGNCGNAGCCAGCTNGGNGGAGGNCCGATNTATATCCATAAGATGAGTGCCGACGGAAAGACACTCCTCGATGAAGGNAAGAAAATNTATGAAGGACCTACAGCNGAAGGTACAAAACTCTTTAAAAAGGATGGNTACTACTATCTNTCAATTCCCGAGGGAGGAGTCGGCACCGGGTGGCAGACGGTGTTGAGGTCAAAAGATATATACGGACCCTACGAAGGGAAACGAGTTCTTGAAACAGGNTCTACAAATATNAACGGTCCTCACCANGGNGCNTTGGTNGATACTCCCGACGGAGAATGGTGGTTCTATCATTTCCAGTCAACACCCGTNCTNGGNCGNGTGNNNCATCTNCAGCCNGTGAAATGGGTTGANGGNTTCCCTATGATAGGGGAGGATTATGATATGAATGGAATCGGCGAACCGATGAANGTTTGTCAGAAACCTAATACAGGAGTGAATAATACCCCCTTCGCNCCTCAGACTTCAGATGATTTTGATAGCAATTCGCTCGGAATCCANTGGCAATTCAATCACAATCCGGTGATGGAAAATATAACATTCAGCGATGGATGGCTGAATCTTGCCTCAATGAAAGCCGANAANCTNAAAGATTCCAAGAATCAGCTCACACAGAAATTGATGGGATTCACCGGATCTGTAGTGACGCTTCTCGACTGCAACNATATGAAGATGGGCGACTGTGCAGGAATTGAATCCGGCGGTTCGAAGCATCTTGGTGTAGGAGTCACGNTATCTAATGTATCCGGCACACCGGTAAAATATCTCTATATCGACAATAACGGATCGTTTGAGAATAAGAAAGTGCTTCCGATGTCTGCTGAGGGGAAAGTGTATCTGATGTATGAATACGATACATTCACCAATCAGCACATCTTCTCATATAGCGTGGATGGAAAAGACTTCAAGACCCTTGGCAATCCCTACGAAAATGGTGAGGGGGATTGGAAAGGTNTNCGCACCGGNCTTTACAATTACAACGTNCTCNCNGGNGATGANTATCCTTGCGGAAAGGCCTCNTTTGATTTCTTTGAATATCTCACCGACGGNCCTGCATCAGTAACAGCAAAATAATCCACAGCAATGAGAAAATATTTATTTTTGACGGCTGCCATGGTTGCAGCATCCGGGTCGGCGCATGTCTGGGACGAACTTGCTATTCTTGCACGTCCTAACGAAGAAGGCACTTTTGANGTTGAAAAATATCCCTTCCTGCAACCCACGACATATACCAACGGAGTATTCTTCGACTATAACAATGACGGCAATCTCGACTTGCTTATNATCGGCAAAGGAGGAGATTGGAATATACCCGGGAAAGAAAGATTCTGCTATCTATACGAGAATCTTGGAGAGAAANAGAATTTCCGTTTTCGCCGTGTGGCTGACACGGGGTTGAAACAAGCTGCAGATGAGGGTTTCTATAATCCTGTNACGGTAGGAGATTTCAANCATGACGGNTATTCCGATTTAGCTATCATGACCTATGGCGATGGGCGAGAGGTTACTCTCTATCTCAACGACCGAGGAAGCGGAAGATTCATCNCNGTGGATTATCCNTTGACNGCCGCTACCAATGGCGCNATAATGTTTGGCGACCTCAACAATGATGGTTGGCTTGATTTTGCCTACGCCGGCTATAGCGACCGCACCTCCACTGAGCTACGCACTCATATTAATAATGGCGACGGTACGTTCTCTGACAATACTCCNGACAATCTCTCAGGNGCTTTCCAGGGTCAATTGACATTAGGAGATGTGAATGGTGANGGCAATCTTGATATAATAAGTTGCGGAAACGGCGATAATTGGTCGGTGCTTACCTCTCTTTTTATTAATTCAGCCNAAAAGCCGGGAGAAGAATATACCTANCTGAATGAAGAGGCAACCGGGCTTCCCGGTTCGAGCCGAGCAAATCCCTTGATTGTGGATCTGAATGCNGATGGNNGAATGGATATCATCCTAAACGGAGAGGGAAGCGACGGNTCAGGNTTCCGCACNCGTCTTTACTATCAGAAAGCCGANGGAANNTTCAATCTNGANGGATCATATCCTGTGGTNGCTGTNAATGCNGACGGAGGTATAAATATGGGCGACTATGACGGCGACGGAAATATGGATATCATAATCGGAGGGTACGTAGGCAATAATGATGGTCGCGAGTGTTATTCTTCTCCACTCCGCGTCTATCGCAACTCTCCTGAGGAAGNCGGCATTTCCGGNAATACTCGTCCTTCNGCTCCNGAGANTGTCAATGTCACCAACGATTCCGGTAAATTGACAATCACTTGGACTGACGGNTCNGATGCAGAATCNTCAGTTGANTCNCTNCGNTATAANCTCTTTGTGAAGAATANNACNACNGGGGAGATNTATACNATGATNCCNGCNGANATCAANACCGGNCTTTTGAAGGTGGGCACAGATTTGCAGANATCACTTTCATCCAAAGTGAAGAGTTATACAATGGAATCCTTTGGCAATGGAGAATATACTGTAGGTGTTCAGACGCTTGACCAAGCTTATGCACCCAGTGAATTCCGCACAGCTGAGATTTCTGTTAAAAACTCCGGGATTGAGAATGCNGAATTAAATACCGGCTTGCGTCTGTTATTGAATGGTAATGAGGTAGCTGTGGCAGGGAATGGAGACTCATTGGTGGAGGTTTTCACCACAGATGGTCGTCTTGTTGCAATTGGTGCTACGGGTGATTATCTGTCTCTCCCCGGCAAAGGGGCGTATATCATCGTATCCTCCGACTTCCGTTCGAAGGTAATAATCTGATTCTGAAATATAAATATTCTGTTAGTGAAAATTTCACTAGGGAGATACATGAGTTGTACCTTCCTATTGAAATTTTTTTGTAACTTTTCATTCCTCTTGGATGTTAGAATGGTAGTTAATAATTAAAAAGAGTATGGTACAAGAGATTCAATTGAAAAGGGCATATGATCCGGCTTCTTCAGAAGATGGGTATAGAGTGTATATCGATCGCCTTTGGCCTCGCGGGCTATCCCATGAGACATTCCATTATGATTCGTGGGATAAGGCGATTGCACCCTCCTCGGAATTAAGAGAATGGTTTCATCAGGATGCTGAAGGGAGATGGAAGG